>JBBRUC010000046.1:0-32543 GCA_038248205.1 Thermoanaerobaculia bacterium
CTGGGGCTGGAGAAGGTCCCAAGGGTTCGGCTGTTCGCCGATTAAAGTGGTACGTGAGCTGGGTTTAGAACGTCGCGAGACAGTTCGGTCCCTATCTTATGTGGGCGCAGGATATTTGAGGGGATTCGTCCTTAGTACGAGAGGACCGGGATGGACGAACCTCTAGTGAACCAGTTGTCGCGCCAGCGGCACCGCTGGGTAGCTACGTTCGGAAAGGATAACCGCTGAAAGCATCTAAGCGGGAAGCCCCCCCCAAGATGAGATATCCCTGAAGACCCCTGGGAGACCACCAGGTTGATAGGCAGGAGGTGTAAGCGCTGCGAGGCGTTGAGCTGACCTGTACTAATCGGTCGTTCGGCTTGACCATTGACTCTTTAGCTGGCGTTCCCTATCTCTAGTAACCCGATTCGGTTGGTTCTCGAAAGAGTTCTTTCCATCAGTTTTAAAGTTTTCCGGTGGCCGTGGCGAGGGGGATACACCCGTTCCCATTCCGAACACGGCAGTTAAGCCCCTCAGCGCCGATGGTACTGCACGCGCAGGTGTGTGGGAGAGTAGGTCGCCGCCGGGAATTATTCTTAGAACGGCCCTCGAGCAATCGAGGGCCGTTAGTTTTTTGGGCCAGTTTCCTGAAGACTATAGCGATCGTCACGGGTGCCGTGGTGCGCCGTGGCGCCGTAGCCGTGGCGAGGAATTGAAATCCCTCGCTCGCATACATCGTCCCTGGCGGGACGAGATGCGGCACGTCCCGGAGGGACGTCGTATTCCAGCGAGCGATTTCAATCGCTCGCCACTGCCGACGGTGCAAGCTTTCACCAGGAGGCCTCATGTCACCTTTGCCGCCTTCCCCCCTCCCCCTTGATGACGACGCACTGCTTCAAGCTTTCGAAACTACGTCGATTTCGGCCCAAGACTTTCACCACTCCGAGCACGTTCGGGTCGTCTGGAAGCTGATCGAAGAAGTCGGCCAAGAGCCGGCCCGCGAGCGTTTCGTCGGAGCGCTCGTTCGGTTGGCGAAAGCTCACGGCGCCGACCGGCTGTACCACGAGACGCTCACCCGCGCCTGGGTCGAGTTGATCGCCGAAGCCGCCCGGCGGTCGCCGTCGCTTGCCACCTCGGATGAATTTCTGTCGTCGCATCCGGAGCTTCTTGATCGATCGATCCTCCATCGCTTCTACTCCCCCGAGCTGCTCGCGACCGAAGAGGCGCGGACGGGCTGGGTCGCACCGGACCGGTTGCCGATCGCCTCCGGTGCCTGAACGGCCGGTCGAGGGTATGATCGGTTCTTGTCTCCTCTCCGGCCCTTCTTAACCTACCTCCTCTTGGCGGGCCTAGCCCTCTACGGTTGCCAAAGACCGACGAAGGTCGCCTCGCCGCACCCGCTGCTGGTGATCGGAATCGACGGCGGCGAGTGGAAGGTCATCGAGCGCCTCTGGAAGATCGGCGATCTGCCGAACCTGCACGCCCTGGCGGATCGCGGCGTTCGAACGCATCTCAAAACGGCCTACAACTCCTCGCCGGTGATCTGGACGACGATCGCGACCGGCGTCGTGCCGAAGCGCCACGGGATCACCGATTTCGTCGTGCCGACGCCCAAAGGCGACCTCCCCGTCTCCTCCGTGCTGCGCAAGGTTCCGGCGATTTGGAACATGACGACCACCGGCCGGCGCAAAACGGCGGTCCTCGGCTGGTGGGCCTCGTGGCCGGCCGAGCCGATCCGCGGCGTTTTGGTGAGCGATCGGATTCTGCTCGATCTGCCCGACCGCGTATCCCCGCCCGAGGTGCTTGCGCGGTTTGAGGCAGCCCGGAAGCTGGCCGAAAAAGAGCCCTCGCTCTTCGGCCTCGACGAGGAGTCCGAACGGCGCGACCGGTCGATGTCCTATTTTGCCCGCGGGCTTTTGAAGGAAGGCGATTTCGACCTCTTTTTGCTCTACTTCCGAAGCACCGACGTCGTTTCCCATCGGGCCTGGAAGTACTTCGAGCCGGAGGCGTTCGCGCCGATCGATCCAGCCGAGGTCGCGGCGAATCGGGAGCGGGTGCCAAACGTCTACCGTGCGGTCGATGTGGAGATCGGCAAGCTGCTCGAAATCGCGCCGGATGCGAACGTCTTGGTGATCTCCGATCACGGCTTCCACGCGACGGCCCGAGAAGAGGAGACCAAGGTTCTCTTGGATCTCGACGCCGTGCTCGAACGTCTAGGCTATCTAAAGCACGTGGGAGCCGCGATCGACTTTGCGCAAACCCAAGTCTTCAGCCATGCCTCGTCGAATTTCCGCCAGGCCCGCTTCGTCCGCTTCGCCCTCGTCGGACGGGAGAAAGGCGGCACCGTAGAGCCCAAGGAGCGAACGGCGGTGCGCTCAAGACTGACCGAGGACCTCGGCCGCGTCACCTATGAGGGAGGCGAACCGGTCTTCTTCGTCCGCGATGCACGGCCGAAGGAGATCGCAGAAGGGGCGGATTTCGTCATTGGCGTCTCCCGCGTAGGCGCCACCGAAACCCTCCTCGTCGCGGGAACCCCGTGGAAAGGAGCGGTCTCCGGAATCGATCGCATCTCGGGAACCCACACCACCACCACCCACGGAATCCTGATCGCCGCGGGGCCGGACATCGACCCCAAGGCAGACCTCTCCGGGATCGACGTCCACGACATCACGCCCACCCTCCTCTACGGTCTAGGCCTGCCGGTCGCCGAAGATTTCGACGGCGAGGCTTATCCCCAGCTCTTCCGGGAGGGGTTCCGAAAGAACCACCCGATGCGCAAGATCAAGAGCTGGGGTGTGCGCACCAGCGAGAGTGGCCAATCGTCCAAGGCGGACGATCAGTTGCTGGATGACCTGCGGTCGCTGGGGTATATCCAGTAGCAGCCCTCACCCCCGGCCCCTCTCCCACAGGGAGAGGGGAGAAAAGCAGATCGATTTCCGCAGGCGACGAACGCCTCTGGTCGGGAGTCTTTCATCCCCCTCTCCCTTTGGGAGAGGGGGACCGAGGGGGTGAGGGCTGTACCGGGCTGAGCGCCAGTTCTGTGGAAACCATCGCGTGGCCGCGAATCGAAGCGTTCAAAAAGACCGCCCCTCACTCCACCCGATACCCCACCCCATCCGACCGCCCGAGATCGTCCGTCACCACCAGCCGGTGCTCGCCGGGGACCGCTGTGAGAAACAGCTTCTCGCCCGGCGATCCAGAGGCCACCAGAATGCCGTTCTGGTACCACCAGATCCGGCTCGCCCCGGCGCCGACTCTTGCGATCAACGGAATGCGCTGGTCGCTTGCCGGGGCATCGCGCCTCATCCGGTAGGGGGTGGAAGGATCGGGCGAGACGATCCGGGGCGGTTCGCGCCCGGGCAGGCTGGCGCAGCCGGGACTGGGTTGCGGGATTCCTGGGGTGGCCATCCCTTGCGCGCGCCACCAAGCCACCAGCTCGGGGGGGAAGAATTCGAGCACGACCGAGCGGTAGGGCCGGTTCAGGCAGTCGCCGCCGAGCAGGTCGCCGGTTTTGGCGTCGACGAAGGCGCGGCGATGGACCGGGCAGGCGGTGAGCTTCGTCTTGCCCGGAAGATAGACCGTCTGGATTCGCGTCGGGCAGTCGGGGGTGGGCAACTGGCGCGAGACCGCGCACAGCTCGATCGGCTCAATCCGCAGGCCGCGAGGGATTTGGGGCGCGCTTCCCTGGCGATCGATCGCACGGAAGAGGTCGAACAGCAACGGCGCCGCGTGCTCGCTGCCCGAAATCCCCTGGCGCGGTGTGCCGTCGAAATTGCCGACCCATACCCCTATCGCGTAGCGACCCGAAAAGCCGACCGCCCAGGCGTCGCGGTGTCCGTACGAGGTGCCGGTCTTCCAGGCGACGGCCGGCACTCCGGTTGCGAGCTGCCACGACTCAGGGAGGTCCGGGCGCTTCAGGTCGGTGAGGATCTCGGTCGTCAACGCCGCCGCCTCGGCCGAAAGCAATCGAGCGGGTGGCGGTTCGGAACCTCGGGTCCGGCGCGCGGCGTCGGTCGGAACGATCATCTCGACCGGCCGGTGGAGCCCGCCTTCCCCGAGCGTGGCGTAGAGGTTCACCAGATCAAGGAGCGTTACCTCTCCGGCGCCGAGGATGAGCGGCAGTCCGTACGTCGCGGTCGGCCGATCGAGGGTCGTGAGGCCTCCGGCGAGCACCAGCTTGTGAAAGCGATCGAGACCTACCTCCGAAAGGAGCCTCACGGCGCAGGCGTTCAGCGAATGGACCAGGGCGTCGCGGACGGTCGAACGACCGCGGTAGACGTCGTCATAGTTTTCGGCGACATAGCCGCCGAAGTCGGTGGGAATGTCCAGGAGATAGGATTCCGGAACCACCCGACCGTCGTCGAACGCCATCGCGTAGAGAAACGGCTTGAGCGTCGAGCCGGGGGAGCGGCGGGCGGCGGTGCCGTCCACCTGACCTTGGAAGGCCGTCTCGCCGTAACCGGCCGAACCGACCAGGGCACGGAGCGACCGCCGTCCCGACGAGTGCGGCTCCTCCATCTCGATCACCACGGTCGCCGCGTTGCCGATCCCCAGCGGACGCAGCTCCGCGATTCTTCGCTTCACCAGCTCCTCGGCCGACCGTTGCACGGCGGCATCCAGCGAGGTGGTGACCCGGGTGCGACCGGCCGAAAGCCGGGCGATCCGCTCGGCGAATTGCGGCGCGGAAAAGGGTGCCTTGCGCTTCTTCGTGGGAAGGGGCTGGCGCAGCGCTTCGGTGATCGCAGCTCTAGAAAAAGCTCCCCGCTCGGCGAGCTGATGGAGGACTCGGTCACGCGCCTGCCGGGCTTCGGCCGGGTGGGTCGTCGGATCGTAGCGTGAAGGGGACCGGGGAAGCGCGGTGAGCAGGGCGATCTCGCCCAGGCTCAGCTGGCTCGCCGGTTTGCCGTAATAGAACCAGGCGGCGGCGCCCACGCCTTCGAGGTTGCCGCCGTAGGGGGTGAGGTTTAGGTACAGCTCCAGCTGCCGTCGTTTGGACACGTGAGCCGTTAGCTGTAAGGCCCGCACC
This sequence comes from Thermoanaerobaculia bacterium, assembly GCA_038248205.1. Taxonomy (GTDB): domain Bacteria; phylum Acidobacteriota; class Thermoanaerobaculia; order Multivoradales; family UBA5704; genus DASYKS01. Next base: position 5,006 of record JBBRUC010000046.1, read on the forward strand.
GCCTCGATCATTTTGGCCCACAGAGTTCGCCGCCTTGGGCTAGCCATACGGGCAATCTGCATCGGAATCGTCGAAGCTCCCGAGACCACTTCGCCTGCCTTCCAGTTCGCGCCCGCGGCGCGAAAGATCGCCAGTAGGTCCACGCCCGGATGGCTCCAGAACCGGCGATCCTCGGAAGCGACAAGCGCCTTCGGAAGCTCCGGCGGCAGCTCGGAAAGCCGGACGGGGAAGCGCCAATGATCGTCCGCCGGAAGGAAGAACCGCAGCGGTACGCCCGCGCGATCTTCAACGATCAACGCCGGCGGTCGATCGAGCGCGGCCCAGGAGAAGGGAAATAGAAGATCGAGCAGGAACGGCAGGAGCAGGATCGCCAGCACGCCGAGGGCGATGCGGATGCCGCGGCGGGCGAAGAGTTTCTTGAGCTGCAGCTGTAGCAAGGGACGTGCTCCGAAGGGCGAGCGAAAGGTTCCCTTCGACTTCGCTCAGGGAACGGGACCGCAGACTCGCTGGCTGAGCGTAGTCGAAGCCAGCAGCGCCGGGCCACCCCTTTTGAGGGCGACCCGGCACCGCTGGCGGAATCCCTACTGCCGGACCTTGACCGTCACTTCGCCCTTGGCGCTGGTAGCCCGGATCGCGGGGTTGTACATTGCCTCCGCGTGAATCGGCGGGAGCCGGAAGGTGCCCGGAGCCACGGCGCGGACCAAAGTGTAGAAGGTCTGCCAGCTATTGGCCGGCAGGTCGGTGAACAGCAGGAAGCGATCGTCGCGCAGATCCTGGTGGACGGCGCGGAGGTTCGCGTCGTTCACCCACGGAAGCTGCTCGGTCGTTTCAAGACGCGGGTTTTCGACTTCGACGCCCGAGGCGAGGAGACTGACGATCGCCACGTTGAGCAGCGGGCCGGAGACGCTCCGCACCCGAGTTTTCACCACCAGCAGGTCGCCCTGGGAGACATTGGCGAGATCCGCCGGTTTGCCGTCGCGGGTGAGGACCTCTCTTTGGACTTCGAGCCCTGCCGATTCCGGCTTGAAGCCCGCGTCGGTCGGAATCGCCCGCGTGATCACGCTGTAAAACGCCGAGCCGGCGGTATAGCCCTTGTCCATCTCGATCCGGATCGCATCGGTTCCCTTGATGTTCCTGAACGTCGCGGTCTGTTTGGTGAAGGTGCCGACCTTCTTGCTCCCGGCGTAGAGGGTGCCGGTGTAGGGGGGCGCGTCGGCCTGGCGCTTATAGAACTGGCCGAGGGCGACGAACGCAAAGCCGGATTCCTGGGTGTTCCAGGTATCGACCGCGCGGGCGTCGCGCGCCAGACGATCGACCAGCTGCGCCACCCGCGGGTTTGCCGGCTGGGCGTCGAGCAGCGCCATCAGGGTGATCGCCCGGTTGCGGATCTCGGAGTTGAAGTTGCCGCCGGTCTGGCGGTTTACCGTCTCGACCTCCGCGAGGTTCGCGACCAGATCGCCGGCCGCTCGGGAGTTGCCGACCGCCGCGTACGCGCCCGCGAGCAGAGATCGCGATTCAGGGCGCAGGTTCTTCATCTGCTTTTCGCGCAGGAAATCCATCGTGCCGAGATCGGCCTTACCGGCTCGGGCTAGAACGAACAGCTCGTAGGCGGTGCGCTGCAGCTCCTCTTGGCCGTAGGCGGATTTGGCCTTGGCGTCCCCCGCGATCCACTTGAGCGAGCCGTCGTAGAGGAAATCCTCGATCGGATGACCGGCCCGCCGCGCCTCGACCAGGAAATGCGCGACGTAGACGCTCGCCCACGGCTGGATCTGCTGGCTACCCGGCCAGAGCGCGAACCCGCCGTTGAACAATTGCATCGTCGCGAGCCGCCGGGCGGCGTCTTGCACCATGACCGCCGGATCGCCGCGACCCTTCTTCGGGTCGAACAGCTCCGGTTCGAGTTCTTTGGCGAGATCGCCCAGGTACAGCAGGGGGAACGCCGAGGAGACCGTTTGCTCGGCGCAGCCATACGGATAGCGGAGCAACTCGGAGAGCTTGCCGGTGAATTGGACCAGCGGACCCGAGCCGATCCGGACCGTGCGGACAATCGTCTCCTCGCGCAGGTCGTCGTCATCGACTTTGAGTTTGATTTCGTCGTCCGCCATCGCGCCGGCCTGCTCGGTCGCAATGGGGAAGAGATCCGCCCGCAGGGGCACGCTCGCCGACGAGCGGCCCGATTCGCCGTTGCCCGATGCGGAAGCCACGAAGCGGATGTCGCCCGCGCCCGCGCCGGTTTCTACGTCGAAGTAGAGGGTTCCGTCCTTGGCGTTGGCGAGTTGGATCGGCTGGTTCGCCGCGGCTACCTTCGCGGGCCCTTGGGCGGTGAGCGAGACCTGGAACGTGCCGGGGCGGCCGGTGTCGTTGCGCACCGTAACCGGTACCTTCAGCTTTTCGCCGAACGACAGCACACGGGGGAAGGTCGGCAGCACGGCGACGGGGGTACGGACCCGCATCAGCTTTTCCGACGAGCCGAATTTTCGGCCGTCGATCGCGACCGCCATGATCCGGAGCGCGCCCTGGAACTCCGGCACCTGGAACGTCAGCCGCGCCCTGCCGGAGGCGTCCGCGGTGACCGGGCCGGACCAGAAGGCGACCGGCTCGACGCGCCGAATGCCTTCCGTCCGCACGTACTGCGACAACCCCTCGCCCCCTTCGCCGCCGCCCTTCGCCTTGGCCCCCTCGGGGTTCACCTCGGGAAGCAGCACGCCAAAGCTGTCGTAGCTATCGACGCTCAGCGCGAGTTTTCGATAGAAGAAATCGAACGGCTGCGGCGTCTTCTGAGCGATCAGTTGGAGAATGCCCTCGTCGACCGCCGAAACCGTGATGACCGCCCCGGGTCGGGTCTGGACCTCGATCGTGACCGGCGATTCCGGCCGCATCTCGTCCGGCGCAACGATTCCCGGCTTTAGCTTGTTGGCGGCCCGATCGACGGCGATCGGCACGGCGCCGAACGCGCGGCCGGCGGAGCCAGCCTCCAGATCCTTCGCTTTGCGCACCAGGGTTGCCGTGACGTAGGCGTTCGGCCGCCAGGAGCCATCGACCGGAATGGTGATCTTGCCCGTGTTCCCCGCGAGGTCGAAGCTCTGGACGAAGAAGATCTTCTCCCGCTCGACGGTGAGCAGAACCTTGCCCGGGAACGGCGCACGGATCTGGATCGTCGCGGTGTCGCCCGGCGCGTACTCTTCCTTGTCGAGATCCAGCTCCAGCCGAGTGGGATTCTTGATCCCCCACGGCGAATAGCCCCAGCCGCTGGCGTAGAACTCGACCTGGGTCGAGGCGAGGGTCGCGGGATCGGTGAGCACGACGCGATAGCTGCCGTACTTGGTCGGCCGGAAACGGAACGTGCCGCGGGTTTTGCCCGCCGGCACCGGCAGGCTCTGCACGAGGACTGGATCGCGGGTCGATTCCCAGCGATAGGTGCCCGCGTCGGTTCGCCGGAGGACGGTATTCCAGCGGTCGAAGTAAAGCTCGGCGCGCAAGGAAGCGGCGGCGGCCTCTTTGCCTTCGGGCGAGACGGCGACCCAGTCGAAGCTCTGGTCTTTGTTGATCTCGGGGAAGGCCTCCGGATTTGGCCGCTTGAGCCCCAGATAGTAGGGATAAGGGTGAATCTTCAGCCGCTGGAGGGCGGAGACGCCGCGTCCGCCCTGCTCTTGCACCCGCGCCGTCACCACCGCTTCGAGCATGGAGGGAACCGGCAAGCCGTCGGGTACCGCGGCCGAGAACTGCTTGTTGCCGTCGGCGTCGAGCTTGCCTTCCTCAGCGAGCAACTCGCGGGCTTCGAGCTTCCGATCGTCGTTCCGGAAGTTGAACGCCTCGAAACCCTTGGGGGCAAACGTCGCGTCCGCGAGGCGTACTTTGCTCTCGACCGCGAGATTGGAAGCAGGCGGCCCGAACAGGTAGTTGCTCTGCACTTTGTAGGTCAGGCTTTCGCCCGGCTTCGGCGCCTTGTCCGCGCCGGAGATCTCGACCTTGATCCGGTCGGGAACGAACTCTTCGACCGAGAACGCGTAGGAGCCGATCACCGTCTCGGCGACTTCCAGCTCCAGCGAATGGCGGCCGGTCGTGGCATAGGCGGGAATCTGCAAGGAGAATGGCGAAAGGCCCCGGTCGGTGATCGAGATCCGCTGCGTGCTCCGCTCCTTTCCTTCCGGATCGCGCCAGCGCAGAAGGGCCGGCATGGCAGGGGAGGCCACGAGATTGCCATCGCGGACGACCGCCAGCCCTTCGAGCTTCTCGCCCGGCCGGTAGAGGTCGCGTTCGCCGAACAGGTACGCGTCGTAGCCAGCGCCGGCCGGCTCACCGCCCCCGACGTCGAGGCCCGTGGTGTCGGTCTGCATCTCGTTGAGCAGCAGAAAGCTCCAATCGTCGCCTTTCTCGATCAACACCATGTAGGGCGTGCGGTCGGCAAGCGCCTCCGCGTCGCGCATCCGCCAGAGGCCGGAGCCGTCGGTGGTGCCGGTGCCCAGGGTCTGGTTCTGGTCCGAGATCAGCGTGACCTTCGCGCCGCCGACCGGCGACAGATCCTTGTAGGACGAGACCCAGACCAAGAATTCGCCCGGGGCGCGTTTGGCGACCGCACCGAGGTCGGTGACCAGCAGCCAGCGCTGCCTGCCTTCGTAGTCGTCCGGTTTCGTGACCACCATGCGGAACAGGCCCTTCTCGCCCGCCGGTACGTGGTTGTCGAGGGTGATCGGCGTGGTGACCGTCTTGTTCTTCGGACCCGAGACGGCGATCGTCTCGGTGTTTAGACGGTCACCCAGGGCATGGTTGATCTCGGAGCCCTCGTAGGCGAACTCATCGCCCCAGAAGCCGCCGTAGTTGAACAGGAAGAACAGATTGCTCTTGTAGACGCGATCGACGTTGAGTTGGAAACCCTTCAGATTGATCGTGTCGACCGCCACCGTGTGGTTGCCCGAGGCGGAGAGGAAGAGCCCCTCGCTCTGAAAGTTCGCCGACGCTTCGAGGTCGGGCAGGTCGACCTTGGCGTCGTAGTCCTCTTGCAGCGAGGAGTCGTCTGTCGCCGGCAGGCCCTTGGCGATTTTCATCGCGAACTTCGCACCGGGAGCAAACGGACCGGTGAGGGTCACCCGGGTGCCGTCGGCGGCAGGCTGGAAAGCGACCGCGGGGGAGAAGGTGATGTATTTCGCCGCGACCGCCGCTTCGACCGGTGAGGAGAACCGGATGGTGATCGTCGATTCCTTGTCGCCGGGAGAGGCTTCAACGCCGCGCACCGCGAGTTTGATCGACGAGCCTACGGGGAACTCCTTTTCGTAGTTCTCGCCGAGGGGAATGCTCCCAGAGACCGGGGTCAGGTCTTTTAAAATGGTGAACTTCGCCGTCCGTTCGTCGACCTGCTTCTGGATCGGATCGGTGCGGAACTCGATCTGTTCGGTGCTCCAGCCGGTGAGCAGATGGATCGCCACTTCGCCCGCGACCGGATCGACCAGCTTGACGTTCTTGATCAACACTTCCGGGTCGACGGGGTAGTTGAATTTAAAGAAACCGTGGAAGGCGACCCGCGCCTTGCCCGCGACCTCCTCTTCGGCCTCAATGCTTGAAACCAGGAACTTGTCGGTCACCACGGTGAGTTCGGTGTTGCCGGAGAAGATCTGGCCGGGCCGGAGAATCCGTTCGGGGATCAGCTCGAACTTGTACTTCGACGCGATCGGAAAGCCGCCGCTGGGCGAGAAGCGCAGGGCGTTCGTATCTTGCCAACGCCAAGAACCGGAAATCGCCGGATCGACCGTCGCGGGTGCATCGGCCAACACCTGGCCCTGAAGACCCTCGCCGAGCGGCCGGTCGAACAGAATGTCCACGTACTGGCGGCTGTCGCGATCGACCAGCACGTCGAACACCGAGACCGTCTCGCCGCCCGTCGCGCCGGCCTGGAGCTTGGCGGTCGCTCGGGAAATCTGGTCGCGAAACGCATAGGCGGACATCCCGATGAGGGAGACTCCCAGCGCGATCAGCAAAACATCTTTCCAACGACGACGCACGGGAAGTTTTTCCCGTTGCTGCGAGATTTCGGGCGACATGGGTGGAGCCTCCGATAGACCGAATATAGCGGGGGGAGGATTCTACTCCAGTGCGGCCCAATGGGCGGGCTCCAAGCGGCCGCATGCTCAGCTTCGCCCCGAACTACGGTGAATCGTGCCTGCCAGCGGCTATCCGTCTCAGGAAGCGGCTATCGGACCCAGGAAGCGGCTTGCCGTCCCAGAACCGCGAATGCGGTCCCGAAACGAGGCTTTCGGCTGTGGAACTGCGGTTTCAGCCGCGGCAGGCGGCTTGCCGCCCCGGGAGCGCCGGTTCTTTCCCGGAAAGCCGCGATCCGCGCTCGTTGCGCTCCTTCCGCCGCGGCGAACGGCTTGCCGCCGCCGATCGAGAGCGGAGAGCACGGAAAGCGCTCACCCCGGCCCGCTCGATGCACCACGCCGCCAGCGCCGAAGGCGCGATCCCATGACAGCCTGGGGCAACGCCCCAGGACAGGACCGATCGAAAGAAACCTAAGGGCCGAAGGCCCGCGCCATCCATCTTGGCAACACCGGTCGCCGAGGGCACAAGCGTTATAAAGCGGGCTTTCAGCCCTTGGCGGGTTATAAATCGTTCCTGTCCTGGGGCGTTGCCCCAGGCTTTCATGGCATCGCGCCTTTGGCGCTGGCGATCCGGCAATCCCACCTGACTGATCAGGGACATTCGGAGAACTCTGTAAACTCGTACTTCACCAAGAAACCGTCCGCCACCGTCGCAATCCCACCTGACTGATCAGGGACATTCGGAGTTTTTACACCTATGCAGCACCTCTTGCGGTTTTAAACGGTCGCAATCCCACCTGACTGATCAGGGACATTCGGAGGGCCACCTCCGCAACCCCTTCTGAATCAGGGGTTACAGGGGCGATTTCCGGAACCTCGCGACATACGCTTGCCTTTCGCTGGCCGACGCTTCGTTTTTGCTTGCCGAGACGGCTCGCAAAGCATTGATTGTCAAGGAGCTTACGGCGTTTTCCGGAACCTGGGTGCCAATTTGGCGAAGAGGTCTCGAAAAGTGGTACGGCTTTTGCCTGGTTCCTACCCTGTCGACGTTCGGGCCCTTTGTCACCTCCCCAACCCTCAGGAGGGGGCGTCCCGCTCGACTTTAACGAGGTTTGGCGCCGCGGAATCGTCATCTGGCGCCCCGTTTCGCGCTTCTCTCTAAGAGGGGCGCCCCTTTCCGGGCGTTCCGGTTCGACCCAAGGAGAGAACCGCATGAGACCACCGTCCCGCTTTTCCCGCCCCATCCTTCCATTCCGACTCGCCCTGGTTGCGATCCTGGCGCTCGGGCTCGCATCGGCCGCGGCGGCCCAGATTGTCGTCGTACCGCAACCGCAGCTTTGTTTGGCGACTTTCCAGCCGATGCCCTCCGGCGTCACCGCCCGGCCGCCGGATAACTTCGGAGACTTCGCCGACCACCGCTGGGTTCACTCCTCGACCAACCTGCAAGGCCAGCCGGCGTACGAGAAGTTCGCCGCCGGCCTGTTCTGGTTCCCGCCGGCTCCGGCGGAGCTTGCGGATTTCCAGAGTGCCGTCGTGGTCAATAACCCCAATCCGGCGGCCTCGACGGCGGTGACGATCGAGTTCTACGACATGCTCGGTAACCTGCTCGCCTCGCCGTTCTTTATCTTGGGGCCGGAGGGCACGCGGGTGGTCCCCGCCTCGCCGCTCCAGTTCAGCGCCACTCCCGGCCTGGGGGCTGCGCGGGTGATCGGGCACGATCTGCCGATCGTCGGCGAGACCGTCCACCACGCGGACGACGTGGACCTTTCTGCCTACGGCATCGGCGTCCTCAGCGATACCGAGGCCGCGAGCCTGGGCCTCAACTCGATCCAGCAACTGCAGATGCGCCAGGCGGGCAAGAACACCCTCTGGTTCGGGCCGATGCCCTTTTCGACCACGGTGCCGCTCGAATTCTTGAGCGGCAACGCGCCGATGATTCAAATCGTCAATCCGAATCCGACGCCGACCACGATCACGCTCATTTACACCTCGCGCAACTTGGCCGCCGTGCCGCCGATCACGGTGACCGTGCCGGCCTTCGGCTCGCATCTGGACCTCACGCTCTGGAATCTCTTTCTTCCGGCCTACCTGGGCGGCCCGGTGATCGACGACGATTTTCGGGTCGTCGTCGCGGCCACCCAGCCGATCGCGGGCGACGCCTTGATGGTCGATCTTTTTGGCGGCGCGGACCTTGAACCCGGCGGACGTTTCCGCATGGGGTCTGCAATGCTCGGAAACACGCCTTCGGCCCGGCTGATCAATCCGGAGCTGACCTACGAGACGATCGATCCCGGAGTTGAGACGATGGTCGGGATCTTGAACCCGACCGCCACCAACGTCGGTCCGGTCACGGTCCAATATTTCGACCGCAACGGCGTCTCGCTCGGCACCGACAGCTTCGCCTCGTTCCCGCGCGGGTTCATGGCGCGCATCGGCCCGGGCCTGCCTGCCTCGCCCAACTACCCGGCCGCGGGGGTGTTCGCCGGCTGGATGCGGATTACCGCCTGCAAGCCCGGCCTGGTCGGTTGGACCATGCGCCAGGGAGGCGAATACGCGGGCTTCCCCACCGCGCCGAAGAAGGTCTGGGGCGAGGAGCTGACCGGCGGCAACGGTCTCGAACCCGGTCCTGGATTTACCGTCAACGTCGCCGGCCAGAACTTCGTGCGCAAGGTTTCGCCATTGGTCCGGACCTGGCGCGACTTCCCTTGGCCGGGTTACACCACCTGGGTCAACGACGGCGTGTCGAACGCCGGGAACTACTGGTTCCGCTTCTTCGATCATCCCGGCGTGAACCGGACCAACGCGGTCGGCCAGCCGTTCGCCGGGGTGCGCTTCGGCGCCACGTCGTTCAGCTACGAAGACCCGCTGGTCAATTTCTTCGGCCCGATCAACCTCTCCGGGCGGGTCGATACGACGAACGGCGGCTTCGACGGTATCCACGTAATCGGCGATCCGCTCGTCGAGTGGGGAATCTTTGAGCAGGAGGTGCCGGAAAACGAGAACTAGCCGCCGCATCTTGCGCCCGCGGCGGTCGTCGCCAACGCAGCGTCCGCCCGGGCGAAGCGGCGGTCGTCGCGTTTCGTCACCTTCGTTCGCCGTTTGCGCTTCTCTCGCCAGAGGGCTCTCTCGCCCGGGAGGCTCGCCGGAGAGAGCCCCGTGCCACACTTCGACCCAAGGAGAGAAAAATGCCGTTCCGAATCGCCCCGTCTCTACGCGCCACCCGGCTCGTTCTCTGCGCCGCGCTCGGCACCCTGTTGGGTTGGCTCTCGCTTGCGACCTCCGCGGTCGCCGTGGAAGTTGAGCCTGCGCCGATCCCGATCGAGTGCGCACTGGAGTCAATGCCCCATTCGACCGGTGTCACCGACCGACCGGCCGACGATTACCTGATTCCGACTCCCGACCACAACTACGTCCATTCGGGGACCAACCTGCAGGGGCAGCCGGCGTACGAGAAGTTCGCCGCCGGGCTGTTCTGGTTACCGCCCGCGCCGACGGAGCTTTCGACCTTCCAGAGCGCTCTGGTGATCACCAATCCAAACCCGGGGGTTTTCACGACCATCACGGTCGATCTCTTCGACCAGGCCGGAATCTTCCTCGGTACCGCCTCGTACGTTCTCGCGCCCGAGGCGACGCGGGTGGTGGCCGTCCAGGCGCTGCTCACCGGTCCGAGCACCACGCCGGGCCTCGGCTCCGCGCGGATCACGTCCACGAGCGCGCCGATCGTCGGCGAGACCGTGCATCATGCCAATACCGTCGATCTCTCCGCCTTCGGCGGTCCGCTGCTCTCCGATCCCGAGTCCTTCAACATGGGTCTCAACTCGCTCCAGCAGCTTCAGATGGCGCAGGCGGGCAAGAACACGCTCTGGTACGGGCCGATGCCGTTCTCGACTACGGTACCGCTCGAATTCTTGAGCGGCAACGCGCCGATGCTCCAGATCATGAACCCGAATCCGTCGCCTACCACGATCACGCTCAACTACAGCTCGCGGCTCGGGGTCGTCGTGCCGCCGGTCACCGTGACCGTTCCGGCCTTCGGCTCCCACCTCGACCTCACACTCTGGAACCTGTTCCTGCCGAGCTACTTGAGCGGTGCCGTGAGCGACGACGACTTCCGGGTCGTGGTCGCGGCGACCCAGCCGATCCTCGGCGATGCGCTGATGCTCGACCTGTTCGGCGGCACCGGCAGCCTTTCGGCGGGCAAGCGTTTCCGCATGGGCTCGGCAATGATGGCCAACACCCCATCCTCCTGGCTGGTGAACGCCGAGCTGACCTTCGAGACCGCGAGCCCGGGAGTCGAGACGATGGTCGGCCTGTTCAATCCAACCCTCGGCAACGTCGGTCCGGTGCGGGTCCGCTATTACGATCGCAATGGCGCGACGGTCGGCACCGACACGTTTCCGAGCTTCCCGCGCGGCGCTCTTGTGCGCATCGGTCCGGGGTTGCCGAGCTCGCCGAACTACCCGGCGGCGCCGGTCTTCGCCGGCTGGATGGAGATCACCGCCTGCAAGGTCGGTCTGGTCGGTTGGACCATGCGCCAGGGAGGCGAGTACGCCGCCGGGAGCGCGCCGAAGAAGACCTGGGGCGAAGAGCTGACGGGAGCCAACGGGCTGGAGCCCGGGATCGGCTTTGCGGTCACCGTCGCGGGACAAAACTTCACCCGCAAGGTCGCACCGCTGGTACGCGCCGATCCCTCCTCCTACTGGCCCGGGTACACCACCTGGGTCAACGACAGGGCGCCGAACGCCGGCTCGTACTGGTTCCGCTTCTTCGACCAAGCGGGCGTAAATCGGACCAACGCCGTCCCGCAGCCGTACCTTGGGCTGCGCTACGGGGCCACCTCGTTCTCCTACGAAGACCCGCTGGTCAACTGGCCGTTCGGTCCGATCAATCTGAGCGGCCGGGTCGACGCCTCGACCACGCCGCGCGGCTTCGACGGGATTCACGTGATCGGCGACCCGCTCATCGAATGGGGGATCTTCGGGCAGCCGTAAGGCGGATCGGCTGCTCTAAGGCCGGCGCTCACCACACTTGGTGCTCGCCGCGACCGCCGCTTCGGCCCGGACGAAGCGGCGGTCGGTCGGCCGGAGCTTGGCCGTGAGGAGTGCCACGGCCTCCTCGGCGAGTGCCTTTGCCTCGCGGCAGCGGCCCTGGCGGAGCCGCAGCTCGGCGAGCGGCACGAGGGCATCGGCGGTCGAGGGATGACCGTCCGGGAACGATGTCCGAAACGCCGCGAGCGCCCGACCGAGGCGATCTTCGGCTACGGCCAGGTCGGAAGGCTTGCCTCGTGCAAGGGCAAGCCGCCCTTGGCATTCCCACGTCGCGGCGAGTTCCGGATGGGCTGGCGGCAGGAGTTGCTCGCGGATCGCGGCGGCGCGATCGAGCGGCGGGCCAGCCGCCCGCAGATCTCCCTTGTCCAACAGCAGCGCGCCGAGCAGGTGCAGATCGCGCCCGAGGTCGGGGTGAATTCCGCTCTGGAGCACTTGGTCGACCGCGAGGGCGCTGCGAAACGACCGCTCGGCTTCGTTCCACCGCCTCTGTCCCTGGAGCGCCATGCCGAGGTATCCCAGCGTGCGCGCAATCTCGGGATGGTGTTTTCCCCGCTGGCTGCGGATTGCCGCGAGCGCCGGGCGGACGAGCGCTTCGGCCGTAACGTAATCGCCCCGATCGATCAGCAGCAGCCCCAGATTGACCGCGGCCGCGCTGTCCGGCTCCGGGTGCATGCGGTCGAGCTCCAGCGCGCGGCGATAGAGCGGCTCGGCCGTCGCGTAGTCGCCGCGATCGTGCAACAGAAGCGCCAGATTGCTCAGGCTGGAGATCACCGCGGGGTGATCCCCTCCGTACAGCCGCTCGCGGATGGCGAGCGCCTCGCGAAACAGCGGCTCGGCCGCCGCATAATCCCCCGAAAGGGCGTGGACCACCGCGAGGCGATTCAGGCTGCTCGCGACCTCCGGGTGATCGCCCGGGAACATCCGCCGCCTCGTGGCCAGTGATTCGAGGAGCAGGGGCTTGGCGCCGGAATAGAGTCCCAGGTTTTGGTAGACATGGCCGATCGTCTCCTGAAGGGACGCACGCACCTCCGGTTCGTCGGCCAGCTCGGAACGGAGACGCGCGGCGCCCCGGTCCAGCATCTCGCGGGCGGTCACCACGGCGCCTCGCGATTCGCTCGGATCGGAGATCTCGAACAGGTCGACGAGAAATCCGGCGGTCCGCTCCGCTCGATCGCGTTCGCGCGCCAGGCGCCGGGATTGCAGCGCGGACGAGACCGCGAACGAGAGGGCGAGCGCGACGAAGGCGCAGGCCGCGGCTACCGACCAGCGATGGCGGCGGACGAATTTTCCGGTCCGGTAGAACCAGGTGTCGGGGCGCGCGATCACCGGCCGACCGTCCTGAAAGCGGCCGAGATCTTCAGCGAGCTGGGCGACGGAGCCATAGCGGCGCTCGGGCTCTTTGCGCAGCGCCATGCGAAGAATGTTTTCGAGATCGACGGGTAACCGGACGGTGGCGAAGCTCGGCGCCTGTTCGCAGATCGCCCGTTCGACCTCGGAGGGAGCGAGTCCTTCGGTGCGGATCGGTCGCTGACCGGTCGCCAGCTCGAACAACAGGACGCCGAGAGAATAGACGTCGGTACCGGTGGAGACCGGCTCGCCGCGCACCTGCTCGGGGCTCGCGTAGGCGGGGGTCAAAGCGCGCAGGGCGGTGGCGGTCGGATCGACCGGCAGGCCTTCGGAGTCGCCGAGAATTTTGGCGAGGCCGAAATCGAGCAGCTTCGGTGCCCCGTCCGGCGTCACCAGGACGTTGCCCGGCTTAAGATCGCGATGGACCACCAGGCGCTGGTGGGCGGCGTGGACGGCGCTACAGACCCGGCGGAACAGTCGCACCCGGGCGGCGAGGTCGAGTCCGCGAGAAGAGCACCAGGCGTCGATCGGCAAGCCGTCGACCAGCTCGAGCGCGACGTAGGGCCGGCCGTCCTCGGCGATTCCGACATCGAGCAGGCGCGCGATGTCGGGGTGGTCCAGGGCGGAGAGCGCCCGCCGCTCGGCTTCGAAGCGGGCGACGACGGCGCCGCCGTCCGCCGCGCCGCGATCGAGCAGCTTGAGTGCGATCGACGGTTCCTCCGGCGGTGCGCCCTCCCGCCGGGCGAGGAACACCAGGCTCGTGCCGCCACGGCCGATCTCGCCTTCGAGACGGTAGGGGCCGACCCGCCGGCCGCTTACCGATTCGCTCGCCAGCCGTCGCGCTCCGAAGGCGACCGCCTCGACGATCAACGCTTCGGAATCTGCGTCGGCGGTGAGCAGCTCTTCGACCCGTGCGCGGAGCGCGGAGTCCTCGCCGCAGGCGGCATCGAGCACCGCCCGGCGCTCCTCGGGCTGGACGTCGATGGCCGCGCGCCACGCCGCCTCGACGCGTTCCCAATTCGGCGGGGCGAGCGGCGAGGGCTCAGGCATTCTCGGGCTCGCGCAGCTCCGCGACCAGCCAGGCGCGGGCGAGGCGGGCTTCGAGCACGATGGTCGAGATCGAGCGGCCCAGCACCTTGGCGGTCTCTCCCACGGTGAGCCCGGCAAAATAGTGCAGCTCGATGATCCGCGCCTTGCGCGGATCGAAACGGGCGAGGGCTAAGAGCGCGTCGTCGAGCGCGATCAGGTCGATCGTCGGCTCCGCGGCGGTGGCGGTCCCCTCGTCGAGCGGTACGAGCAGCGCGCCGCCGCCGCGCTTTTCGGCCCGATGAGCCCGTGCGTGATCGACCAGAATGCGGCGCATCACCTGGGCCGCCACGGCGAAAAAATGAACCCGATCACGCCACTGGGGGCGCTCCACGCCGGTTAAACGCAGGTACGCCTCGTGAACCAGGGCGGTCGGTTGCAGGGTGTGGTCCGAGCGCTCACGGCGCAGGTAGCGATCGGCCACCCGGCGCAACTCGCCATAGACCTGGGGTACCAGACGATCGAGCGCGTCGCGGTCGCCGCCGCGCCAGGCGTGGAGGAGCAGGGTGATCTCTTCGGCGGGAGGTGCCGAAGAATCCGGCGAAACCTCAGGCGACAGGTCGAGGGACTGGGCGGGCGGCGAAGGGTAAGCCGACATGCGATTCACTAGAACAAACAGTGCCGCAGACCACGGGTACCGCGCCGCGTTCTCCACGCTTGGCCGTCTTTCGGTGTCTACCTTGAACTATGGAACCTCTCAACCATGCTCCTCGCGCTCCAGAGTCCTCCCCTCGTCCGGACACCCTGTTGTCCCCACCGCGCCGCGCTTCGGCGCGGCTGATCAATTTCGGCCTCTTCGGCGCCGCGGTTTCAACGCCCGAGCGAGTTCTGCCCAATTCCCGCTGCCGTCTGCTCTGCGCCGCGGCGGAAGGCGAGATCGAACTCGAAGCCGAAGCGATCCGCTCGATGTTCCGCGTCGCCCCAGATGGCACTCCCTATTACGAGGTCGGCCTCCGCTTCGAGGACGTACTGGGCGAGGTGGGGCAACGCGTTTTGATGTTCCTGGTCGAGGTCGGAGCCGTCGCGGCGGACGATCGCCTCGTCGAGCGGTTCATGGCGGGCGACGGCGGCCGGCTGACGCTTGAGATCCTTGAGGGCTGAAGCGGCGACTTGGTCGGCCTCCTGAGGGGACGGTGCTGCCCTCGCAGAGCGAAGTTCCCGCCCGGCAAAACCTCCGGAACCACCGTGCTAAACTGGCAGAACGCTTGCTAGGAGCACAGTTTAGGTCGCACTTCAGAGAGTCTTTCCCTTCCGGAGGAAACGTATGGCGAAGATGTCTGAGACCCCGGGTTCCGACGATGCCGTGGAATTCCGGCCTTTCATTCCGGCAGAGGCGAACCTGCCCGAGCTGACCGCGCTGCCGTTGATTGTCGGCACAATTCTCGGCATCATCTTCGGTGCCTCTTCCCTCTACCTGGTGTTGAAGGTCGGCCTCACGGTAAGCGCGTCGATCCCGGTCGCGGTCATCGCCATCACTCTGTTCAAGTTGCTCAGCAAGGTCGGCTTCCGCGGCTCGTCGATCCTCGAAAACAACATCATGCAGACGGCGGGGTCGGCGGGAGAGTCAATCGCGTTTGGCGTCGGTGTCACCATGCCGGCGATCCTGATCCTCGGCTTCGGGCTCGAATTCACCCGGGTCATGCTGGTCGCCGTGCTCGGCGGTCTGCTCGGCATCCTGATGATGATTCCGCTGCGCCGCGCACTGATCGTCAAGCAGCATGGCCTGCTCAAGTATCCGGAAGGGACCGCCTGCGCCGAGGTGCTCAAGGCTGCGGCGTCGGACGAAGAGCGAAAGATCGCGGCGGCGGGCGGCAATGCCCAGGCGACCAGCGAAGAGGCGGCCTCGGGCGCCAAGGCGATCTTCGTTGGCTTCGGTCTGGGGTTGCTCTACAAGACCGGCATGGCGGCCTTCAAGCTCTGGAAGGACGTGCCGGAAAAAGTCTTCGGCGCGCCGTTTAAAGCCGGTTCGATCTCGGCCGAGATCTCGCCCGAGCTGCTCGGCGTCGGCTACATCATCGGACCGCGGATCAGCTCGATCATGTGCGCGGGCGGTGTGCTCGCCTATCTGGTGCTGATCCCGGCGATCAAGTACTTCGGCGAGGGGATGACCGGCCCGCTCGCCCCCGGCACGATCCCGATCGCCGAGATGGGGCCCAACCAGATTCGCGGCGCCTACGTGCTCTACATCGGCGCCGGAGCGGTCGCGGCGGGTGGCATCATCTCGCTCTTCCGTTCCCTGCCGACGATCTGGGGCGGCCTGCGCGAAGGAATCAAGGACATGAGGGGCAACCGCCGGGAGGCGACGGCCACGAAGGTCAAGCGCACGGATTTGGATCTGCCGTTCAAATTCGTGTTGATCGGTATCGTGGTGCTGATGACCCTGATCGTCCTTTCGGACAGTCTCTACGTCGACGCCGGCTTTGGTACCCGGCTGCTCGGCGCGCTCATGATCATCATTTTCGGCTTCCTGTTCGTCACCGTGTCGTCCCGCCTGACCGGCGAAATCGGCTCGTCGTCGAACCCGATCTCGGGGATGACGGTCGCGACCCTGCTGCTCGTCTGCCTGATCTTCCTGGCGCTCGACAAGACCGGCCAGGCCTACTACGTGACCGCGCTCTCGATCGGCGCCATCGTTTGCATCGCGTCGTCCAACGGCGGCACGACCTCGCAGGACCTGAAGACCGGCTTCCTGGTCGGCGGCACGCCGAAGCTGCAGCAGATCGCGATCCTGGTCGGCGCTCTCGCCTCGGCGGTCGTGCTCGGCCCGATCCTCCTCAAGCTGAACGAAGTGGGTACGGTCTACGTGCCGCGGGTGACCTACGAGGCCGTGGCCGACGCTCCGGCGCTGCCTGCCGATCGCGCGGTCGCCCTGCCCGCGTACGCCGATCCGATCGCTCCGCCGGCCGAGGGCGCCTACCGGGCGCTCGCGGTGACGACGGCTGAGCCTCTGGAGGGTGTCAATCCGGGCACGTACCTGGTGGACGGCTCGGGCAAGATCGCCTTCAAACGGTCGGAGAATTTCCCCGCCGGCCTGGTCGCCCCGGCCGCCGAGATCTCGAAGGAGAAAGAGGCGCTCAAGGGCGTGCAGGCCAAGGGCGATCCCGGCTCCTACAGCGTCTGGTTCCGCCAGGACCCCCAGGGCGGCGCCGCCACCCACTTCCTGGTCGACGCCGCGGGCGCACCGGTCTACATGGTCGATCCCGGGATCAACGGTACCCATCGCACGCGCCCGGACGGCACTCGGGTCGACAAGTTCGACGCGCCGAAGGCGACTCTGATGTCCTACATCATCAAGGGCATCCTGAACCGCCAGCTCCCCTGGGGCCTCGTGCTGCTCGGCGTGATGATCGCTCTCGTACTCGAAATGTCGGGCATCCCGTCGCTCGCCTTTGCGGTCGGCGTCTACCTGCCGCTCTCCTCGTCGAGCCCGATCTTCATCGGCGGCATGGTCCGTTGGCTGGTCGATCGCTACACGAAGAAGAAGTTCGCGGGCAAGAACCTTACCGAGGACGAGCTGACCGCCGAAGGGGACAAGAGCCCCGGAGTTCTGATGGCCTCCGGCTACATCGCGGGCGGAGCGATCGCGGGCATCCTGATCGCCTTCATGGCCGGTGTGCTAGGCGACTTCACCCAGAACGTCACCGACTTTATGGCCCAGAACAACCCGTTCTTTGAAGGCGGCAACGCCGACCTGCTCGCGTTGATCCCCTTCGCGATCATCGTCGTCCTGCTCTACCTAGCGGGTCGGGAGGCGATCCTCTCTCGCAAGGCGAGTTGATACGGACCGACAGAACGAGTTTTATGAGGGCGGCCCTTGGCGGGCCGCCCTTTTTGCCTTAGTTCCGTCTACTCTGCCCCGCTTCGGGAACAGATCTTGACTACTCGGTCGAGTTCTTCATACGCCGGCCTAGCGAGGTTCGGGGCGAGGCGGTAGGTGGCAAGCCGTTGTTCGGCCAGCGCGATGTGGCTCTCCCGTACCGGAAGACCCTCGTGGCTTTCTGCGATCTGATCCCAGAGAGCCTGTAGGTATTCGATCTGCTCGGCCTTCGAGAAGTCGGCAAAACCTGGCGGCGCGACGAATTCCGGACGATACATGGCTTCCCTTTCTGCTTCTCTGACCCGACCAAAACGTGCCGGCCTAGAGGAGAAGACTTAGGCGGCGGCAGGATACTTCGCCGTAAGCTTCCGAACCGTCGTCAGATTCCGCAGTGTAGTCGGCATGCCGAGCGCCTTTTCGAGCTTCGCGCCGGAGAAGGGCGAGTCGCTGAATTTCTTGTGACAGAGCCAGTAGACCTCGCGATCGTGGACGTGAAACTCGTCGACGCCCGTGCGGCAGGCCGCCACTTTCTCCCGAACTTCGGCGCTCGGAGCAGCGGCGAGAAATCCTATGTAGAGGGTGGATTCCTCCGGCGCGTCGGGGAAGGCCCGATAAGCGACGACGCTGGCGATTTCTTCTGGTGTACGCAAGAACGTCGGGACCGCATAGCCGAGCGATTCTTTGAGGTGGCTCTCGATCTGCAGCTCCAGTTTCCTCGCGTCCTTGGCCAGCGAGTCGAAGATCACATTGCCGCTGGCGATGAACGTCTCGACGTTGCTTACGTCAAGCGCCTCGAATAGCGGGCGCAGCCGATCCATCTTGACCACGTGTCCACCGACGTTGATCGCGCGCAGGAAGGCGATGAATCTTTGTTTTGGCATGGGTCAACCGGTTTGGCGCCAGTTGGGGCGATCGGGAAGCCGTTCGAGCAGAGCCGCCCGACTCGGCGGCTCGGCGGGCTTTTCCAGGTGGAATACGAGATGCCAGTATGCCCAAGAGCGGGGATCGAACAAGCCCGTCGGCGGGTCGGCCAGCACCGCTCGCCAAGCGGATTCTGGAAAGCCCTCGCGCGCCGCGAGGACGTCTTCGACGGTACCGTAAACCATCACCTGGGCGAGAAACCGGTGCGGATCGGTGAGGGCCTCCTCCGGGCTCTTCCACCAGAACAGGCGCTTGGCGACCTCTTCGAGCGTTCTCAATGCGCGAGCCCTCCGGGAAGAGCCGGCACCACCGGGAGTTGACCCAGATCGACGGCATCCGCGGCGGCGAGAAGGCGGTGGCGAACCCGCTCCGGAAGCGCGGGCAGATCGCCATCCCCGAAATACGAGAGAGACTTTAGGGAGAGAAGGGGGTTGAAGCTCGGGCCGTACACGCCGATTGCCGCTCCAAGCGCCTGGCCGAGGCCGATTCCCTCTTCGAGCAAACGCGCGACATCCAGATAGTCCTTCGCTTCGGCTCGCCCTTGGACGGCGCCCATCTTGGTGGCCGCCAAATCGATCAGGGAAGCGATTCGCCAGTTGAACGAGTCGAGAGGATCAGGCTCGGCGACCCGCCGGAGACCGAGGCCACCGAAGAACGAAAGCTTGACCGGTCCCCCTCGATCGACAATCAAGGCCAGGGTGTTGGCCGAAGATTGGATGCGGTCGCCGACGCCGAGGCCACCGATCTCTCGCTGAAGATCTTCGGGGACGAATGGCTGGCTGGAAAAGAAGTCAAAGTCCTCCGAGATCCGATGCGCGAGTCGCAGGGCAAGAGCCGTACCGCCGTAGAGAACGAAACGCGGTGGAACTGCGGCCAACTCTGGCCAGAGCCGCTGCTGCGCTTCGGGGAGGGCTTCGAGGCGGGGCTTCATCGTACCCCTGATTCTATCCCCCTCCACAGCCGCAACGCCGGGAGGGTGCGCGATGCGACGAAAGCCGGTGCAACATCCTCGGCGGGCGATCCGTATACCTGGCAGGCGACGGTTTGAGCCCCGTCGCTGCTCTTCTCTCCTCCCTGAAAGCGGTACCGGCCCTGCGGTTTGGACAGCGGGGCCGGCACCTCCACGACCACCGGCTTAGATCCTCCCGACCAGTCCGATCGACATCGTTCGGCCGCGGGCGAACGCCGAGGCCGAGTCGGCCGATTCGAAATACAGCTTGTCGGTCAGGTTGCGGCCGAGCACGCGGACTTCGAGGCTCTCGGTGAAGCGCCAGCCGAGGCCGAGATCGTAGCGTTCGTAGGCGTCGATCTCTTGCTCCGACGGGCCGGGCCGGTCGTCCTTGGCGTAGGCCGCCACGCGGAAGTAAGCCCAGGCTTTGGCCCCTGCCCAGCGCAGGGTCGCCCCGGCGTTCGGTGCGCCGATGTCGTCGATCGGCAGATCGTTGTCCAAGTTGGTACCGCGGCTCCAGGAGGCGAGCAGTTCGAGCCCAAGACCGGCTACGAGCGGCAACTGGGCTTCGATCTCGGCTCCTTCGATCCGCGCCTCACCACTGTTACGGAAGAAGAAGTCACGGCCGGTCTGGGTGCGCTCGATCAGGTTGTCGATGTTGTAGCGATAGGCGTAGAACGCGACGGAACGGCCACCGCGCGCCCAGCGGAACGCCGAGTCGTACTGGAGGCTCGTCTCGGGTTCCAAATCCGGATTTCCGGTTACCGAGCCGCGGCCGGACGGCCCCTTGAAATAGCGATCGGAGAGCGTCGGCACCCGGAAGCCGCGCGCCGCCTGAAACGACAGGGTCGAATCGGCAAACGGCACGAAGGTGAGCGCCGCCTGCCCCGAGAACGTGCCGTCGGTCTCGCTCCGGTCGCCGAAGAAACCGCCCCGGTTGGTGCTACGGACCGAATCGCCGCGGACGCCCAGCGAGAGAGACACCTTGGAGCCCAGAGGGCGTTCCCAGGTGCCGAAGGCGCCGAGGTCGGTCCGGTCGGCGTCCTCGATCGCGCGCTCCCGAACCACCGTGGTTGGGTTACCCGCGGTGTTGTACAGCTGCTGGCGGGCGATCGCTTCGAGCCCCAGGCGGGAGGAGAGGTCGAGACCGAGCAGAATCCGGCCGCCGAGCGCTGCGCGCGAGGCGACGCCCCGAAGCGCCGCATCGTAAGAGGAGACGTCGGAGGTTTCGAAGATCCGCGTGGTGGTGCTGGTCGCCAGGCGGTCGCGGTCGAGCACCAGACGGTAATCGGAGAACGACATCGAGAGATCGAAATTCTCCCAGCCGCTGCGGGGGCCGGTGTCGAGGCCAAGGTTGAAGCGGCGGGAGGTCTCCTGCGGGTAGTTGGTCGCGTTGCGATCCGAATCCGAAGCAGGCTTGCCGACATCGGTCGCCTCATCGAACGCGAAGCCGACCCGCAGCCGGCCGAGCGAAGTCGGGCCGGCGTAGCGCAGGGCGGCGCCCTGGCCGTCGTACTGCCAGAGCGGGATGACGTCGCCGTTGCCGTCCTCGCCGTCCCGGCCGCGTCGGGCCTGGATCGACGCGAGAAACGCGCCTTCGCCTACGCTCTTCGAGATCTCCAGCCCTCCCGCCGACTCTTCCGAGGCGAGCAGCCCCTGCGACAGATCGAAGCGCAGCGAAAACGGCCCCGGCTGCGGATCGCGGGGCCGGGCGTGGATTACGCCGCCGAAGGCGTCCGAACCATAGGCGACCGCCCCGGCGCCTCGCGCCACCTCGATCGAGCCGAGGGTGAACGGATCGAGAAAGGTCGCCGACGCGCCGGCTCGCCGCTCGGCCGTGACTCTTGCGCCGTCCAGCAAGATCAACGTCCGTCCCCGGGCGAGACCGCGGAGGGAGGGAACGCCCGCCAGGCTCTCGTCTGACTTGACCACTCCGGCGACCCCGTCGAGCGCGTCCACCAGGCGCTCCGGCCGCCGCTGTTCGAGGTTCTCCTGGGCGATCGTCAGCAGCGCCGCGGCGGGCGGCGCTTCGATCTCCGCCGCGACACCGGTCGCCACCGTGATCGTTTCGCGGAAGGTGGCGGCGAGCCTCACCTCGAGCGGCCCGGAGGTTGGCAGGCTCTCGACCCGGACCGGCGGCGACACCTGGCCGCCGGGGCCGATCGCGATCAGTTCGAACGGCACCGCCGGGCTCGGTTCGATCGAGAAGACGCCCTCGGCATTGGTGAGCGCGGCGTTTGCCCGGCCGACGACCGAGACCTCAAAGCCCGCGGCGGCGTCTCCTCCGGGCAGCAGAAGCCGTCCGTCGAAGGAGTGGGCGGCGGAGGAGACGAGGGACAGGAGGAGAAAGGACAGGACGAGCGCGCGGCTTGCGCCACGGAATTTTGGAAACACGGCGAAATCCTCACCAGCCAAAGCGCTACCCCCTCCGGAGGAGGGTCGAGCGCGATCGGTTCTTGGGGCGCACGGCGGACGGATTCCGCGCGGGCGCGTACAAGCTCTTCCGAGGGCGGGTCAGCCGATCATTCGTTGAAGCGATGGATGCGCAGGCGCAGGGGGACCGGCGGAGCGAGTTCCTCCGCCAACGGGGCGACCGAAACGAAAACCGGTGGTTCGACCGTCGGTCGGTCCGAGCGCGGTGGTGGGGCGAGACGGACCCGCTGCCGTTCCGGTCCCGCCGTCAGCAGCCAACGGCCGGTGCCGGAGCGCGCCTGGTGGAACGCAGTCCTCATTGGAATGCGCACCTTGGCGCGCAGGCCGCGCCCTTTGCGATCCCCTTCGAGCCAGGCCACGACGCCCGGGTCGCCCGCGCGGGCCGGTTCGCCCAACTCAAGCGTCCGCGCGAGCGGCTCGGAAAGCAGGTCGGCCGCCAGGGGTTGGCCGCTGCCCATGCCGATCTCGAACCGGATCGGCGCCTCGAAGATTCGCTCGGTCTGTTCGTCACCGAAGCGCAGGAGCAGGCGCGCATCGCGGCTCGGTACGTCCGGTACTTCGAACGAGAAGCCGCGCAGGGCGAGGTCGAGGTGAGGGGTAAGGCGGATCGGGTAGGTCTTTCCGCCGTCGAGCGAGAGGAAAGCTTCCCATTCGGAGAGGTCGCCATCGATCGCCCCCTCGGTCGCCCATTCGATCCGGGCCAGCTCGCCGGGTTCCCAGCTTTCGCCCGTAACGGGCGAAAGCAGCCGGAAGGGCTGCTCCGCCCGCGCGGCCGCGGGGAAGACGGGGAAGACGAGGCCGAGTAGAAGGCCGGCCAGGGGCCAAATGCGGCGGGGCATCAGGCGGGGGATTCTAGCGCGTATGGCTTTCTACGGCGCGGCGGCGAATCGCTCAAAAAGCAACGGCGCCCGTGGAAGGGCGCCGTAGCCGGTTCGCTGCGAGAAAGAAAGAGAAAGATCTACTCGTCCGGTGCCGCCGAGTCTTCGAGGCCCGACTCCGCGGTCGGGGGCACTAACGTTGCCCCGGGGGTGAAGCGTCTCATCCAGACACCTTGCTGGCCGTCTTTGAACGCGACCACGAAGTTGCCCGCGGTGCCGACGTGCGCGATCTTGGGATCGAGCGAACGAAGATCGCCGGGTGGATAGGTGTCGATCGCGAAGTCCGGTCCGGTGGCCACCCCCGCGGCGGTGAAGCGGCGGCCGTTGATCGCACCGCCCGAAGTCAGGTTGTTCTCCCAGACGACCACGAAGTTGCCTTGGGCATCGTGCGAGATCGCCGGGTGCTTCTGGCTATCGGCGAGCACCGAATTGACCCGGAAGACGTTGCCCAGCCGCCGCCCCAGCTTGGTGTACCGCGCGCCGAGAATGTCGGCGCGATCGGTCGCCGGCGCCTTGTCGCTTTCCCAGACGATGACGAAGTTGCCCTGCTTGCCGCAGGAGATTCCCATCGGCGCGCTACTGGCGAGCGGCTGGGCCACGATCACTTCGGGTCCCGTGAGCGCTCCGGTCTTGGCCACCCGGCGCAGCGAAACCCCCTTGTGGTTCGGCTGAAAGAGCGGAAAGCCGTCCGCGGTGGTCCAGGCGACGTCGATCTGACCGGAGGGGTCAACGCACAGCCCGGGCCGGTCGCCATTGACCAACCGGGTGTTGAGCTTGACCGGCGGGCCGAGCGCGCCTCCGGTTTTGTTGAAGCGCCGGAGCAAGATCTCCGGGTTGGTTCCCGGCGTCGTTGCCCCGGGCGGGAGGTAGCGGATCCAGGCGATGACGAACCCGCCGCCCGCGATCTTGGCGACGACCGGATGGAAGTCGGCGTACGGCGGCAAGGCCGGATTGTCGACGTTGACCAGGATCGGCGCCCCCTGGGTCGCGCCGCCCCGGGCGTAGCGACGGGCGAAGATTTGGCTGTTGCCGTTGTCGACCGAGGACCAGGTCGCGACATAACCGGTCGCATCTCCGGCGACCGAAATGTCGTATTGCTCGGGGGGCAAGGTACCCTTGTTGATCTGGAAGTCGGCGGCGCGCGGGGCGCCGGTCGTTTTGAACAGCCGGCCGACGACACCCTTGGCGTCTTGTGCCGACTCGCCTTCCCAGGCGATTAGGAACTCGCCCGAGGCGAGTCCGGTGACCGCCGGGGTCGATTGCGAGCAGGTCGAACAGGCGCTGGCGCGAACCTTGTCGCCGGCCGGCGCGGGTCCCGCGCCGAACGCGGGTGCCAGGCCGGCCACGAGGAGGGTCGCGGCGGTGAGGATCTGGGGCTTGAGCATGAGAGAGAGAACCTCCTCGGTGAATCGGCCTCGGTGATATCGAGGGCGGCGAATTGTGTGGTTTCGGAGCCGGCGGATAGGGCCGCCGGAATTCGGGCGATCTTATCCATCCGGGGGTATACGCGCGCGCCTCCGGTTTCGTCTTCGGGCTTTCAGGTGTCCAAGGAGTATCAGGGGGCCGCGTTCCCGGGCCTGGAGGATTTTCTAGATGAGAGCCATGACCCACCGATGGTTCGGCGACCCGCGCCACTACCAGATCGCCGTGCTCGCCTCGCTGCTTCTGTATGGCGTCGTCGCGCTCGACTTCGAAGTTGCGCCTCTCCGCGTGGCGGCGATCCTCGCGGCCTGCCTCGCCGCCCAATGGCTCGCTGGCCGGTGGGCGGGCCTGCCCCGCTTCGAGCCGAAGAGCGCGCTGATCTCCGGCCTCTCGCTCTGCCTGCTGGCGCGCACCAACTCGCTCCTCGTCGCCCTCGGTCTTGCCGTCGTCGCGATCGCGAGTAAATTCATCCTGCGCTACCGCGGCAAACATCTGTTCAACCCGACCAACTTGGCGCTCGTCGCGGGTCTTTGGAGCGGTGCGGCTTGGGTTTCCCCCGCGCAATGGGGCAACGCCGCACTGTTCGCCTTCCTGATCGCCTGTCTGGGCGGCATGGTAGTTCATCGCGCGCTCCGCTCGGACGTCACCTATGCCTTCCTCGGCTTCTATTTTCTGATCCTGTTCGGCCGCGCCGCCTGGCTCGGTCAGCCGGCCGCGGTGCCGCTCCACCAATTGGCCAACGGCGGGTTCCTGATCTTCGCGTTCTTCATGATCTCCGACCCCAAGACCACTCCCGATTCCCGCCTGGGGCGGATCGTCTTCTCCGCCGTCGTGGCGCTCGGCGCGGGCTTCGTGACGTTCGTGCTCTATCGGCCAAACGGCCTCTTGTTCGCGCTGGTCGCGACCTGTCTCGCGGTGCCGATCCTCGATCGGCTGTTTCCTGGCGAACGATTCGATTGGCGTCGGACCGCGAGCCGTGAGCCGCACTCGACGACCCGATCTCCGGTCCCGGAGCTGCGGCTTCCGGACTGGTCCCGCTTCAACTCAGAGAAAGGACGGATCACTATGTCTCGGCAAACGGATGGCAGGCACCGGAGGGGGATCGCTCTCGTCCTGGCGGCCGCCTTGGCCGCAGGGCCGCTCGCTCCCGCGACCTTCGCGTTCTGCGGCTTCTACGTCGCGAAGGCAGATACCAAGCTGTTCAATCAGGCCTCGCAGATCGTCATGGTGCGAGACGGCGACCGCACCGTGCTCACGATGGCCAACGACTTCAAGGGCGACCCCAAGGAATTCGCGGTGGTGATCCCGGTTCCGGTGGTGTTGCAGCGCGAGCAAATCCACGTCGCGGACAAAGGGCTGATCGACCACCTGGACGCCTACACGTCGCCTCGGCTAGTCGAGTACTTCGATGAAAACCCCTGCCAACAGGTGCTCTACGAGCGGATGGCGGCGGCGCCCTCCGGCGCGGCCGGAGGGGTCGCTGAGGGTAAGCGCGACCGCGCCGAAAAGCTCGGTGTACGGATCGAGGCAAAGTACACGGTGGGCGAGTACGACATCCTGATCCTCTCTGCCACCCAGAGCAACGGCCTCGAAACCTGGCTGCGCGAGAGCGGTTACCGCATTCCCGACGGCGCAACCGCGGTGCTCGGTTCCTACATCAAGCAGGGGATGAAGTTCTTCGTCGCCAAGGTGAATCTGAAAGAGCAGTCGAAGCTCGGTTTCAGCTCGCTCCGGCCGCTCCAAGTCGCGTACGAGGCGGCGAAATTCATGCTGCCGATTCGCCTCGGGATGGTCAACGCCAACGGCGCGCAAGAGATGTTCGTCTACACCCTCTCGCGCAAGGGCCGGGTCGAGACGACCAACTACCGGACGGTCAAGCTGCCGACCGGCGACGAGATTCCGCCCTACGTCAAGGACGAGTTCGGGGAGTTCTACAAGGCGATGTTCACGCGGCAGGTGAAAAAAGAGGATTCCCGCGCGGTCTTCCTCGAATACGCCTGGGACATGGGGTGGTGCGACCCGTGCGCCGCCGATCCGCTGTCCCCGGCGGAGCTGCGCGAGTTGGGGGTCTTCTGGCTCGATGGTCCTGCGGAATCCGGGGGGCGCGGCGGCTTCATCCCCTCCGGCGGGCAGAACGTCTTCGTCACCCGCCTCCACCTGCGCTACGACCGGGCGCACTTCCCGGAGGATCTGGTGTTCCAGCAGACGGCGGACCGCGAGAACTTCCAGGGACGCTATGTTCTGCGCCACCCCTGGAAAGGCGACGACCGCTGCGAAGAGGCACGGCAATACCGCCGCGAGCTGCCCCGCCGGCTCGATCGCGAGGCGCAGACGCTCGCCACCCTCACCGGCTGGGACGTCAACAAGATCCGCGGCAAAATGAATCTCGCCGCCGTGTCC
This sequence comes from Thermoanaerobaculia bacterium, assembly GCA_038248205.1. Taxonomy (GTDB): domain Bacteria; phylum Acidobacteriota; class Thermoanaerobaculia; order Multivoradales; family UBA5704; genus DASYKS01. The sequence continues at coordinate 31,339 of JBBRUC010000046.1, forward strand.
ACCCCGCCGAGCGCAGAGGAGCCCTGGTGGAAGCGGATCTGGGATTGACCAACGGAGGGTCCTGACCGCGAGCACGAAAGCTCTCGCGGCCTTTCAGGCCGCCAGGACGTGATGATCCATAACCCAGGGCATCGGCCTTCGGCCTCAGCCCTGGGCTGGGTTCTCCCGGCCCGTTGGGCCGGACGGGTGCGCCTGCAAGCGTACTCACTCAGAGAGGTGAAAGTCCTCTTCGGGCAGGCGCTCTCCGGTCTGTAATTGACGGAAACTGCGTCGCCCAAAGCGAGGTGGGGAGCAACCGAAAGTGAAGGACCAGTCCGCAGGATGACGAACTTGATTCAGCCGGACGCGTCGGCGAGTCTGCCTGTCAGTGGCGAAGCCTAGACCCGCAAGGGAGACCTGTCACGCTGAGGGGTAGCGTGTAAACGCGATGGCAGGGAGCGTAAGGTACTTCGGCGTCACCTCACCGATGTCTGCTGTTCACCCAAGTTTCCCGGTGCTATGTTTGTCAATCATGCGATACGTAAAAAATCAGGCTCACTATCGCCGCGTGGCGCTCGCCACCTTCTTCCTTCTGCTGCTCGCCCCCGCATCGCCATGGGCTCAGACCGAGCCGTCGGATCCGGCGGAAGAAGAGTACGAGCCACCGCCCGACGCCCCGCGCGACGACCCTGGGGTGGAAGGGGATCCGCTGCCGGCGGAGGACCTCTCGGTCCTCGGCCAACCGCTGATCGAGGGAACCCAAGAGCAGGACATCGCCGTCGCCGACGTGCCGCTCCCGGACAGCTTCGCCGCGTTCGGTCCATCCCAGACCCCGAACCCTACGACCTGCGAAGGCTTTACCGGCGCGGTCACGCCGATACAAGTTTCGGCGACCTATCCGCACTATTTCTCCTACGGTGCCCCCGCGACGCCTCAGCCGATCCTCCTGGTCGGTGTCTCGGCCGACGCCGCCTGCCATATGGACCTGGTCGATGAGTTCGGTAACCTCGACACCTACAAATGCCGAATCGGCAACTACAAGGCGAACCTTGCGGACTTGAAGGCCCGGGGGCTCAACAAGATCCGCCTCTGGGTGGCGATCTCCGGCCATGCCAACGGAAACCCCAGCCTGCTGCCTGCGATCACCGCCCGGGAGCCGGCGAACCAGCCCTTCTTGTTCGTCGACGAGCCGATTGCCAACGTTGCGAAGGCCCAGGGCTATTATC
>JBBRUC010000047.1:0-32457 GCA_038248205.1 Thermoanaerobaculia bacterium
CGACCACCAAGAGATCAGCGAGTTTGCCGTTCTCGATCGTGCCGATCTCGTCCGAGCGGCCGAGCGCCCGGGCGCCGCCGCGGGTTGCGGCTTCGAGCACGGCTCCGGGCGACATCCCCGCCGCCTGCATCGCCTCCATCTCGCCATAGACCGACGGGCCGTGGAGGGTGAGGGGATTTCCCGCGTCGGTGCCCATCGCGATCGTGATCCCGGCCGCAGCCACTTTCATCAGGTTGGCCGCGCCGATCCGCTCTTGGATCGCATTGCGGTCGCGCCGCCGTTGGATCTGTTCGGCGGAGCGGCCGGCGGCGACTTTCGCCGTCTCTTCCACCCGGGCACGGGTGATCGGATCGACGCAGCCGTTCGGATCGTCGATCACAGGCTCGCTTCCGGCTAGCGCTGCTTCGTACATCCGCTGGTAGCCCTCCCCAACGGTCAGCGTCGGTACGTAGACCACGTTGCGCTCTTTGGCGAGGCGGAGGAATTCGTCGTCGACCGGCAGGTCGGACACGCTGTGGACCAACATCGCCGCCCCGTCGCGGAGCGCCTCTTTGGCCTCCTTGAGCCCGGTCGCGTGGACGATCAGCGGCAACTTCTTGGCAGCGGCCTCCTCGGCCGCCACGCGGACGACCGCCGCCATCTCTTCGAACGGCCGCTCGTCTTCGTCGACGATGAACCAGATTTTCACCGCCTGGCTGCCGCGCGCGGCGAGCCAGCGCACACCCTCGCGCGCGGCGTCGGCGTCCTTCAAGAAGATCATCTGCCGCTCGCCGGGCAGGTTCAGCCAGTGGTCGATCGTGGTGAGCAGCGGTCCCGCAGCCGCCACCCGCGGGGCGAGGGAATCGTCCTCGGCCGCACGGGGCAGATCGAGCGTCCAGGGGAAGCCGCCGACGTCGAAGACGGAGGTAACCCCCGAGCAGAGCTGCGATCGGAAGAAGCGCTCCGGATGGGCCGCGAGGTCGGCAATCGTTTCGGCGTACGGATGCCGGTCGCGCACATCGAGCGCATCGGGCCGGGCGTCGGCCCAGCCGGTCTGGGAGAAGTGGACGTGGGCATCGATCAGCCCGGGGGTGAGCCACGTTCCCGAAAGATCGAGCACGTCGACTCCCGCGGGCACCGGGCAGGCCGTGCGCGAGCCGGCGCACTCGATCTTCCCCTCGCGCAGGATGACCACTGAATTCGCGATCGGAGCCGTGCCCGTGCCGTCAATCAGGGTGGCGCCGACCAGCGCCTTGGGAGGAGGCGGAACGCCAGGCAGCGCTTGAAACGCGGTCGACACGGCGATCTTCCAGCCCGCGGGGGTGGCGAGAAAGAACCGCTCCGAGAGTCCTGATTGCTCGATCGCGCCATAGCGGACGCGGTAGCGATAGGTGCCGTAGACCAGGCCGGGACGGACGGGGGTGAGGCGGATGTCCTCGGCCTCGATCGAGTCCGGCCAGCCCGTGCCCACCCCGGCGGCGAAATCGGAATAACCGACCGTCATGCCGTCCGGCCCGGAGCGGGCGAAGCCTTCCTCGGGGAGATAGCAGGCGAGGTAGGCGTCCTTGTCCTGATTGCGGATCGCCGCGAGGTTCGCGTCGAACACGCGGCGCGCGCCTTCGAGGTCGGCGGAAGTCGGGGCGACGGGCTCGACGCCGCAAACCGGTAGAGCGATCAGCAGGAACAGGACGGCAAGCGAAAGACGGCGGCCGGAGGTACGGGGCATCGAAGGTCTCCCAGGTTTCCGGAGACTGTATCAAGCGCCGGAACCGGCGGGAGACGACCTACGAAGGAGGGATGGCTCCTCGGGAGGGATTTGAACCCCCAACATTTCGGTTAACAGCCGAACGCTCTACCATTGAGCTACCGAGGAAAATCGACTCGCTACGCGCCTTTGAGCGCGCAGGAGGGCGGATTCTAGGGGGTGCTCGGGGAAGTTGTCAATTCGGGTGCGCCGTGACCGACGGTCACGGCCCCCCCCATCGAGGAGTCCCATGAAGCGAATCCTGTTCACCGTTGCTCTTCTCGCTCCTGTCGCGCTTTCCGCACAGGTCTCTGTCTTGAGCGTCGTCTCCTCACCCAGTCCCCCAACTTTCGCTGACGCCATCACCTTCAAGATCGAGGTCCAGGCACCTTCTAGCTGTGTTTTCGACGAAGAGGCGATTGAGGCCGAAGATCTTCCGAATTATCTTGCCCTTACACTACCCGGCTGTGCCTCTGACAGCTCGCCACTCGTTACACATTCGTTACTCAAGTTGGTCGAGCACCAGTTGCCGGGCGACTACCTGTTCGAGATCTTCTCCGGCTCGTCAGACGCCCCGGGAACCATGATCGGCCCGGACGTGGACCCTCCTCTCCCCGAGCCGCTTTGGAGCGGATCGCTTCAGGTTCTCGACTTGCCAGAGGACTTGTCGAAACAGGAGCCGATCGAACCGTCGCTCAGCTGCGATACTCCGACCAGCTCCGGCGAGCCGTGCGCCTACCAGAAGGCTCTCGCCGATAAGCTGAAGCTCGGCCTCAATCCCTCGCCTCAATTCAACTGGCAATCCAAACTCGACTGGAATTTCGACAACTGGAAGAACGGTGGTAGCCAGAATCTGCCGACTCTCGCCCAGGCGCTCGCCCTGGTGATGGGAACGCCCGATCTGGCGCGTACCAAAGCCTGGTGGAACAAGTTCTTTGACTGCCAGTTAGGACAAACCTGTTCGGTCCCCAACCCGGGGAATCTGGTCTACTTCTCGGGAGGCGAGATCCTGTCGAACATCTACAACGAGCACTCCCTGCTCGCGGCGATGGTGGTCAATTACTGGGCAACTCGCTCTCCCACTCGGGATCTGCCACTGGCGAACAAGGCTCGCCGCTACCTCCGGTCCGCCTGGTACCTCTACACCCTCGCGGCGGGCAACGGCCCGGCCAAGAACTATTTCGAGAATGGCGGCACAATCCCGACGACCTGCCAGTGGGCGACTGCCAACAACCGGTATTTCTACGATGGTCCATTCCTGGCTCTTGCCGGTGGACGATCGAAACCGACCGACGGATGCTTGGACGACCGGGCGCCGCTGTTTGCGCAAGCCATTCGATGGGAGGGTTTTACAAGATCCGGAGAGAACCGGGAACAAAGAGACCTTCGGCAGTTCGTCGAGGATGGATTCCTCTCGGAGACTTTGGGTAGCACCGAAACCGTCTTCGGAATCGACCAGACCTTGCGTACGGACCTCAAGGCCCATGTACGCAACACCCAGAACCTCGCTCGCTGGTTAGTCACGCAGCTCAACGCAGGCAATGCCAAAGTGCGACTAAGCCGAGAAATGCGTTTCCTCGGCTGGAACGGCGGAATTCGAGCTAGTGTTCTTGCAGAGAATCCCAATACCTGCAGCACCTGTGAAAACGGAACTTGCGGTCAGACGGCGGCGGTGTACGCTACCAAGTACGATCCGCGAAACCAGGGCGAAGCAAGCTTCCTATTCCCCTGGGCCGGCGGAGTTCGCCGCGGCCTAACGCGCGGCTATGGCAAGGTTCTTCCTAACCCCACAGCTCCAACGCAGTTTGAGGCCTCGAACCGTACGACCGGCGACACGGCGTTTTCCTGCCAGCCCTTTCAAGTAGTACGGTTCTCGCTTCCGGTTACGGGGCTGCTCTATCAGGTCGCGATAGGTCCGGCTGGCGCTACCTGTGTCTCCTGCGCGTAGTGAGGATCGATGAAATGGTTGTCCGATCTGCCATTCTGCTGAGCCTCCTGGCGGCGATACCGTTGGTTAGCCAAGAGCTGACGAATCCCCTGCTTCCGGCGCAGGTCGCTTGCGACCAAGATCAGCTCGGGAGCCCGCTCGAACGAATGGACCTGCTCATCGCGGAGGGCCCTGTCGTAGGAAAGGCCTCGCACCCCACTCTTTTTGTCTCGGCCGGAGACGGAGGACTTCGCTACCGAGGCTCGGAGGTGCGTGCTGAGCCGATCCCTCATTTCCCGGCTCTCTCAGGCGGTCCCGTTCCCGACAGCGACTGCCTCGATTCGACCGAGCGGATGATGGGCTTCCAGGTCAGTGTGCAGGAGCGTCAATTCCTCTTAAACCCTTCGCGGCCCGAGCTGGATCAGATTCTGCTGGCACGAATCGAGCCCCAGACGAACCCGACCTCGATTCGCTGTCGCCTTCCAGACGATCATCGGCTTCGGCTGGGCCTCGGCGGCGCCGAGGATCCCTTTTCCTTCGCGCTGGAGATCAACAATGTGGTGCAGGTTCCGGCTGGCCGGGAGTCCCAGGGCTCAAAGCCCGCAGCGAGCGGCGCGAGCCGCGGACTCCGCGCGGCGGGTCTCCTCGACCGCTGCCACGATCTGCTGACGGATTGGGATCGTCGGACTTTCGCCCTGCTCGAGAGGATGCTCCGCACTCACAGCTACTTTGTTCGAGACGGATCTGCCAACTACTTCGACCAGGAAGTCGCCATCTTCCGCGGCGCCGACCCTCACACCTACCGGGTCGACGCCTACTCGATCGGCAGAAACCCTGGGACGGGCCGAGGCGAGGCGGTCGGCAAGAGCGCCTACGAGTTGACGATCGATTGGGACGCATCCGGGCGATGGACAACAGGCACAATCCGCGCTCTGGAACCATGCCAGCCGGGGCAGTCGCACGACTGCTCGACCCAGGCCGATCCGGCCTGGATCTTCGTCTACCCTCCCCTGCTCCCCGATTTCGGCCTCCGCGGCGATCCCGCAAATACCGTTGTTGTGGGTAGAGGCGTCGAACGAGCGCCGACCTCGGCGCCGGTGGATTGGGCGGCTCTGCTCGCCGAGACGGCCTGGAACGGCCAGCCGTAGCACGGGGTGACTGCAATAGAAGAAATGGCGCGAGGGGGGAGAATCTCTCGCGCCAACTCTCCTCCGGGCCGGTAAGATCTCCTCGTGCCCCCTCGTTCCACTCTGCTCTTGGCGTTCCTTTTTTTCGCCTCCTGCGGACCCGCGCCCCGGGATTGGCCTGTGGTGCACGATCTGGCGGCCGAGCTGCCGCTGTGCGAAGTGGTGCGCGAAGGGGTTCCCGCTGGGCCGCCGCGTCCGCCGCGGCCGGTCGATCGGAATTTGGCGGCGGGGGTGGCGGAGGGGATCGCGCTCGCCGGTGGCGTTCGGATCGACGGTTTCCTGGAGGTCCAGGGGCGCTCGGCTCTTGGAATCTCTGGGATCTCTTCGCGCGGCGGCGCGCTTGGGGTAGAGATTTTGGCGCGCGTCGAGAGCGGGGAGGAAGTCTCGCTGGCCCGCTTGGAGCCGGGGACGAAAGCCGAAGCCTGGGAGATTCCGGGCGAGGGCGACCGGCTGGTGCGCTGGACGTTGCGGGCAACGGGGGATGCGGCGGCCTGGGCGATCGTGCGGAAACCGGTGGTGCGCTCTCTTTCTCCTCCTCCCTCGCCAGTCCCGGATCCGCCGAAGCGTACGGCGACGAAAGAGGCGTCTCGTCCGAACGTTCTGCTCTATTTGATCGACACCCTGCGCGCCGACCGGCTCGGCGTCTACGGCTCGACGCGTGGACTGACCCCCCGGATCGACGATTTCGCCCGCCGGAGCGTCGTCTTGGAGCGGACGACCGCCGCTTCGTCGTGGACCAAGCCTTCGACCGCGACGATCCTCACCGGTCTCGCCCCCCAGGTCCACGGGGCGACGCGGCTCGAACGGCGGCTGCCCCCAACCGTTCGATCGCTCGCCGAGGTGCTCAAGGAGGCCGGATATCGAACCGGCGGGTGGAGCGCGAACGCCCACGTGACCGAGACGACCGGTTTTGACCAAGGGTTCGATCGCTTCGAGTTTCTCCCCGATGTAGCGAGCGCGGATCTCCTTGCGGCGCGCGCCCGAGCTTGGCTCGACGAGAAAACGGAGGGTGGCGAGGCGGCGGCTCCGTTCTTCCTCTACCTCCATGCGATCGACCCCCACGCACCGTACGAGCCCCCGGAGGATCTCCGCCGCCGGTTCGCGCCGCAGGCTCCGGCCAGCTCCGGACGCCTTCCGGCGATCCAAAGGGTCTATCGCGCGCTCGACCGGAAGCGCCCCGAGGCGCGGGCGATGCTCGCCAACCTGTCGGCCCTCTACGATGCGGATATCGCGGCCGTCGATCGCAGCTTCGGCGCTCTGCTCGACGAACTCGGTCGCCGGGGCGATCTCGCCCGGACGCTGGTGGTCGTGATCTCCGATCACGGGGAAGAATTCGGCGAGCACGGCGCGCTCGGCCATGGCCGGACACTCCACCGCGAGGTGCTCGACGTGCCGTGGATCGTTCACCTTCCCGGGCAGACCGCGGGGCGGCGGATCAGTGAGCCCGCCGCCCATCTCGACGTCATGCCGACCCTGCTTTCGGCGCTCGGAATTCCAGCGACCGCCGCTTTCGAAGCCGGCCTGCGCGGAATCGATCGGCTCGCGGTCCGGGACGCGGCAAGCCCTCCGGAGGCCGATCGGCCGCTGTTTTCGCACCTTGATTACGAGGGCCGCCAGGGCGGCAGCGTCCGGCTTGGGGACTGGCACCTGGTTGACCCGTGGAGCCGCAAGTTCGGTCGCTCCCCCCGGCTGTTCAACTTCGCGACCGACCCCGCCGAAACCCGCGATCTGGCGGCCGAAAAACCCGTTCGCACCGGCTACCTGCGCTCTCTGCTGCGCGCCGAGCAGCTGGCGGTTCGCCATCGAGCCGCGGCTTCGGCTCCGCTTCGGCCGGAGGAACGAAAGGCGCTCGAAGCGCTCGGATACCTGTGAACCCTCGCCCTCCGGGCGCGCTATCATCGTCTCAAGTTCTCACCGAAAGGAATCGCTTGGCTTCTAGCGTCACGCTCCCACTCTGGCTGGCCGTCGTTCTCGTCCTGCTCTCCGTCTGGTGGGCGCTCGAACGGCTGCTCGTGCCGAGCGTTCGTTGGTTTCTGCGCCGCCGGGTCAACCAGGCGATTCGTGAGGTCAACGACCGGCTGCGGATCGCGATCCCGCAGTTTCAACTGACCAAGCGTCAGGTGCTGCTCGATCGCCTGCTCTACGACCCGGCCGTCGTCCAGGCGATCGACGCCTATGCCCGGGAGGAAGGGATGCCGCGCGAGGTCGCGGTCGCCAAGGTCGAGCGCTACGCCCACGAGATCGTTCCGTCGTTCAACGCCTACGCCTATTTTCGCATCGGGTACTGGATCGCCCGCGGCGCGGCGCGTCTGCTCTATCGGGTGCGCCTGGGCAGCTCGGACGAGGTGGGCTTGGCGTCGATCCCGCCAAACGCCACGGTGGTCTTCCTGATGAACCACCGCAGCAACATGGACTACGTTCTGGTCTCGTACCTGGTGGCGGAGCGGATCGCGCTCTCCTATGCGGTGGGCGAGTGGGCGCGGATCTGGCCGCTGCAACAGCTGATCCGCTCGATGGGCGCCTATTTCGTCCGCCGCAACTCGCGCGATCCGCTCTACCGCCGGGTGCTCGAACGCTACATTCAGATGGCGACGCAAGGCGGCGTGCCGCAGGCGGTGTTTCCCGAAGGAGGGCTGTCGCGCGACGGCCGCCTGCGCGCACCCAAAATCGGAATTCTCGACTACATGCTGCGCACCTTCGATCCGGAGGGGGAGCGCGATCTGATCTTCGTGCCGGTGGGCTTGAACTACGACCGGACCCTGGAGGATCGGACGCTGCTGCTCGATGCGGGCGCTTCCGAAGCGAAGGGCAAGCCGGAGCGTCCGGACACCGCCAAGCCGCGCGCCCGAGGGTTGGGCGCGGTCACGACGACCTCCGGTTTCGTCGGCCGCAATCTCTGGCAGATGGCTCTGCGGCGCTGGCATCGCTTCGGCTATGCCTGCGTCAACTTCGGCTCGCCCTTTTCGGCTCGCGATTATCTGGCGCGAGAGGGTTTCGATCCGCGCAAGCTCTCGCGCGAGGAGCGGATTCCGCGCATCGAAGCCCTGGCCCGCGAGCTGATGGCGGAGATCGGCAAGGTCGTTCCGGCGTTGCCGGTTTCGCTGGTCGCGACCGCCCTGCTCGCGCATCCGGAGGGTCTGTCCGAATTCGACCTCAAAGCCGAGGTCCACCACCGGATCGAGGAGCTCGAAGCCGTCGGGGCGCGGGTCTACGTACCGCGAAGCGACCGCGACTACGCGATCTCGTTCGGTCTGCGCATGTTGGAGCAACGCCACCTGATCGAGGCCCGCGAGGGTCTGTTTCTACCGGTCGATAGCGAGCGGGCGATCCTGGCCTACTACGCGAATTCGATCGTTCACCTGCTACCCCAAGGAGATGCTCTATGAACCGATCTCGCCTGCCCCTTCTCACCCTGGCGGTTGCCGCTTTGGCGACCGCCGCCTCGCTTTCCGCCCCCGCTCCGGCGCGCGCGGTGGACGCTCCCCCGGCGGTCTCATCCGCCGCGGCTTTTCTGGCCGATGTCGACGCGAATCTCTCCGATGCCGAAGGCAAACTGGTCGATCTCGCCGAAGCGGTGCCGGCCGAAAAAATGGCCTGGCGACCGGCCGAGGGGGTTCGTTCCTATGTCGAGGTCGTCCTTCACGTGGCGGGCGGCAACTACTTCTTGGCCGGCATGCTCGGCGCTCCGGCTCCCGAGGGGATCGATGCCCGCAATATTGAAAAGTCGACCACCGACAAGGCCAAAGCGATCGAGGCGATGAAAGTCTCGTATGTCTTCGTGAAGAAAGTGATCGCCGGGTTCTCGGCCGCCGACCTGGACACCAAGATCGACTTCTTCGGCAAGCAGAGGACCAAGCGCGAGATCGTCCTGGGAGTCATCAGCCACAGCCACGAGCACCTAGGCCAGTCGATCGCCTACGCCCGGATGAACGGCGTCGCGCCGCCCTGGTCGAAGTAAGGCTTGCAACGGAGGGTGGCGGCGGCGAGGACCGGCCAAGCGGGTCGGTCAGCCGCCGCCTTCCGCCGCCAGCCGCTCCGCCGTCGGGGTATGGAGGACGGCCCCGGCGTGGGTGAGCAACGTGGCCTTCATGATCTCCTCTTCCGGATCGAGCGCCATCTCGCCCTTCTTCGTCACATGGAGCAGCAGCGCCAGGACGTTTCTAGCGTAGAGCGTGCTCGCGTCGTGGGCCAGGGTGGCGGGGAGATTCGAGGGACCGAGGATGCGGACGCCCTGATGGACGACTTCCTGGTCGGCTTGGGAGAGCTCGCAGTTGCCCCCCTGTTCGACCGCGAGGTCGATGATTACGGAACCCGGGCGCATCGCTTCGACCATTTCGCGGGTGAGGAGGGTAGGGGCCTTGCGGCCCGGCACCAGGGCGGTGGTGATCGCGGCGTCCGCCGTGGTGAGGCGCTCGCGGACGATTTCGCGCTGACGGCGGAGGAAGTCTTCGCCCATCTGGCGCGCGTAGCCGCCGGTTCCCGCGCCGCTCTCCTGTTCGAGCATCGGCAGCTCGATGAAGCGGGCGCCCAGCGATTCGACCTGTTCTTTCACCTCGGGACGGATGTCCGAGACCTCGACCACCGCGCCGAGCCGGCGGGCGGTGCCGATCGCCTGGAGACCCGCCACCCCGGCGCCCATGATGACGATCTTCGCCGGTTTGATCGTGCCCGCCGCGGTCATCAGGAGGGGGAGGTATTTCGGCAGGTGGACGGCCGCGAGCAGAACCGCCTTGTAGCCCGCGATCGACGCCTGGGACGACAGGGCGTCCATCCCCTGGGCGCGGGTGATGCGCGGCACCAGCTCCATCGCCAGGGTCGAGACGTTCCCCGCGACCAGGCGGCGGACGCGGTCCAGTGGGCCGTGCGGCGCGAACAGGCCGATCGCGAGCGCGCCCGGCTTGGGCGTTTCGTCCTCGGCCAACGGCGCGACCTTCAAAACCACGTCGGCCGCGGACCAGTCCGGCGCGTCGGAGAGCGTCGCGCCGGCCGCTTCGTAGTCCGCATCGGCAAAGTAGGCGGAGAGGCCCGCCCCTCGCTCGATCGTCACCGCGAGGCCTTCCTTGACCATTTTCTTGACCGTCTCGGGCGTCGCGGCAACACGCGTTTCGCCGGAACGGCGCTCTTTGGGTACCAGCACCTGAACCATTCTCGGACTCCCCTCGCTGACGAAGAAGATCGTGCCGGAGTTTACTCTACCGCTCCGGCTCGACCACCGCGGCGCCGCTGGGGCCGCGTGGGTCGCCCTCGGCCTCGACCCGGCCGTCCGGAAGGCGGTGAATCGCGAACACCCGAGCGCTCAAGCCGGCCGGCGCGATCGTATGACCCCGGCGCTCCAGCTCGGCGCGGGTCTCGGGCGACAGGGTGTCGGATTCGACCTCGATCCGGTCGGGCAGCCACTGGTGGTGTAGGCGCGGACGGCCGAGTGCCTCGGCGAGCGAATCGCCGTCGACGATCATGTCGAGCAGCACCTGGGCCACGTGGGTGGGAATACGCGAGCCTCCGCGGCCCCCGAGCGCGATCGCCTCTTCGCCGTCCGGCGTGGCGCGCCAGGCGATCGTCGGCGTCATCGACGAGAGCATCTTTTTGCCCGGCGCCACTTCGTTCGCTTCGCCCTGGATCAGCCCGAACAGGTTCGGTCGCCCCGGTGCGGTCGCGAAGTCGTCCATCTCGTTGTTCAAGAAGCCGATCTCGGGCACGTAGAGACCGCAGCCGAACAGATCGTTGAGCGTGGTGGTGAGAGCAACCAGGTTCCCTTCAGCGTCGATCACTGAGAGGCTCGTGGTCTCTACGTGCTCGGGCCGAGGTGGGTCGCCCGGCCAGGGGTAGACCTCTTGGGAGGGAGTGGCCTTGGCGCGATCGATCGAGGCGGCGCGGCGGTCGAGCCAGGCGGGATCGAGCAGTTGGGCGGCGTCGGCACGGGTGGTGGCCGGATCGCCCAACAGGTAGCGATCGGCGAACGCCCGGCGCAACGCCTCGGCGAAGAGGTGAGCGCGGTCGGCGCCGAAGCGGGGCAGCTTGGGCCAAGAGAGCCGTTCGAGCTGGCCGAACGTCTCGCCGAGGATCAACCCGCCGGAGGAAGGCAGCGGCATCGACACGATCTGCCAACCGAACGCCGAGAAACGGAGCGGCTCGCGCCAGACCGGGCGATAGGCCGCCAGGTCGGCCGCCGTGAGCACTCCTCCGTGCTTCTTGGCAGCCGCTTCGACCGCCGCGGCGACCGCGCCGCGCACGATCCCGTCGGGACCCCGATCTCGGTAGGCGGCGAGGGTTCGGGCGAGCGCCGGCTGCTTGACGATCGTTCCGATCGCCATCGGCTCCGCCAAGATCCAAGCCGCCGCCGTCTCGGGGAACTGCCCGAGGCGCCGGCGCTCCGTCGGATCGGCCAGGCGGTCGTGGAGGTGGCGATCGACCGCGAAACCCTCCCGCGCCAGGCGCTCGGCCGGTGCGACCAGCCGCGCCCAAGGGAGCTTGCCGTACTTTTTGTGCAGCTCCCAGAGCCCCCCGGGCGAGCCGGGGACGCCGGTGGCGAGCGGCCCTACGGTGGAGGCCCCCTTCTTCGGCTCGCCCTTGTCATCCAGATACATGGTGCGGTTGGCTTTGGCCGGCGCCACCTCGCGGAAGTCGAGCGCGGCGAAAAAGCCCTTGTGGCGCACGATGGCAAAGCCGCCGCCCGCGAGATTGCCCGCTTCGGGAAAGACCACCGCGAGCGCCAGCGCGGTGGCCACCGCCGCGTCGATCGCGTTGCCCCCCTCTTTCAAAACTTCCAGGCCGATCGCGGCGGCCTGCCGATCGTTTGCGGCGACGGCGCCGCCGCGGCCGATCGCCGCGGGCTCGAACACTCCCGGCAGCGGCCCGGTCGAAAGGATCAGGGCGACGAGGACGAGCAGAGCGGCGAGCCGTTTCATTCGCGGACCTCCGGGAGGGAAGGGTGGCCTACGTTCATCCTGCGGGCGTTCATCCTTCGGACGGCGGCTCGGAAGGGGCCGGATCGAGCGCCGGGTCGAGCGCCGGAGCGGACGTCTTCGGGGGGCGCCAGAGCGAAAAGGCGACCGAGCCCGCGAGCAGAACGACCACCAGGCCGAGGGAGATCTCGACCGGGATCTCGATCCACGGGTGAACGACCATCTTGGCCCCGATGAAGATCAGCACCAGGCCGAGGCCGTAGTTCAGATAGCCGAAACGGTGCATCAGCCCGGCGAGCAGGAAGTACAGGGCGCGCAACCCGAGGATGGCGAAGATGTTCGAGGTAAAGGCGATGAACGGGTCGCGCGTGACGCCGAACACCGCGGGAATCGAATCGACCGCGAACAGGATGTCGCTCGCCTCGATCACCACCAGCACCAAGAGCAGCGGGGTGGCGAACAGCAGGCCCTTGCGGCTGACCCAGAAGTTCTTCCCTTCGTAGCCCTCGGTGATCCGGAAGATGCGCCGAAACAGTTTGACCACCGGGTTGCGCTCCGGCTCGATCTGGGTCTCCTGGTCGCGCAGCACCTTCCACCCGGTGTAGACCAGGAAGGCGCCGAACAGGTAGATCAGCCAGGCGAACTTTGCGAGCAGCGCGATACCTAGGCCGATGAACAGGCCACGGGCGATGAGCGCGCCGAGAATGCCCCAGAACAGAACCCGGTGATGAAGCTCGGCGGGGACCGCGAAGTAGTTGAAGATGACGATGAAGATGAAGATGTTGTCGAAGCTGAGCGAGCGTTCGATGACGTACGCCGTCAAGAACTCCACCCCGGGAGCGTGTCCGAACCGGAAGTAGACCCAAGCGTTGAACGCCAAGGCTACGAGCGTCCAGACGATGCTCCAGAGGATCGACTCGCGCAGGCTGGCGCGATGCTCTTTGCGATTGAAGACACCGAGGTCGAGCGCGAGGAGCGCGAAAATCAACGCAAAGAATCCGCCCCAGAGGAGCGGTGTGCCGATGGGTAGGGTCTGGGCGATCAAGGTAGAGGGCTCTTAATCCGAAGAGACGACAAAAGACCTCCTCATCGAAGCGGCGACGCCCGACCGCGCGGGCGTGCCGCTTCGAGCGCGGGCGGCTGCTTCTAGGGGTTCTTCAAGTGGGCGTTGATCAGCTTGGTCATTTCGAACATCGTGACCGTCCCCTTGCCCGCGAAGACCGCCTTGAGCTTGTCGTCGGCGACGATGTTGCGCTTGTTGGCCGGATCCTGCAGGTTGTGCTTCTTGATGTACTCCCAGACCTTCTTGGTCACTTCGGTGCGCGGCAGCGGGTCGCTGCCGACGATCGCCGCGAGCGCCTCGGAGGGCTGCAGCGGCTTCATGAACTGCTCATTGGGCTTTCTCTCGGCCATCGCGATCTCCTGTATTTGGGTGTTGGCTCGGTCGGTCGCGGCCTCTTCCCGAGGGCCGGTACGGCCTCGAATGGGTCGTCCGCCGCCCTGGTCGGGATTCCGCCGCGGGGCGACAGTCTAGAACACTCCCCGGGGAACCGCGAGATCCGCCCCTATTCGGACCGGTTCAGACCAACCCGGATACCCGAAGTCGTCCTTCCCAAACCTCTCCCAGCCGGGAATCTTTGACATCAGCCACCGGTTGTGAGACACTGCCGCTCCCCTGGAGACAGGGGGCACTGACGCGGGGTGGAGCAGCCAGGTAGCTCGTTGGGCTCATAACCCAAAGGTCGCAGGTTCAAATCCTGCCCCCGCAACCAAGAAATTCTCAGGGCAGGCCTCACGGCCTGCCCTGTTTTTTTTGGTTTTCGGTTGGGAATCCCCAGCCTTAGCGGGGTGTGATGTTAGGGATCGTCGCCGCCGGGTGCAGGGAATCGGCGGCCGCTTCGGGTTCTTCGGGCAGCGACTTCTTTGGCTCCTTCTTCGGTTCGGCGATCCGGCGGGTGAGGGCTCCCACGCCGAGCATTAACGCCGCGGCCATCCAGAACGGCGACTGGGGGCCGAGAACGTCGAAGGCTTTGCCCGCCCATATCGGTCCGAGCATTCGGGCGACCCCGCCGAACGCCTGCTGGACGCCCATCACCTGGCCGGTTTCCCCGTCAGGCGCGGTGTGCGAGACCAGCGCCGTGGTCGCTGGGAAGAGAAGCGCGGTGCCGATCGGCACGAAGAGAACCGCCACGGCGAGCACCGGGATACTCGGGGCAAGCGGAATCGTGGCAAGGCCGAGCGCGAGCGATATCGCGCCGAGCTTCATCACCCCCACCTCGCCGAACCGGCGCACCATGGGGCCGAGCAGCACCGCCCGCATGACCAGCGAAATACCGCCCACGTAGCTGTAGAACCAGCCGATCGATTCCTTGGTGACGCCGAATTTCTGGCCGAGGTAGAGTGCCAGAATGCCGTTCATCGCCATGAACGCCATCATGCCTAAGGCGTAGACCCAGATCAGCGAGGCGACCGGCGAGGTGGGCTGGGAGAGTACCTCCGCGATCGAGTTGCGCAAGCTACGGCGCGGTGCGGCGTTTTTCGGATCGAGGCTCTTGCGCCGCGGCTCCGGCAGCCAGAGGTAGGCCGAGATCGCGTTGGCGATGCAGAGCGCCGCGGCGACGAAACCCGGACCCGATGCACCGAGTCGGGTGGCGTAGGAGCCGATCAAAGGGCCGACCATGACCCCCGCGCTGGTCGCCGCGGTGATCCAGCCGAGGGCTTTGGCCCGCTCTCCCTTCGGGACGGCGTCGCTGACATAGGCCTGGACGACGCCGACGGTCCCGCCGCCTACCCCTTGGACGAAGCGGAAGATGAACAGCATCCAGATCGAGTTGGCGAAACCGAAAAGCGCGAACGACACCGCCGAGATCAGCAGTCCGGCGATCAGCAACGGGCGCCGGCCGTAGCGATCGGAAAGGCGTCCCCAAAACGGCGAAGAGAGCAATTGCGCCGCGGCAAAGATCGCCACCAGCAAACCGATCACGGTCGCCGTCGCCCCCAGGGTCTCGGCGTAGAACGGCAGGAGCGGGTGGACGATCAAAAAGCCCACCATGTCCACGAACACCGTGGCCATGAGGACCGAAAGTTGGCGCAGCGAACTCTTTTCCATGCAGGAACCTCAGGTGAGGAAGAACCGGAGGTTCCGGCCCAAAAGATTGAACGCAAAACGGGGGGCGCGGGTTGCGTTCGTCGTCACAGGGTGTCGCTCCGGCCCCAGAGGAAGAAAACGGCGGTGCTGCCGATCGCGAGCAGTACACCATAGACCGCGGCGAGGCCGAGATCCTGAAGGCGCAGGGCGGAGAGGATCTCGATCGAAATCGGCCGGGTGTCGTAGGTGTAGAGGACGATCGACACGACGAAGTCGCCGAACGCGGCGAGGAACGCCAAGCCCGCCCCCGCGGCAAGCGCCGGGCGTAGGAGCGGCAGCACGATGCGACCGAGGGTTCGGGAAGGGCTCGCGCCGAGCGAGGCGGAGGCGTCTTCGAGCGCCGGATCGAGCTGCCGCATTCCCGCGAGCGCCGCCCGTCCGGTCACCGGTAGGCTGCGCACCAGATAGGCGAGCGGCAGAATCCACGGCGTGCCGATCAGCACGAACCGGAGCGTCCAGGGGGAATGAACGCTCCAGGCGGTCGCCATCGCGACCGCGAACACCGTGCCGGGAATCGCCCAGGGGAGGGCGACCAAAGCCTCCACCGCCCGGGCGGCCGGCCCGGTGCGGCGGGTGGCGATCCGCGCCGCGGCAAACCCGAGGGCGAGCGCCGCAGCGGTTGAGACCACCGCCATCCAGAGCGAGTTGACGATCGGCCGCAGGCGCTCCGCGACCAGCAGGCCGCGGTAGTTTTCGAGCGAGAAGACCGGCGGCAGCGCCTCGTTCGTCCAGGTAAAAGGCGGCACGAACGAGATCAGAACCAAAACCGCATGAGGAAGCAGGAAGAGAATCGCCAGCCCCGCGGCAACCAGCGCAAGGGCGATCCGCACTCCGCGCCGCGCCGGCCGCTTCCGGGCCGGAGCGGTCCCCCGCACCCCCGACGATCCGGGAATCGCCGCCGTCCGTTCCAAGCGCCGCAGCACCCAAAGGGCGACCAGCGCCACGGCCGCGAGCAGCAGGGTTTCCACCTGGGCGGCGGCCAGCTCGCCGTTCAACTTCGAGGCGACGATCTGGGTCGTCATGACGCGGAAGTTGCCGCCGAAAAGATACGGGGCGGAAAACGACGCGAGCGCGGTCATGAAGGTAAGAAGCGAGGCGCCCAAGAGGGAAGGGCGAAGAAGCGGCAGGGTGATCCGCCAGAGCGTGCGGGCCGGCGAGGCGCCGAGGCTCGCCGCCGCTTCGAGCACCGCGCCGTCCAGCCGGGCGAGCCCCGCGCGGGTGAACAGGTAAAAATAGACGTACATCGAGTAGGTATGCACCAGCAGGATCGCGCCCGGCCCGAGCAGGCGCCAGGGCGGGTGCTCCAACCCGAGTAGCGTCTGCACCGCCCGGGTGGCAAAGCCGCTCTCGCCATAGAGGAACAAGAACGCGATCACGCCGACCAGCGGCGGCAAGGCCACGGGAAGCGCCGCGGCGGCCGAAAGGAGCCGGCGACCGGGGAAGTCCGACTGCTCGAAGGCAAAGGCGAGCGGCACCCCCACGAGCGCCGCGAGGCCGACCGAGGCGAGCGAGATCCAGACGCTGCGCCAGAGGGAGAGCCACTCGTCGGGCCGCTGGAGCACGTCGAGAAACGCCTGCGGCTCGCGCAGCGCCTCGAACAGCGTCGCGAGCAGCGGGTAGCCGACCAACCAACCGAGCAGCGCGGCGAGCGCCAAGGTGCTCCAGCGGAAACTCCGCCGACCGCTGCGCGAGGGAGCCGGCGAGGCGTCCGGCGCCGAAAGGACGGCTTGCGTCAAGCGCCGGTCCTCTGAACCGGAAACACCCGCGGAAGCGGCGCCTCGGCGCGGGGAGCCACGCCAACCCGGTCGCCTTCCTCCGCGGCGTTCGCGGCGGCGAGCACCTCGATCTCGGTTCCCGAGCCGCCGTCCAGCTCGATCGTGAACGTGGCGGACGGTGCGCCGTAGCGCCGCTCGGCGACCCGGCCGGTGAGGGTGTTCGGCGCTTCGAGGGAACCGAAGATCAAATTCTCCGGCCGGGCGATCAGCTCGACACGAGCGCCGGTCGCGAGGCTTCCTAGCACGATTCCCTGCCAGAGCGGCCCGGCGTCCAAGCGCACCGCGACTTTTTCGCCCTCGGCGTTCTCGGCGCCCTCGGCGTTCGCGACGTTCTCTACGTTCTCTACGGTGCCGGACAGCGGGCTCGAACGGCCGATGAAACCGGCGACGAAGCGGGTGGCTGGACGTGCGTAGAGTTCCTCGGCGCGTCCGACCTGCTGGAGGAGCCCGCCTTCGATCACGGCGATCCGGTCACCGAGGTGGAACGCCTCCTCCTGCTCGTGGGTGACCAGAACGGTCGTGATGCCGACCCGGCGGATGGCGCTCCGCAGCTCGCGCCGGGTCCGTTCGCGCAACGACGGATCGAGGTTCGACAGCGGCTCGTCGAGCAGCAGAACCCGGGGCTCCGGGGCGAGCGCACGGGCGACCGCCACCCGCTGCTGCTGGCCGCCCGACATCTCGCCCGGCTTGCGTCCGATCAGGTGCGGCAGCTCGACGAGCGCCAGCGCCTCGGCGACCCGGCGGGCGGTTTCCACCTTCCCGACCTTCCGGGATTCGAGGCCGAACGCGATGTTTTCTCCGGCGGTCAAATGGGGAAACAGGGCGTAGTGCTGAAACACCATGCCGAAATTGCGCCGCGCCGGAGGGAGAGCCGTGACCTCTTCGCCCGCCACCGAGATCCGCCCGTGATCGGGCGTCTCGAATCCCGCCAAGAGGCGCAAAGCGGTGGTCTTGCCGCTGCCGCTGGGTCCCAGGAGCGCGAGGATCTCCCCCTTCTCGATCCCGAGCGTCAGCCCTTCGAGGACCGGTTTGCCGCCGAACGCCTTCGCCAGGTTTGCGATCGAGAGAAAGCTCATCCGGGAGGGGCCTCGCCGCCGCGGCTCCGCACCGTGCGGTCCCAGGTCGCCATCCACTCCTTGCTCTTGGCGGACATTAGATCCCAATCGACCTTCGCCGGTACCAGCCGCGCCATCACATCGCGCGCCCACTCGGGCAACGCCTCCGGCGGCAGGTCGGTCCGTGCCGGCAGCCGAAACGCCTGCTCGGCCGCGAGCTTCTGTGCCTCGGGGCTTCCCACCCATTCGATGAACGCCCTCGCCTCGTCCGGGTGCTTGGCTCCCACCACCAGGCCGATCGAATCGTCGATCACCGGCGTACCGCTGGTCGGAAACGCATAGCCGAGCGGAGCGCCTCGCTTCTTCTGCCAGAGCATGTCGGTCAGCTCCCAGACGGTCACCAGGCCCTCGCGCCGATTGAGCTTCTCCATCAGCAGCGCGGGGGTCGAGGTGTACTCCTTGGTCTGGACGTCCAGGCGGCGCAGCCACTGCCAGCCGCTCTCCTCCGAGCCGGTCTGGGCGATCGAGCGGGCGAGGATCGAACCGAACAGGGTGCGCATCGTGCCGCTCGCGAGTGGATCGCGGATCAGAACCTTCCCCGTAAAGCGAGGGGCGAGCAGATCGTCCCAGTCGTGGGGCGCATCCGCCTCCGAGACCGCCTGATCGTTGTAGACCAAGACCGGCGCGGTCCGGTATAGGCCGAAGTAGAGATCGTCCGCCCGGCGGCTGTCGGGGGAGATCGCCGCGGCCCAAGTGGGATGAAACGGCGCGAGAAGGCCGTCCGTAGCCCCTTGCGCGAACGTCGATTGCGGCCCGCCGTACCAGACGTCCGCCTGCGGATTCGCCTTCTCGGAGCGGATTCGGTCGTAGACCTCTTGCGCGCCCATGTCGAGCCAGCGCACGTCGATCTTCGGGTGGAGCTGCTCGTAGCGCTTTTCGATCAGCGACAAAAGGTCGCGGCCGTGGGGGGAGTACAAGACGAGCGGGGTTCTGCCGTCGCCCGAACAGGCGAAAGAAAGCGCGCAGGCGGCACCCAACAGGGAGAGAGAGAGCTTACGGATCAAGGGACGCTCCTCGGGAAAGGCGATCGAACCACCAAGGTGACGGAGAAGTCTAACCGTTTCAGGGCAGGGGTCGATTCCAGCCGACCGGGGCGGTGCGACGGCCGGTGCGCGACCGCTAGAATACGCGGGCACCCCCGTTCGCACCTCGAAAAGGAGCCTCTGATGCCCGCCACCCCCAACATCCTCGCCGTGGGCCAGATCGCCTGGTCGGTCAAAGATCTCGACGCCGCGACCGCGTTTTATCGCGACGTGGTCGGTTTGAGGTTCCTCTTCTCCGCCCCTCCCGGCCTCTCGTTCTTCGATTGTGGCGGGGTGCGCCTGATGCTTTCGAGCGAAGAGGCGAGCGGCGCTTCGGTGGGCCAGACGCTGCTCTACTTTACGACCGCCGACATCGAGGGGGCGACCGCGGCGCTCGAAGCGGGCGGTGCCAAGATCCTCGATCGACCTCATGTCGTGGCCGACCTGGGCGACCGGGTGCTGTGGATCGCCGTGTTTACCGATTCCGAGGGGCGGATCCAACACCTGATGAGCGAAGTGCCGAAGGCGGGCTAGGCCGCTCGGGCTACACTGGCCGCCGCGATGGATTCTTCGCTCGACCTCGGGATCGCTTTCCGCCAGATCGGCATCTCGCTCGCGTTGGGGCTCCTGATCGGCCTGCAACGGGAGCGGGTCGCCGCCCGCCTCGCGGGATTCCGCACGTTCGCGCTGGTCGCCGTTTTCGGCACGATCACCGCGCAGCTCGCGGGCGCCTTCGGTACCTGGATCGTCGCGGCGGGCCTGCTCGGTCTGGTCGGGATCATCGTCGTCGGCAATCTGCTCAAGCTACGCGATCCCGAATCCGATGCCGGGCAGACGACGGAGGTGGCGCTGCTCCTGACCTTCATGGTGGGGGCCTATCTGGTCGCCGGCCGCCCGGCGGTCGCGATCGCGGTCGGCGCCGGAACCGCCGTCCTGCTGTGGGCCAAGCCGCAGCTCCACCAGTTCGCCGGCCGCCTGGGAGAGCAGGACTTCCGCGCGATCATGCAGTTCACCCTCATTTCGGGCGTGATCCTGCCGGTCCTGCCGGATCGCGCGTATGGCCCCTACCAGGTGCTGAATCCACGCCACCTCTGGTGGATGGTCGTGCTGGTGGTCGGGATCGGTCTCGCCGCCTACGTGGCCTACAAGCTGCTCGGAAAACGGGGCGGCACCCTTATGGCGGGCCTTCTCGGCGGCGTGGTCTCCAGCACCGCGACCACGGTCTCCGCCGCGCGGCGGACGAAGGAAAACCCCGACGCGGCCGGTACCGCGAGCCTGGTGATCTGCCTGGCGGCCGCCGTGGTCTTCCTCCGCGTACTGATCGAAATCGCCGTCGCGGCGCCGGGGTTCGTCGCCGCGACGGCTTTGCCGCTCGGCACGATGCTCGTGCTGTTCCTCGGGCTCGCCGCCCTGCTGTGGAAACGGGAAAGGCGCGACGAGCAGCCGATGCCGCCGCATGAAAATCCCTCGGAGCTCAAGCCCGCGCTACTGTTCGGTCTGCTCTACGGCGTCGTCCTGTTCGCGACCGCCGCGGCCCGCGACCATTTCGGCGTTCAAGGACTCTACGCGGTGTCGGCCCTCTCAGGGCTTACCGACGTCGATGCGATCACCCTGTCCACCGCCCAACTGGTGCGCACCGGGCAGGTCGATTCGGCGGTCGGCTGGCGGTTGATCCTTCTGGCGCTGCTCTCCAACCTGGTGTTCAAAGGGGGCGTGATCGCCGTGCTCGGCGGCCGTCGCCTGCTGGTCCGGATCGCCGGGCCGTTCCTGCTGGCGCTCGCCGTGGGCGCCCTGCTGATCGTCTTTTCCGGCTGAGATGCTCCGGCCGCTCAGTTGAGCGAATGGGGCACGACGAGCGAAAACGGCGCGATCTCGGCGTCGAACTGCTCGCCGCTCTCGGTCGCCATCCGATAGGTGCCGTGCATGGCGCCGACCGGCGTGGTGAGCGGGCAGAAGCTGGTGTACTCGAACATCTCGCCCGGGGCGAGGATCGGCTGCTCGCCGACCACCCCGAGCCCCGCCACTTTCTGCTCCAGGCCGTCCGCGTCGGTGATGATCCACGCTCGCGAAAGCAATTGCGCCGTCTCGGAACCTAGGTTCGAGATTCGCACCTGATAGGCGAAGAAGAAATAGTTCTCCCGCGGCGCGCTGCGCTCCGAATCGTAGAAGCTGTGAACCTGGACCCGAATGCCCTGCGTGGTGCGATCGCTCATCGTCGCCAAATTATAAGCGAGGCGGGCGAACCTCCGCCCCCTGCCCCGGTATACTGCTCCGCCATGGCTCCGCGCTTCGACGCCACCCGGCGAGCGCTCGATCTTGCGGTCGCCGACCTGCTCGATACTTCCTTGATGCGTTCGCTCGGCTTCGCCAACCGGGGCGGCTACGAGCGAATGTGGCTCGGCCAGGCGATCCATAGCCGCTATCAGGAAGAGACGCTCGGCACCGACGCGACCTATCAGCGCGAGGTGGTGGTCGTTCATCGTTTCGAGCACCACGTCGGCCAGAGCGTTTGGCAGATCTCGGTCTCCGGCCGGATCGACGGTCTGCGTAAAGAGCCGGACGGCACCCTGGTGGTCGAAGAGATCAAGTCGGTCCGGCGCGGCGCCGCCTTGGCACCTCACATCCGGGAGATGTACCAGCGCCAAGCGCTCCTCTACGCCTGGATGCTCGCTTCGAGCGAGGGGGCGCCGGAGAAAATCCGCGCCGAGCTGGTGCTGATCTCGATCGGCAGCCACGACGATGGGACCGGTTCGGACACCGAGCGGGAGCCCCTGGTTCTCGACGCCCGGGCGATCGAAATCGGCGTACGCCGCCGGCTGAACCTGTTGATTCACACCTGGGAGGCCGGCCGCCAGGCCGCCGCCGACCGACGCCGGGCGGCGGAGCGTCTGCGCTTCCCGTTTCCGGAAATTCGCCCGGGGCAAGAGGAGATCCTCGCCGCGGCCCAGACCACGGTCGAAAATCACGAGCACCTGCTGCTCCAGGCGACCACCGGGATCGGCAAGACGGTCGCGGCGCTCTATCCGGCGCTCCGCCACGCCCTGGCTAACGACCAGCGGCTGTTCGTCCTGACCGCCAAGACCACCCAGCAGGAAATGGCGACCGCGGTGATCCGCCTGCTCGATCAAGACGGGGCGTTTCGCGCCGTGCGTCTCCGGGCCAAGGCGAAGATGTGCGCCAACGACCAGATCATCTGCCACGAGGAATACTGCCGCTTCGCCAAGGACTATGCCTTGAAGCTGCATACGAGCGGTCTGATTCCCCGCCTGCTCGACGACTCGGCGTTGCTCCTGCCCGACGCGATTTTCGCCGCCGCCAAGGCCGCGGAGGTCTGCCCGTTCGAGGTGAGCCTGGAGCTTTCGGGAAGGGCGCAGGTGACGATCTGCGACTACAACTACGCGTTCGACCCCTACGTTTCGCTGCCCGACTTCGCCGCCGACCGCGATCTGTCGGACACCATCCTGGTGATCGACGAGGTCCATAACCTGGTGGACCGGGGGCGCGGCTACTACTCGCCGGAGCTGTCGTCCGGTGCCGCCCGCCGAGCGGCGGAGGGGATGCAGCGCGGTGGGGAGCCGATCCATTTCAAGCTTCAGGCGCTCTGCTCGCGGCTTGGCCACCTGATCGATCGCGCGGTAGCGGATGCCCTGGAAGAGGGGCCGGCGGGGGAGCGGGCGGTCGAGGCCCCGCTGCCGGAGGTGGATCTCTGGCGTCTGCGCCCGGCGTTCGACGAGGCGTTCGTCGACTATCTTGAATACCAGCGCGACACCAAAAGCTTTCGCCCCGACGATCCGTTCGTCGAACTCTACTTTCAGCTGCTCAAGTTTTTAAACGGCGTCGCGGTTTCCGATGGCGCCTTCAGCCATACGCTCGAACGGCGGGGCGGCGACAGCAAGCTGCGCGTGTTGTGCAAAGATCCGAGCCGGTTCCTGGGCGGCGTGCTCGGCCGCTGCAGTTCGGTGATCGGTTTGTCGGCCACCCTCTCGCCGCCCGAGTTCTACACCGGGCTGCTCGGCTTCGGCACCGGGCGCACGGCCTTCGTCGAGATTCGCAACCCCTTCCCGGCCGAGAACCGCCGGGTGGTGATCGACGCCACGGTCGAGACGACCTGGAAGCTCCGCGGCGAAAATTACGGCCGGATCGCAACGCGGCTCGCCGCTTTCGTCGAGAGCGTGCCGGGCAACTGCCTGGCGCTGTTCCCCAGTTACCAGTTCCTTGCCGAGGTGGCGCCGAAAATGCGGCTTCACGGCAAGCGCCTGCTGATCCAGCGCCAGAGCGATTCGGATCGCGAGCGCGAGCTGATCCTCGAAGCGCTGCGGACGGCGATCTTCGGCGACATCGTGCTCGCCGCGGTGGCCGGTGGCGCTTTCGCCGAGGGGGTCGATTATCCCGGCGAGATGCTCAAAGGGGTGGCGATCATCGGCCCCTGCCTGCCCGGCCTGTCGCTCGACCAGGAGCTGCTCAAGGTGTATTACGAGGAGCGCTTCGACAAGGGGTTCGAGTACGCGTTCGTGGTGCCGGGGCTCACCCGCGTGGTCCAGGCGGCCGGCCGGCTGATCCGATCTCCCGACGACACTGGCGTCATCGCCCTGTTCGACCGGCGTTTCCTCGCCTCTCCCTACCGCCGCTATCTGCCGGCCGACTGGCTTCCGGAGGAGGGAGCCGGCGCCCTGGTTGGCGATCCGGCGGAATCGGCGACGGAGTTTTTCAGCCAAGCGCGCAGCGCCCGGCCGCAGTTCGATCCGTTCGGTCCGACCGACCCCAACGCTTGAGCCGGGTGCCCCGTATTACTGGATGGAGAAGGCACAGACAAGACAATCTCCCCTCCTCCGACTCCTCCCTCCAAACCCCGCGTGAGCGGGGTTCTTTTTTGCCTATCGCGGCTCCAATTGCGGCGGCGAGGTTGCCTCGGAATCGGAGCGCAAAGGTGGCGTCAATCGCCCTTGGCCTCTCTGCCGTCCGCGCCACTCTTCGATGCGCCGGCGCCGTTCGAGCCGTTCTTCGAGGATCGGCGTCGCCGATCTTTCGCGGCCGTCGTCGGACCTCGAATCTCCGGCCCCCAGGCGCAGGCGGGTGATGAACGTCATGTACTGTCGTTCCGCCGCGCCATCGAGCAGCTCCCGGGTGTCGAGGATCGTCCGAACGGTCTGACGCTCCATCGCGATCTGCGCCGTCTCGATCGCCGCGAGCCGCTCTTCGATCCGATCGCGGTCGGGACGGGCGGAGAGCATTTCGGCGCGCACCTCCCGGCGCAGCCGCTGAATCTGCCCGCGCCCATCGCGCATTGTCGCGATCATCCGGAGCTGCAAGGCGAAGAAGCGCTCCCGCTGTTCGCCCGAAAGCCCCAGGCGCTCCGCCAATTCACGCAGCTTGGGCGGCGGGTTCGAAGGAACGGGTCTCGTCGAGCCGGACGGCGGGTCCGGAACGATCGGAGGAGCCGGGCGCGACGGCTCCTCGGTCGTGTTCGAGGGGGGGCGTCCTTCGCCCGGCGGCTGCGTCGCCTGACCCCGGGTGACCCAAAGGGTCGCCAGAATCCCGACGTTCAGACCGACCGAGACCAGTAGCGCGAAGATCCAGCCCCAACGCCTCACAGACCCTCGCTTCCCGCGACCGGTTCCGTGGCGCCGAAGGCTTGCCAGAAATCGTCGGCGATCGTTTCCTCGGCCGCGAACGAATCATCAAGCCCCAAGAGGTCGCCCCCGAACTCCGCGAGCTGCTCGGTCGCGGGGCGGCGGGCGGTACCGGGCGAAGTCGACAAACGCGGCGCGACCGATCGATCCGTCAGACTCGAAGCGAGGGCGATCCCGAGCGTCAGGCCCACCGCGAGCATCCCGGCCGCCGCGGCCCGAATGCGGGTCGGAGCGACACTCCACAGCCCTCCCTGCTCGGCCCGCGCCACCACGCCTCGGGCGAATCCGCGCGGTGGCGGAGCGGTAGGCGGCAGCTCCAGCCGGCCCCAGGTCGCGTCGAGGCGGCGGAGACGCTCCGCCAGCTCCGGCTCGCGCACGAGGCGCTCGCGAAGCTCTCTCGCGCGCTCCGGCGGCAATTCGCCGTGGAGGAGCCTCATCAGCTCGATCTCAGACAGACGGTTCATTCCAATGTCCTCTTTGCCGGTGAAACCGTCGAACGGCCGGATTCTTGCGCCGCTTCGAGCCGCCTCATCGCCCGGAAGAGCCGGCTTTCGACCGCCCCCTCCGTGATCCCGAGCACCTCGGCGATCTCCCGGTAGGATAAACCCTCGAACTTGGCGAGGATCAGAACCGCTCGCTGGTTCGGGGGGAGCTTTTCGATTCCCTGCCGCACCGCCCTCCAGCGCTCGCGGGAGGCCATCGATTCGGCTGCGAGAGGGTGCAAGTCGACCGGCTCAAGAGCCGGCCCCTCGTCCTCGCCCGGTTCCGAGAAACGGAAGAAACGGACCAGATTGCGCCGCCGGATGCGGTTCAGACAGTGGTTCACCGCGATCCGGTAGAGCAGGGTGAAGAGCCGGCCGCGCGGCCGAAACGAGCCCGCGTTCCGGTACAACTTGAGGAACACCTCCTGCGCCGCGTCGCGCGCCTCCTCGACATCGCCCAACATCCGTTCGCACAGCCGCAGGAGGCGGTCTTGGTTCTGGCCGACCAGGAGTTCGAACGCGATCGAATCCCCGGCGGCCGTACGCGCCAGGGCGTCCCAGCCCGGATCGGCCGCGGTCGACGGTTCGGTGCTCACTCGGATGTGGAACCCTTCAACCTGAAAATCCTTGCGGCCGAGCGTAGCACTCGCTCCGCCGGCCGGCGTGGCACAATCCCCGTATGTCCAGTTCTCCCGAATCGCCCCTTCCCGACCGGATCGCCCGGTTCGTCGCCGACTCTGCCTCGTCGTTGCCCGCTTCCGATTTCGATTCTCTCGCCCTCGCCGCCTATCGCTTCCAGGTGGAGCGGATCGAGCCGCTGCGCCGATTGGCGGAGTCCCGCGGGCTCGACCCCGACCGGATCGCCTCGTGGCGCGACGTGCCGCTCGTTCCGGCCGCCTCCTTCAAGACCCTGGCGCTCGCCGCCGCACCGGCGATCGAAACCTTCCGTTCGACCGGCACCGTGCTGGGAGCGGAAGGGCGGAGCGTCCATCATCATCCGTTCCCGGATCTCTACCGGCAAACGATCGAGAGCGCCTTTCCCCGCTACTGCCTGGGCGGGCTCGACCGGCCGCCGATGCTCTCCCTGGTGCCCTCTCGCGAGATGCTGCCCGATTCGAGCCTGTCGTTCATGGTCGATCACGTCGTTTCGCGATTTGGCTCTCCCGAGAGCGCCAACGTGGTCGGTACGCGAGGGGTGGAGGCGGGACCCGCCCGCTCCTGGGCCGGCGCCCGCCAGCGCGCGGGCCGGCCGGTCGTCGTGCTGTCGACCGCTCTCGCCCTCGACCAGTGGCTCGGTTCGCTCGAACGCCAGGATTTGCACTTTCGGCTGCCTGCCGGCAGCGTCCTGTTCGAGACCGGCGGCTTCAAGGGGCGGGAGACCGAGATCACCCGCGATCAATTGGTCGAGCGGATCGAATCCCGCCTCGGCATTCCGCGCCAACGGATCGTCCGCGAATACGGCATGACCGAGCTGACCAGCCAGTGCTACACCGAGGCGCTCGACGACGGCGACCCTGATCTGTTCGTCGCACCCCCTTGGGTGAGAGTCCGCATCCTCGATCCTGAAACTCTCGCCGAAGCACCCCTCGGCTCGATCGGCCTGATCGCGATCTTCGATTTGGCCAATCTAGGCTCGGCCGTTCACCTGCTGACCCAGGATCTAGGCGTGGCGGAGGCGGGTGGATTCCGTCTGCTCGGCCGCGCCGCCGGGGCGGAGCTGCGCGGCTGCTCGCTCGCCGCGGAGGAGTTGGCGCGGGTAGGAGAGTCAAGGTAAGACCCAGTTTTGCGAAGCGCAAGGCGCGCAGAGCGTAGTGGCATGGGCTGGTCCAGGCCGCTGGTGGGCTCGACGGGAGCGGCGGTGGTCCGCGTCACGTTAGGGCCGGGCTCGATCAGATCAGGAGCTCGTTGGGTCCGGTATTGATCCAGCGCAGGTCAGGAGTGATCTGACTCCTACTCGCGGTGAGCTGGAAGGAACGCGAGGTGGTCTCGCCTCGCGCGGTGGTGGTCCGGTTCAGGCCGGCGGTGGTCTCGGTCGAGCCAGTCGTGGACTCTAAGGCGGGTTCGGTGGCGGCAACGTTAACTCAAGGGCTCCCGAGAAAACGATAGCCTTGGGATACTTCGATTTTGGGACACCCTCCTCCGGAGAAAAAAAGCGAGACTTTCCAAAAGATGTCGTTTTCTCGGGCACCTCTCGGTTAGGGTAGCTCCCCGGGCGAACCGACCGTTCGATCCATCGAGACCCCGCTCGAAGCTGGGCCAAGGAGTACGAATGACCACCGGCTATCGCGCCGTCCGTCGCCGCCAGATCGCGTAGGCCGGAAGCCCGAGCGCCACGAGTCCCAGGCCCCAGAGCGATTCGGCCGGTTTTTCCGACAGGGTGGTCACGACCAGGGCGAGCGAGGCGAGCAGGAAGAGCCCGGGAACGATCGGAAATCCCCAGGCGCGATAGGGGCGAGGCAAGTCGGGTCGCTTGACCCGCAGCACGAAGACCGCGGCACCCACCGCGGCCTGGAACAGAATGCTCGCGAAGACCACGTAGGTGTAGAGCTGCACGAACGTGCCGGAGAGAGCGAGCACGATCGCCCAACCGCTCTGCGCCCAGAGGCTCGCGGCGGGAACCCGCGTTTTAGGATCGATCGCCGCGAGCCGGCGGAAGAACAAACCGTCGGCCGCCATCGGCTGATAGATCCGCGAGCTATAGAGGATCGTCGAGGCCAGGCTGCCCAGGCACGAAAGGAGGACCGCGACGCCGAGCAGGCGCCCACCCAAACCGCCGAACAGGGCGGTCGCCGAGGCTTCGCCGACTTTTTCCAGCCCGGCCATTTCGGGAATCGGCAGAGCCCGCAGGTAGACGGTGTTGACCACCAGGTAGATCACCGTAACGACGCATGTGCCGATCAGGAGACCCCGAGGAAGGTCGCGGGCGGGGTTCCTCATTTCGCCGGCCGAGAAGGTCAAGCCGTACCAGCCGTCAAACGTCCAGAGCGCCGAGATCATCGCGACGCCGAACGCCGCGATCAGAGAGGTGCCACCGAGTTGAGCGGGGATGGCGGCGAGAAATTGCGGCGCGGCCGGGGCCGAGTGGGAAAGCCCGAAGATCGCCAACCCCAAGATCGCACCGATCTTGATCCAGGTGAGGACGTTTTGAAGCCCGGCCCCATGGCGGAGCCCCAGGTGGTTGATCGCGGACAAAGCCAAAATCGCGAGCACCGCAGCCACCTGCGAGCCGGCCAGGGTCCATGTCCACGAGCCGATCGGCACCGCGGCGATCTGGTGGGTGGAGGCAAAGTACGGAACGAATCCCCCCAGCACGTCGCCGAAGGCGACGCCGATCGCCGCGATCCCTCCCGACATGATGACCAGAAACGCGGTCCAGCCGTAGAGGAATCCCCAGAGCGGACCGTAGGCCTGCTGAAGAAAGACGTACAGCCCCCCCGCCCGCGGGAACATCGCGCCGAGCTCGCCGTAGCTCAGCGCGCCCGCGATGGTCAGCAGTCCGCCGGCCACCCAGGCGAGCAGGATCAGGCCCGGGTGGGGTAGAGCGGCGGCCATGTGTCCGGTGGTGAGGAAGATTCCGGTGCCGATGATCGAGCCGATCGTAAGCAGCGCGCCATCGCGCGCCGTAAGAGAGCGGGATAGGGAGGGACCGGCAGGATCGGTCATGGTGACGCGATCCTACTCTCTCCTCGAGACACCGGTCGGATCGGGACGAAGTGAAGATGAGGTTGCCGATTACGAGCGCTCGCAGTTATCCTTCCGCAACTTTCGATTCGATTCCAGGAGGAGCTACACCCATGTCGACTTCTACGTCTAAGGCGCTGGTCGCCGAATTCATCGGTACGTTCGCACTGATCTTCATCGGCGCCGGAGCTGGGGCTCTGGGGATCGGCGGGCTGGTCGGCGTCGCCTTTGCCCACGGGCTGGTGATCGTCGGATTCGCCTACGCCTACGGCCACATTTCAGGGACGCACATCAACCCGGCGGTCACTTTGGGGGTGCTTACGGCGGGCAAGATCGACGCCGGCAAGGCGGCGGCCTACGTCGTGGTCCAGATTCTCGGCGGCCTGGCCGGGGCGTTCACCCTGCGTTGGGTGCTCGGCGGCGTGGTGGGAGGCCTGGGAGCGACGACGCTCGCCCAGGGCTTGGCGATCGGCGACGCCACGGTTTCCATCTCGCCGCTGGTGGGCGTAGTGCTCGAAGCGATCCTCACGTTCTTCCTGGTCAACACGATCTTGAACGCCGCGGTAAGCGGCAAGGCGGGAGCCCACTCCGGGCTGGCGATCGGCATGACGCTCACGTTCGCGATCCTGATGGGCGGCCCGCTCACGGGAGCCAGCCTGAACCCGGCCCGCTCGATCGGACCGGCGCTCGCCTCCGGCAATACGACGAACCTCTGGGTCTACCTCGTCGGCCCGGTCCTCGGCGCGGTCGTCGCGGGCCTCCTCTACCGAGGGGTGCTGGAAGACTGAAGAAGAGTGGCGGAAAGGGTGACAAAACGTGCTCCGACCGCCCTCTCGATTCCCTCTTTTCTCTCCGCTCGATCGCCGGTGGCGTTCGAGCGGGCTCAGCGACGCCGGCCTACCGTAGCGGTTTGGCGTGTATCCACGTTGGCGGCAGGCAGCTTGGCGTCCAGCTCGGCTCTGACGACTCGCCGTAGTGTTTCCTCCAGCGGCTCTTTCTTCTGATGGACGTGCTCCCGTAGTGCGGAGTTGATCAGGGTTTGGTAATTCCCGCCGCCCGCCGCGTGGACCTGCTCCTTGAACCACCCGAGCAAATCGTCATCCAGACGAATCGTGATTCGGCTCTTGCCCGGCGGAATCGCGACCACGGGGCCACGCTTGCCTGCGCTGAAGTCGTATTCTTTTTTCATCTTTGCCCCTCGAAGTACTGTCGTCGTTCTCTCGGTTCCGCCTTCCGTGCGGAGATCACGCGGACCCGTTCTTCGCGAAGGGTGTATGCGATCACGAGTACCTGCCCAAGAGGATCGCAGCCGATCGTCACGAAACGCTCTTCGGTGACCGACGCCAGGTCTGGCAGGGTGACGGCTCGATCATCCTCCAAGGCCAACACCGCCTCGGCAAAGTCGACATTATGTTTCCGAAGGTTCGAGGCGGCCTTGCGCTCATCCCACTCGTAGTCCACAGGGTGAGTGTATGCACATCTGTGCGCGGTGACAAGTGGGATAGGTGAAGTCAGTCATCGGCTCTGGCGCGTTCAGCCCCGTCCCCCTATGACAAACTCCCTCTCCTGATGCCCACCGAAACGCGCCCCGACCGCCCTCTGGATGCCCTTTTCTCTCCCCGCTCGATCGCGGTGATCGGTGCGTCGCGTCGGCGCGATTCGATCGGCTACTCGCTACTCCACAACCTCATCGCCAACGAGTTCGCCGGGGCGGTCTATCCGGTGAACCCTCTGGCCAAGGCGATCCATTCGCTGCGGTGCTATCCGACCATTTCGGCGATTCCCGACCCGGTCGACCTCGCGGTCATCGTGGTACCGAAAGAGGCCGTGCTGGGTGCGGTCGATGAGTGTTTG
The DNA here is from genome assembly GCA_038248205.1 of Thermoanaerobaculia bacterium. Classification (GTDB taxonomy): domain Bacteria; phylum Acidobacteriota; class Thermoanaerobaculia; order Multivoradales; family UBA5704; genus DASYKS01. The sequence continues at coordinate 30,447 of JBBRUC010000047.1, forward strand.
AAGCACGGGGTGAAGGGATTGGTAATCATCACCGCCGGCTTTGCCGAGACCGGGGCCGAAGGGGCGGAGCGGGAGAGCGTGCTGCGCGAAAAAGTGCGCGCCGCCGGGGTGCGGATGATCGGCCCGAACTGCATGGGGATCATCAACACCGAGGCGAAAGTGAGCCTGAACGCGACCTTCGCTCCCACCCCGGCGCGGGCTGGGTCGATCGGCTTCGTGTCGCAATCCGGCGCGCTCGGAGTCGCGATCTTGAACGTTGCGGGCGAGCTCGGCATCGGCCTCACGCAGTTCGCCTCGATGGGCAACAAAGCCGACGTGTCGGGCAACGACCTGATCGAGCATTGGGAGTGCGACCCGGCGACCCGGGTGATCGCGATGTACCTCGAATCGTTCGGCAACCCGCGCCGCTTCGCCGAAATCGCCAAGCGCGTATCGCGCAAAAAGCCGATTCTGGTGGTCAAGTCGGGGCGTACCGCGGCGGGGGCCCGGGCCGCCTCCTCCCACACCGGGGCGATCGCTGGAGCCGATGTGACGGTCTCGGCGATCCTCGACCAATGCGGTGTTTTGCGGGCCGATACGATCGAGCAGCTGTTCGATGTTGCCCGCGCTCTCGACGCTTGCCCGCTACCTGAGGGAAACCGGATCGCGATCCTCACCAACGCGGGGGGGCCGGCGATCATGGCGACCGATGCCTGCGTGAACCTGGGGCTTCAGATCGCGGAGCTGGCCGAGGAGACGAAAGAACAGCTGCGTTCGTTCCTGCCGGCCGAGGCGAGCGTCAACAATCCGGTGGACATGATCGCCTCGGCGAACGCCGAAAAATACGGCCGGGCGCTCACCGCGATGCTCGACGATCCGAACGTCGACATGGCGATCGCGATCAACGTAACCCCTCTGCTGACCAGCCCGATCGACGTGCTGGAGGCGATCGACGGGGCCGCGCGGACGAGGGCCAAGCCGGTTCTCGCGGTAATGATGGCGACGGAAGAGTTCTACGAGACGATCAAGCTGCGGCCGGGTTTGCCCCCGGTGTATCGATTCCCCGAATCCGCCGCCGGGGCGCTCCAACAGCTGGCCCGCTATGCCGCCTGGCGCCGCCGGCCGGACGAGCCGCTTCCCGCGCCTTTTCCGGCCGACGACGTGGCCGTGGCCGCTCTCCTTTCGCACACCGGTACGGGGTATCTCCCCCCCGGAGACGCGTTTCGAGTGCTGGAGCTGTATGGCATTCCGGTCGCCCGCTACGAAGTGGCGGGAAGCCGAGAAGAAGCTCTCCACGCCGCGCGTCGGATCGGCTATCCGGTGGTGGCCAAGGCGATTGTCGCCGAGTTGATCCACAAGAGCGAAGCCGGCGCGATCCAACTCGATCAGCGCGATCCCGTCCAACTCTCCGAATCGCTCTCCGCGATGGAGAAGCGCATAGAAGCCGACGGTGGGACGATCGAAGGCTTCTTGATCCAGGAGATGGTGGGCAGCGGGCGGGAGATCATCTTCGGCCTCTCCGCCGAGCCGAAGATCGGCCCGGTGCTCATGTTCGGCCTCGGTGGCAAATACGTCGAGGTGTTTCGCGATGTCCGCTTCGGCGTTCCGCCGCTCACCGCCTACGAGGCGCGCGAAGTGATCCGCGGCATCCGTGGCTTTCCCCTCCTGGAAGGGGTACGCGGCGACGCCCCGGCCGACCTTGCGATGCTCGAAGAGGTCTTCCTGCGCCTCGCCCAGCTCGCCGAGCGTCACCCCTCGATCCGCGAACTCGATATCAATCCGTTCCTCGCCGGAACCGACCGGGCCAGCTCCAAAGCGCTCGACGTGCGGGTGCGGGTGGAATGATTCCTGGGTGCGCGGGCGTCTCGCCCGGCGGCCCTCACCCCCGGCCCCTCTCCCAAAGGGAGAGGGGAGCAAAACCAAGCCTTTCTTGGCTGTTCTCCCCTCTCCCTTGGGGAGAGGGGCCGGGGGGGAGGGCCGCCGGGCGAGGCGCCCGCGCCCCCAGGAATCCGTCCAGCCGCACCCGCCCGGC
>JBBRUC010000048.1:0-32438 GCA_038248205.1 Thermoanaerobaculia bacterium
CCGCTACGGCCAGGCCGTGGCACGGTTCCGCCAAGCGCTCGCCCTCGAACCCGGCAACGTTTTCGTCGCCTTGAATCTGGCCGACGCGATGGCGCTCTCCGGCGACCGCCCCGCAGCGGTGGAAGCCTATCGCGGCGTGCTCGAGCGGATCGATCGCGGCCCCGGCGCCGCGCGCGATTGGCAGCTTTTGAGTGCGCGGGCGCAGGCCGCCGCGCATCTCGGGAATCGCCGCGACGCGGTCTCCGCCGCCCAGCAGGTGCTGGCGCTGGCGGCCGACAACGCCCAAGCGGCCTACGAGGTGGCCCTCGTCTACACCCTGGTCGGCGACCGCACCTCGGCGCTGCTCAACGCGGAACGGGCGCTCGACCGGGGGGTCGAGCCGCGCTGGTTCGACCTCCCTTGGCTCGCCCCGTTGCGCGAGGAGCCCGAGCTGCGCGAGCGGCTCAAGCGGCCCGGCGCGTCGCCGCCTTGAAGCGCGGGTCGACGACCGGCGCCGCGCGGAGGGGCCGTTTCACGAAAGTCGGCTCGGTGTTGAGGATCGTCGGATCGGGCGAGGTGTAGACCCGCCCCTCGTAGAGCACGCGAATCTGAAAACCGTGCTCGCCGTTTTGCTCGTTGACGTCGGTGATCAGGAATCGCCGACCGCCCCTGGATCTGCCGACGCCCATGCACGAAGGACGGCGACCCCGCCACGTAACGGGCCGCTGATCGAAGTCCGCGCCGGGAGTGCTGTCCGGATGGAGGTTGACCTCGATCACCGCCGAGGCGGAATCGATCGTCAGCCGATGTTCATCCAAGAATGAAGGATCCGCATCGAGGTCGCCGGAAAAAATCCACGGGTCTTTGCCCTCGAGGGTCCAGAGGATGGTGATTTTCTTGGTCTGGATTTCGGGCATGGCAAGTTCCTCCTGGGAGAGATTGAACTCGAAGCGGCAAGGCGCTAGGAGCCGACGTTTCAACCAACGGGTTCAAGAGGGGTACTGAGCAGGGCTCATGCCAGCCCTCGATGCGGGAGGCGGTGGTGGAACCGCCCTCGATCCGTTGGTTTCGTGACGTCGGCCGACGTCGGCCGACGTCACGAATCACCGCGTTTGCCGGGACTTTCAGAGGGTGGGCCGGGCCGGACGAGGCCGCCGGAACGTGGCATGGCGGTTGCCCTTACCTGTCCGAGGCATTCGAGCTCGAAGCCGCAATCCACGCCCCCTCCGGCCGCCGCCGCGGGGCATCCTCGACCTGGTACGACTTTCGGAGGAAAAGTACATGGAACCCCTCGTCGTCTCCCCCGCACTGACCGCAACGACCGGCCATCTCATCCCCCCCGTCATCGGCGAACGCATCATCCGCAGGAATTTCTATCCGCCCTACGGCAACCCGCCGATCAGCAACTACCGGAAGCTCTGGGCCACTTCGACCGCCGCGTTCTGGAGCGCGTTCCGAATCTTCCCGGGAGATGGAGGCACGGTCAACCAGCTTGGAACCAACCCGGTGACTCACGCGCAGCAAGGATCTCAGGAGGTCGGCTTCGGCTACACCTTCAAGGCCGCCGCCGATACCGACTATTGGTTCGACTTGGAGATCGACGCCGGTCCGATTACGCGGGACTGCGCGACAGCGTCGATCGAACTCCACCTTCTCGGAGCGAACGTCGCGCCGGTCGTCATTTCGCTCCAAAGCCGATTCTTGAAGACGACGGCCACGCTGGCGGCCGACCTCGCGGCCGGAAAGCAATACACCCTACTGTGGAAAAGCAAGGTCGAGATCGCGGTCTCCGCTGGCGGTCGCGGCTACGGCGAAGTGATCGCCAAATTCCCCAAACTGACGGTCAGTTACATCCGGCCGGGCGGCGGCATCGACCCGCCCACGAGTCTTGCAGCAGAGACGGAGCCGACACTCGACTTCGAATCGGTCCGGGCGGCACTCGCGGCGGTCGACAAAAGAGGCGAAGTCGTCTTCGATCAAGTCAGCTACAAAGAGATCGCCCAGGCGGGCGCTGTAGGCTTCGGCTCCTTCAGCGAAGGCAAGTAACGCAAACCTCAGCGGTCGGCCCGGAGAGGCCGGGCCGACCGGCTGGGAGTTGAGCCGGCTACGAACCTTCTACGCCCAAAGGATCTCGGCGCCGTACGACTCCAAAACGCGATCGTGAGTGACCAGAGTCAGCCCTTCCACTAGCGCTTGGGCGACCAGCATCCGATCGAACGGGTCGCCGTGATGCGGTGGCAAGGCGGCCGCCCGCTCGGCGTGACTGAAGGTGATCAGGAGTTTTTCAAAACCGCTGTTCTGTACGCCCACCTCGATCGGCTCCGGCAGCTCGAGACGCCCAACCGCCACTTTGATCCCCGCTTCCCAGGCCGAAGCCGCGCTGATAAAAACGACGTCTGCCTCGGCGATTCGGCCTTGCACCTCGGTGGAAAGCCTTGCCGGCTGGCCCCGCCACCAAAGGAAGACGTGGGTATCAAGCAGGAGTCGACCGGCTCCGCTCACTACCGTCCCTCAAATCCGGCCAGGATCTCGCTGGGCAGCGGCTCATCGAAATCGTCCGCGATCCTCATTCGGCCTTCCCAGCCTCCCGGTTGACGCGGCAGGGTCGTGCGCTGGAACGGCACCAGCTTCGCGAGGGGTCGACCGGCTTTGGAGAGGACGATCTCCTCGCCGTTGGCCGCGCGATCGACCAGTCGAGAAAGGGAAGTCTTGGCTTCGTAGAGGTTGTAGGTCATCTGGGACATGTGGACTCCTCTTGGTTGACCAACCTTGACCAAGGTTACTGAGCGAGTCCCTGTCCGTCAAGCTTGAAGGTTAGGGAGAAGCCGGGTACGGCATTCCTTCACCTTCAACCTCTACTATTCCAGTATCCGCCCGGAGGAATCGTCACCCACGGATCGCAACCCCCTCGAGGTCCAATAGCAAAGTTTGACGCAAGGTGGGGAACTCTCTTGCTGCGCCCGTCCAAGTTGAAGTTGTGACCAAAACAGACTGCGTGAAGGCCTGGATCGAAATTGCGGCTATTCTCGGAGCCGGATCGTGGGCAGTTTGGACGTTTGTATATCGAGATCACGTCCTTCCCAGAAGTCACGCCATTATTAATGCAGAGATCGCCGCACAAGAGGTCGCTACGCGCGGTACAGAAAAGGCACTGGAGATCAGAGTTTCTATAAAAAACCCAAGCAACCGGAGAATCTACCTCTTATCAGGCGTGGTTTCGATTTGGGGATCTAGGTTTAATAAAGAGGCCAAAAGTCCGACAACTGCTTTTCAAGACTTGACCTTGAACGGCATCAATCGACAACCAGTTCCCATTACCAAACCGCCCTGTCCAGGAGTTCCTGAAGCGGCTGGGCTGAATACTCAAGACCGAATCATCCCTCGCGACATCACGATCACCTGCCCCGAGCTACTTGGAGTAGCCAGCGTTTTCTCGGGCTGGAACTTGCAACCTTCGGAAGAAGCATCTCGTACTCTCATCATGCCAATCCCAGATCAAGGGTTCGATTCAGTAACGGCACATGTTGCGTTTCCAATTACGTGGTCTAGTGGTCAACTTGTGACCCGCTGGGAGGTTTCAAAAGACCGCCTGGAGTTGAAACGCTATTACACTGATATTCCACTAGAAATTGATGAGCGCAATCGCGGCTTAACACATGAGATCCGAACGAGATTTGGATATGGCATTGTAAGCGACTTTGCGACAGTTTCTCTTTGGCCACCTGGCTTAGAACGAAAAATGTCTCATCCTCCAGAACCTTTGGCGTCGTGTCTACCGAGCGGCACCCCCTGATCCATCTTGGCTCACGAGGGCGTAAATATCCATGTAAGAAAAGTCCATGCCACCCCAATAACTGCGCAAGGTTGAGGTGCGCTAAGCTATCTTTCTCGGCCGCAGATGCCGGGGCTTCGGCTGGACGATGAAGGCGAGCTGGAGGGCCTTTCTTTTACCAGGAACCCCCGGCGCTTCGGTTGGGAAGGCCATTCCTGGAAGAACCTGTGCGCTTCACTCGACTCGACACCCCCGCGTTGATCGCCAAACCGCAAGAGGCGTAAGCTAGGCGTGGCACGAGGTCAGCCATGCCCCCTCTGAATTCATCACTCCTCTCCCCCCTAGCCCCCTTCCACCCGGCCGTTGCGGCCTGGTTCGGGCGCCGCTTGGGGGCTCCGACCGAGGTTCAGGCGCTTGCCTGGCCGGAGATTCGGGCCGGGCGCTCGGTTTTGGTCGCGGCTCCGACGGGTTCGGGCAAGACCCTCGCGGCGTTTCTGGCCGCGATCGATGATTTGGTCCGGCGCGGGCTTGCGGGCGAACTCGCTGATGCGACCGAGGTGCTCTACGTCTCGCCTTTGAAGGCGCTGTCGAACGACGTCGAGAAGAACCTGGCCGAGCCTCTCGTCGGGATTCGCGCGGAGCTGGCGGCGTTGGGACTTCCGGAGGTCGAGATCCGGACGATGCTGCGGACGGGGGACACGCCGGCCAAGACGCGGACCTCGATGGCGAAGCGGCCGCCGCACCTGCTGGTGACAACGCCGGAGAGCCTCTACATTCTGCTGACCTCCGAATCGGGTCGGCGGATATTGTCCACCGTGCGCACCGTGATCGTCGATGAGATCCACGCCGTGGCGGGCTCGAAGCGCGGTTCGCATCTGGCACTTTCGCTCGCTCGCCTCGAATCACTGGTCGAGTCGAACGGCGGTGCCCTCTCGCGGATCGGCCTGTCGGCGACGCAGAAGCCGATCGAGGAGATCGGCCGGTTTCTCGTGGGTCGGGATGAGCAGGATCTGCCGCGACCGGTTTCGATCGTCGACGTCGCGCGAAAGCGCCGGATCGATGCCGAGGTGGTTCTGCCGGGCTCTCCCCTTTCGGCCGTGATGTCGGGCGAGGTGTGGGACGAGGTCTATGACCTGCTCGCCGAGCGGATCCGTGCGCACCGGACGACGCTGATCTTCGCCAACACCCGGCGACTCGCCGAGCGGATGGCGCGGCATCTCGAAACCCGGCTCGGCGAGGCGAAGGTCTCCTCCCACCATGGGAGCCTCTCGCGCGAGCGGCGCCTGGGGGTGGAAGACCGCCTGAAGCGCGGCGAGCTGGCCGCCCTGGTCGCCACCTCATCGCTCGAATTGGGGATCGACATCGGCACGGTCGATCTAGTCTGCCAGATCGGCTCGACGCGCTCGATCTCCACCCTCCTCCAGCGCGCCGGGCGCTCCGGCCACCAGGTGGGCGGTACGCCCAAGGTGCGGATCTTCCCGACCACCCTCGGCGAACTGACCGAGGCGGCGGCGCTGTTGGACGCACTCCGCCGAAGCGAGCTAGACCGGGTGATCATTCCGCTGGCGCCACTCGACATCCTGGCGCAGCAAATCACCGCGGAAGTGGCTGCCGGCGAGCGGGGGCTCGACGAGCTGTTCGCCCTGATTCGGCGCGCCGAGCCGTATCGCGAGCTGTCGCGCGAGAATTTCGACGCGGTGGTCGACGCTCTCGCGAACGGCTACTCGACGTCCGGCGGCCGGCGCGGCGCGCACCTGCATCTGGATCAGGTCCACGGCATCCTCCGGCCGCGGCGCGGGGCTCGACTGGCGGCGATCACCTCGGGCGGCGCGATTCCCGACACGGCGGATTACGCCGTGCTGCTCGAACCGGCCGGGACGCCGATCGGCACGGTGCATGAGGATTTCGCGGTCGAGAGCATTCAGGGGGACGTGTTCCAGCTTGGCAACGCGTCGTGGCGCATTCTGCGGGTGGAGCCGGGGAAGGTCCGGGTGGAGGACGCGCACGGCGCGGCACCGACGATCCCCTTCTGGCTGGGCGAAGCGGCGGGGCGGACGGACGAGCTGTCCTCCTCGGTTTCTCGCCTGTATGCCGAGGTGGAGGAGCGGCTCGGGTCGGGGGGGCTCGACGCGGCGATCGCCTGGCTGCAACACGAAGTGGGTTTGAGCGCCGAGGCCGCGCGCGAGCTGGCCGAGTATCTCGCCACGGCGCGCGCCGCGCTCGGCGCATTGCCCACCGAAAACACTCTCGTCGCCGAGCGGTTCTTCGACGAGGCGGGCGATCAGCACATGGTGATCCACTCGCCGCACGGCAGCCGATTGAATCGCGCCTGGGGGCTTTCGCTACGCAAACGGTTCTGCCAGAGCTTCAACTTCGAGCTGCAGGCGGCGGCCGACGAGGACTCGATCGTCCTCTCGCTCGGGCCGACCCATAGCTTTCCGCTCGAAGAGGCGTTCGATTTCCTCCGCTCCAATACCGTGCGCGGGGTGCTCGAACAGGCGGTTTTGGATTCGCCGCTGTTCCCCGTTCGCTGGCGCTGGAACGCCACGCGCTCGCTCGCCGTGCTGCGCTTCCGCGGCGGCCGGCGGACGCCCGCCCCGCTGTTGCGCCAACAGGCGGAGGATTTGGCCGCGGTGGTTTTTCCCGATCAGCTCGCCTGCCTGGAAAACATCGTCGGCGAGCGCGAGATCCCGGAGCATCCACTCATCCGCCAGACGCTCGTCGATTGCCTCGAAGAGTCGATGGACATTGAGGGGCTGGAGGCTCTGCTCAAGCGGCTGGAACGGGGCGAGCTGCGCCGGGTGGCGCGCGATCTCACGGAGCCTTCGCCGCTGGCAGCGCAGATCCTCGCCGCCCGGCCGTATTCCTTTTTGGACGACGCGCCGCTCGAAGAGCGGAGAACCCAGGCCGTGCGGACGCGGCGCTGGCTCGATCCGAAGACCGCTTCGGACCTGGGCGCCCTCGACCTCGAAGCGATCGAGCGGGTTCGCGCTGAGGCCTGGCCCGATCCGCGCGACGCCGAAGAATTGAACGACGCGCTCGCGACGATCGGTTTTCTCACCCAAGCCGAAGGGCGCACGGCGGGTTGGGAGACGCTGTTCGATTCGCTCGCCGCCACCCAGCGCGCGACGGTGCTGCGCGGCTCGCACAACGAACCGCTTTGGGTTGCGGCCGAGCGGCTGCCGGATCTGCTGGCGGTCGTCGAGAGCGCCGAGCTGTCGCCCTCGATCGAAGCGCCGCCGCGGGTAAAGGCCCCCGAATCACGCGAGGCGGCGACGGTCGCGCTTCTTCGCGGCCGGCTCTCGACGCTCGGGCCGGTCACCGTCGAGGCGCTTGGCGCACCGCTCGGGCTCTCGTTCGGTGAGACCGCCTCGGCACTCGCCGCGCTCGAAAACGAAGGGACCGCGATGCGCGGCCGGTTCACCCCGGGGGCCGAGCCGGAAGAGTGGTGCGACCGGCGGCTGCTCGCGCGCATTCACCGGGCGACGATCGAGCGGCTGCGGCGCGAGATTGAGCCGGTCTCGGCGGCGGACCTGCTGCGATTCCTCCCCCAGTGGCAGAGGGCAACGCCGGGGGCGAGGGCGCGCGGCGCCGAGGGCCTCGCCGCGGTGCTGGCCCAACTCGAAGGGTTCGAGGCGCCCGCCGGGGCGTGGGAGAGCGAGATCCTCCCCGCCCGGGTCGAAGCCTACGATCCGGCCTGGCTCGATGCGCTCTGCTTTTCCGGCCGGCTGCTTTGGCGCCGGGCGAGTGCGCCGGCAAGCTCCGCCGCCAAACCGCGCTCGACCGGGCGCGGCGGGCCGGTGCGCGCGACGCCGATTGCCTTCTTCGCCCGCGATACGGCGCCCGCCTGGGAAGCGCAACTCGCGACGCCGGGTGAGGAGGAGATCGCGAGCCTTTCGAGCGAAGCGCAAGCGATCCACGCGGTGCTCACCAGGCTCGGCGCCTCGTTTTCGGCCGACCTTGCCCGGTCAACCGGGTTGCTGCCCACGCGGGTCGATACGGCGCTCGGCGAGCTGGTCGCGCGCGGCCTGGCCGCGGCCGATGGCTTCGCCGGCCTGCGCTCGCTGATCAGCCCGGCCGACTCCCGGATTTCCGCGGCGAAGCGCCGGAACGGCCACGGACATGCCTATGGAACCGGCCCTCTCGGGGCCGCCGGCCGCTGGGCTCTGCTGGTTTTTCCAGCGGATTCCGCCAAGGGCGGCCCCGGCGATTTTGGGGATTCGGGGCAAGACGCCGCGGCCGAGATCGCCGCGAGGACGTTGCTCTCGCGCTACGGCGTCGTGTTTCGAAAGCTACTGGAGCGCGAGTCGCTCGCCCCGTCCTGGCGCTTTTTACTGCGCGCGTTCCATCGCCTGGAGGCGCGGGGCGAGATCCGCGGCGGCCGGTTCGTCACCGGCTTTTCGGGTGAGCAGTTCGCGCTACCCGAAGCGGTCGGCCGGTTGCGCAGCCTGCGCCGCGAAGAACCGGCCGGTACGCTGGTCTCGATCAGCGCGGCCGATCCGCTCAATCTTGCGGGCATTCTCACTCCCGGTGAGCGGATTTCGGCGGTCGCCGGCCAGCGAGTTCTGCTGCGCGACGGTCTGCCGATCGCCCACCTCGCCGGGCGCGAGGTCCGCCATCTGATCGAAGCATCGGAGATCGACGCCGCGGAGGCTTGGCGCATCGAAGACGCGCTACGCCGTCCGTCGGCGACGCGAGGAATTCCGGGCGGCCAGGGGAGCCGCGAGGCCTCGGGTGTCCGTGGCTCTCGCGGATCCCGGAAAATCCCGGGGGCGGCCTTGGCGACCCCTCAGCCGGGGAACGGAACCGTGTACGAGGCCGACCAGACGTAGGAGCCGTTCGGGTCGCTCGGAATATCGGCTTAGACGTTGAAGCGAATGTTGGTCACGTCGCCGTCCTTCATCTCGTATTCCTTCCCTTCCAGCCGCAGAACGCCCGCCTCGCGACAGGCGACGAGCGTTTTGAGCCGGAGGAGATCCTCCCAGCCGACGACCTCGGCGCGGATGAACCCGCGCTCCAAATCGGAGTGGATGGTGCCCGCGGCCTCGCGCGCCCGGGTGCCGCGACGGATCGTCCAGGCGCGGACCTCGTCCTCGCCGACGGTGAAGAAGGCGATCAATCCGAGCAGGTCGAAACTTGCCCGAGTGACTCGCGCTAGGCTCGGTTCGGCGAGATCGAGCGAGGAGAGAAAGTCCGCCTGCTCCGCCACGGGCAGGCGCGAAATTTCGTCTTCGATCGGTGCCGAGACGACCACCGCGCGCACCGCCGGGCGAAGGCGAATGCCTAGGGCGGCGGGATCAGCGGTCGCCACCCGCGCCTCGTCGACGTTGATCACCAGAAGCATCGGCTTGGCCGAGAGGAGCTGAAAGCCGCGCAGGCGCCGGTCGTCATCGGCATCGAGTTCGACTTCGCGAAGGGGAATCTCCTTTTCGAGCGCGGGCATGACGATATCGGCCAGTAGCTGCTTTTCCCGCTGCTCTTCCGGGTTCAAGCCGCGCTTGGTCGCCTTGTCGAGGCGATCGAGCCGCTTTTCGACCAGGGTGTGGTCGGCCAGGATCAGCTCCAAATCGACGATCTCGACGTCGCGCGCCGGATCGACGCTCCCTTCCGTATGGAGAATCTCCACGTCGTCGAACGCGCGGACCACGTGGACCAGCGCATCGACGTTCTTGAGCTTCGCCAGGTCGAGGCTTTCGGCCGACTCGCCTTTCCGCATGCCCGGTATGTCCATGTACTGGACCGTCGCCGGCACGTAGCGTTTCGGTTTGAACAGATCGCGCAGCTGTTCGAGCCGCCGGTCGGCCACCTGGGCGACCCCCATGTTGGTCTCGGCCGAGGAGCTGAATTTGTCCGTCGACTGGTGCGAGGAGGTAAGCGTATTGAACAGGGTCGTCTTACCGGCTTTGGGAAAGCCGAGGATTCCGAGTTGCATGGGGTGATCTCCGGGGGAGCGCGTCCAAGAGAGACGAGCAAGACCTCAAGTTCGCCGAGGTTAGCGGGCGAGAGGGAGAAGAGTCAAAACGTGAGGCAGATCTTTCCGAAGTGTTCCCCGGCCGACATCGCTTCGAGCGCCGCGCGCACCGCGGTCCAAGGGTAGGTCCGATCGACGACCGGCCGCAGCTGATGAAGCTCGATCGCGCGGTTCATCTGTTCGAACGCTTCGCGGTGACCGACCAGGATGCCCTGGACGCGAATCGCCTGCATGAAGATCGAAGTGAGGGGAACGGCCGCGGCGTTGCCGTCCAAAACGCCAATCAGGGCGACGGTCCCGCCGACCCGCACCGCCTTGAGCGACTGTTCGAGGGTGCCCGCGCCGCCGATTTCGACCACCAGGTCGACCCCTCGACCGCCGGAGCCTTCGCGCACTTTCGCGCCCCAGTCCGGATTCTGGCGCGAATCGACGACCGCCTCCGCCCCGAGTGCGAGCAGCCGCTCGGCCCGTTCCGCCCGGCGCGTGGTCGCCAACACCCGCGCGCCGCGCAATTTTGCGAGCTGAAGCGCGAAGACCGCGACGCCGCCGGTCCCTTGAACCAGCACGGTGTCGCCCGCGCCGATGCTTCCGGCTTCGAGCGCCGACCAGGCGGTGAGCGCGGCGCACGGCAGGGTCGCTGCCTCAACGTCTGAAAGGTGGGACGGAATGCGAACGACGCCCTCTTCGGACAGCGTCATCCGTTCTTGCAGGACGCCATCGAACGGTCCGCCTAGGGTGGAACGAATCAGCTCTCTTGCGGGCTCGCCCGCGAGCCAGCGCTGGGTAAGAGTGGTCGCCACCCGATCCCCGACCGCCACCCGAGTCACTCCGGGGCCGACGGCGACGACCGTTCCCGCACCATCCGAGCAAGAGATCAGAGGCAACCGCTGCTTCGGGTTGTACTGGCCCAGGATCATCATCAGATCCCGATAGTTGAGCGACGCCGCGCGCATCTCGACCACCACCTGCCCCGGACCGGCAACAGGCTCGGGCCGCTCGACGAGCGTCAGATTCTCCAGGCCGAACGAGCCGCGGATCTCAATCGTTTGCATCAGCTCGCCAACGCCTGCCGCATCCGCTCGGCCAAGTCTCGCGCCGGAGCGTCTCCGAGCTTGCCGGCGTTCCAGCCGAGGCCGAGGCCTTCCGAGCCGAATTTCGGGATGACGTGGAAATGGACGTGCATCACCACCTGGTGCGCTTCCCGGCCGTTGTTCTGGAGGACGTTATAGGCGGTGGCGCCGGTTGCCCGCATCACCGCGCGGCAGATTCGCGGCAGGGCGCGGCCGACGGCGGCGGCCGCTTCGTCGGAGAGTTGGTCGAGCTGCGCCTTGCGCTCCTTCGGGATGACCAGGGTGTGTCCTTCGGACAGCGGGCCAATGTCGAGGAACGCGAAGACCTGGTCGTCTTCATAGATCTTGTAGCTGGGGATTTCGCCGGAGAGGATTTTGTCGAAGATCGTCGCCTGATGGTCGCTCATGGTGGTTGATTCTAGCCGCTCGCCCGGAGACGGGGGATGATGGCGCCGCGATGCCCCCCACTCTTGCGCCGCTGCCGATCGATTCCGTCCTGCCCGAGCTGATCGCAGCGCTCTGGGGGTCTTCGGGTGTCGCGCCTCGCGGGTCTTCGGATGTCGCGCTTCGCGGGCCTTCGGATGTCGCGCTTCGCGCTCAGGCGAACGCGGTCCTGCGGGCGCCCACCGGGGCCGGCAAGACGACCCGGGTGCCGCCGGGGCTGCTGGCCGCCGGAATCGCGGGTCTTGCCGCCGGCCAAACGATCGTCATGACCGAGCCGCGGCGGGTCGCGGCGCGCGCGGCGGCGCGGCGGATCGCCGAGGAGCAGGGTTGGGTGCTCGGCCGCGAGGTGGGGTACCAGGTTCGTTTCGAGAAGAAGGCGACGCGCGAGACGCGGATTCTCGTGGTGACGGAAGGGATCTTGGTCCAACGCCTTCAGGTCGATCCGTTCCTCGACGGCGTGGGTCTGGTGATCTTCGATGAGATCCACGAGCGAACGCTCGCAGCCGATCTCGCGCTCGCAATGGCCCGCCGGGTGCAGCGGGAGGTGCGCCCTGATCTCGCCCTGGTCGCCATGTCCGCGACGTTCGATCCCGGGCCGCTCGCGGAGTTCCTGGGCGACGCGCCGACGATCGACAGCCCGGGGCGGCTCCACTCGATCGAGATCCGCTATCTGGAAGGCGCCGACCTGCGAACCGAGCCGCGCGAGATCGCCCGGCGGGTCGCCTCGGCGATCGAACGCGCGCTGGCCGAGGCGCCGGGAAACGGCGGCGTGCTCGCGTTCCTCCCCGGCGTCGGCGAGATCCGCCGCGCGGCCGAGATCCTGAAACCGATCGCCGAGGCTCGGGGGTGCGCTCTCCTTCCGCTCTACGGCGAGCTGTCGTCCGAAGCGCAGGACGCAGCGATCTCCCCCGGGCACCAACGGAAGATCGTGCTCGCGACCAACGTCGCGGAAACCTCGGTGACAGTCTCCGGCGTCTCCGCCGTGGTCGACTCGGGGCTCGCCCGAATCCTGCGCTACGACGCCGCGAGCGGCCTCGACCGGTTGGAGCTTGCCCGCATCGGCCGCGCGTCGGCCGCGCAACGTTCCGGCCGGGCCGGGCGCGAGGGGCCGGGCATTGCCTATCGCCTTTGGCCGGAGCGGGAGCAGACGGCGCGCCCCGAGCGGGAGCGACCCGAGATCCAAAGGGTCGATCTCGCGGGTCCGGCGCTACAGCTGCTCGCCTGGGGCGAGACCGACTTGGCCGCCTTCGGTTGGTTCGAGCCGCCCGATCCCGCGGCGCTCTCTCGCGGACTCGACTTGCTCGGCAGGCTGGGGGCGCTGGAAGGCGCCGGGCTTTCTACGATAGGCCGTGCGATGGCAGAGATTCCTCTCCACCCTCGGCTCGCGCGGCTGTTGATCGAAGGGCGGAAGCGAGGGGTCGCTCGCGAGGCCGCTCTCGTCGCGGCGCTGCTCGGCGAGCGCGATCCATTCCGCCGCAGCGCGCCGACACCGGGGGGAGGAGGGCGCCGCACGGCGGTCCACGCCTCGCGCTCGGATGTGCTCGATCGTCTCGATGCTCTGGATGCCTTTGAACGGAGCGGCGGCCGGCAGACGTCTTCGCCCGCCGGGGAGCTGGCGCCAAGCGCCGCGCACTTCGTGCTTCAGGCCACCAAGCAGCTCGAACGACCGGTCGGACGTGCCTCTGGAGAGTCCGCGGTCACCGATCGCGACGGCGCGTTGCTCACCGCGATCGCCGCCGCCTACCCCGACCGAATCGCCCGCCGCCGCGAGCCAGGGAGCCCGCGGGCGGTGATGGTCGGTGGACGCGGCGTCCGCCTCGGCGACGAGAGCGCCGTCTCGCTCGCCGAGCTGTTTGCCTGCATCGACGTGGACGGCGGCACCGGAGGCACCGGCGCGTTGGGAGAAGCGCGGGTTCGAATCGCGTCGGCCGTCGAGCTTGCCGATCTGCCCGGGGAGCGAGTGAGCGAATCGGTGGAAGTCGTCTTCGACTCCGAGCGCGAGCGGGTAATCGCCCATCGGCGGACCCGGTTCGACGACCTGACGCTCGCCGAGCGAGAGGTGCCGCCGCCTGCCGAAGAGGCCGCCCGGGTGTTGGAGCAAGCCGCCGGTCGCGATCTATCCCGCGCGCTGGCGCTCGACGAGCCGGAGATCGCGGGGTTTCTCGCGCGCTGGCGCTGGCTGCGCGCGATAGCCCCCGAGTTCGACCTTCCTGCGGCCGGCGACGAGGAGATTCGAGCCCTTTTGCCCGAAATGGCGCGCGGCCGGCGGACGTTCGCCGACCTGCGCAAGGCTCCTCTTCGCGATCTCCTCTCGGGCTCGCTCGACTACCCTCAAATGCAGGCGCTCGCCCGCGAGGCGCCCGAGCGCATCGAGGTGCCGAGCGGCAGCTTGATCCGGCTCGACTATCCCGCCGAAGGCGACGCTCCGCCGGTTCTAGCCGTGCGAATCCAAGAGCTGTTCGGCCTGGCGGAAACACCGCGCGTGGCGGGCGGCCGGGTTCCGGTCCTGCTCCATCTGCTCGCCCCGAACTACCGGCCGCAGCAGGTCACGCGCGATTTGGCGAGCTTCTGGACCAACACCTACCCGCTGGTCAGAAAAGAACTCCAGGGGCGATACCCGAAACACGCCTGGCCGGACGATCCGCGCACCGCCTCACCCGAACGGCGTCCGCGGAGGCGGGCTTGAGGATTGAGGCATAAGCTCGCAGCACGGCGCGGGAAAACCGGCTAACCTCTCCTCCTGAACTCGGCAAAAAGGAGGATTTCGATGCACAAGAGCCTGTACACAGCGCTCGCCCTCGCGACGGGCTTCGCGTACGCGGCGGCCCTTTCGGCCCAGGCGCCGCCGGCACCGAAGGTGACCGTTCTCAAAGCGGCGCGGATTTTCGATGGCACCTCCGATCGCGAGGTGAAAGACGGCATGGTGATCGTCGAAGGGACGACGATCAAGGCGGTGGGCGTAGGCCTCGCGATCCCCGCGGGAGCCGAAGTGATCGATCTGGGTGACTCGACCCTGCTGCCTGGACTGATCGACAGCCACACCCATGCTTCCGGCGAATCGGGCGACAACTGGGCGTTGGATACCCTCGCCAACCTGCGGCGGACGGTGCCCGAGCAGGCGATTCGCGCGACGGCCAACGCGCGAAAGACCCTGATGGCCGGCTTTACTACCGTGCGCGACGTCGGTTCCGGCGAGTACATCGACGTCGCATTGCGCAATTCGATCGCCGCCGGGGTCATCCCCGGGCCGCGCATGCTGGTCGCCGTCCATGCTCTCGGCGCCCGGGGTGGCCACTGTGACGACGGGGGCTTTCCCTACATGCGGTTCGGCCACGAGAGCGGCATCGAAGACGGGATCGCCGCGGGGGCCGACCAGTTTCGCGACGCCGTTCGGTTCCAGGTCAAATACGGCGCCGACGTGATCAAGGTCTGCGCGACCGGCGGAGTTCTCTCCCTCGCCGACGAGGTCGATACCCCCCAGGTGACGCAGGACGAGATGAACGCGATCGTCGACGAGGCGCATCGCCTACGCAAGAAAGTCGCCGTTCACGCCCACGGCGCGGAGGGGGCGAAGGTCGCCATCCGCGCGGGAGCCGACTCGATCGAGCACGGCTCCTTTCTCGATGAAGAAGGGCTGCGGATGATGAAGGAGAGCGGCACTTACTTGGTGCCCACCCTGCTCGCGGGCGAGTACGTCGCCGGCAAAGCCGCCGAGCGGCACTATCCGCCCGAGATCGAGGCGAAGGCGAAAGCGGCCGTCGCCGTCCGGTCCGAGATGTTTAAAAAGGCGCTGGCGCTCGGGGTGAAGATCGCCTTTGGCACCGATTCCGCGGTTTCCCCGCATGGCCTGAACGCCCAGGAATTCAAGTTGATGGTCGATCTCGGGATGAACCCGGCCGCCGCGCTCCGCGCCGCGACCCAGAACGCCGCTGATCTGCTCGGCCTCGCCAAGACCGTCGGAACCCTCGAAGCAGGCAAACAGGCGGACGTGATCGCGGTCTCCGGCGATCCGCTCACCAACATCCGGACGATGGAGACCGTTCGCTTCGTGATGAAAGGCGGCGAGGTGGCAAAGAACGACAAGCCCTGAGTAGCCCAAGGGGGCGCGGCTCTGTGCGCGAGAAGCCGATTCGACTAGAATGCCGCTTCGCGGCAATTTTAGCCGCACCTCGACGAAATTTTCGGGCCGAGGCCCGGCGGGAGGCGGCTCCAATGGCCAGAGAGCTTCAAAAGACGATCTTGATCACGGGGGCGGCCTCCGGCATCGGCCGCGAGACCGCTCGGCTGTTCGTCTCTCGCGGCTGGCGCGCAGGGTTGATCGACGTCAACGAGGAAGGGCTGGCGGAGCTGGCCGCGGAGCTGGGAACAGACCGCTGTTTCACGCGCAAGCTCGATGTCCGCGACGGCGCCGAGTTTCAGAAGGCGGTGGCCGAACTCGGCGCCTGGAGCGGCGGGCGGATGGACGCGCTGTTCAACTGCGCCGGCATCATGCGCATGGGGCCGTTCGCCGAAACCCCCCTCGAAGAGCACCGCCGAACGGTCGAAATCAACATCCTCGGCGTGATTAACGGCATCTACGCCTCGCTCGATCTGCTCAAGCAGACGCGTCGTGCCCACATCGTCTCGATGGGTTCGGCCTCCGGAATCTACGGCGTGCCCGATCTCGCGACCTATTCGGCGTCCAAGTTTTTCATCCGCGGCTTCACCGAGGCGCTCAACATCGAGCTGGCCAAGGACGACATCACGGTGACCGACCTGATGCCGCTCTATGTCGACACGCCGATGGTGCAAACGCAGTCCTACCGCGCGGGCTCGCTCGAGACCTTCGGCGCGAAGCTCTCCCCGCAACAGATCGCGGGCGTGGTCTGGGACGCCGTCCACGGCTCCAAGGTCCACTGGGTACCCGGCGTCCTGCTCAAGGCGCTTAACTACATCGGCGGCGCCCTTCCGTTCGTCTCCAAGCCGACGATGCAACTGGTCGACAGCCGGCGCAAGGCGAGCTGATTTTTCGGGACATTTCATGCGCGCCGCGGTGATCGAGGCGTACGGCGGCACCGATCGGTTCGCGTTGCGAGAGGTGCCTGAGCCGCGACAACCGGGAACCGGGGAGTTGCTCGTTCGGGTCCGGGCGGCGGGAGTGAACCCGATGGACGCGAAGGTCCGGAGCGGCAAGTTCCGGCTCCTCGTGCATGAACGGTTCCCTCTGGTGCTTGGGACGGATTTCGCGGGCGTGGTCGAGGCGGTGGGGCCGGAGGTCGCGGATTTCGAGCCCGGCGACCGGGTATTCGGAAGCGCGCAACGGATCGGCCGAGGAAGCTATGCCGAGCGGACCCTTGCCAAGTCCCACCAAGTGGCGCCGATCCCCGACCGGTTGTCGTTCGCGGAAGCCGCCGCCCTACCCTGTGCGGGATGTACCGCGCTGCAAGCGCTACGTGATCTCGGCGAGGTGCAATCGGCCGAGCGGGTGATGATCCACGGCGCGGCTGGCGGCGTCGGGCACTTCGCGGTACAGATCGCCCGTCTCCTCGGCGCTCGCGCGACCGGCACGGCGAGCGCCGCCAACCTTGAATTCCTGAGCAACCTCGGAGCCGAGCGCGCGATCGACTACCACGAGGTCGATTTCACGCTGGAAGACGAGTCGTACGCGATGGTCTTCGACGTGGTCGGCAAGCGCTCGTTCCCGGCGTGTCTGCCCGTTCTCGCCGACGACGGCGGTGTCTACGTCACGACCCGCCCGGGGCCGTCCATCTTGTTCTGGTGGGCGGTAACCGCGCTGCGCAGCCGGATCGGACCGCAACAGCGCGCCCGCTGGATCAACGTCCGAACCAAAGATTCTGACCTCGCCGAACTCGCAACCTGGGCGGATCGGGGGCTCCTCGCCCCCGTGATTGAAGAGGTGATCCCCCTCGCCGAAGTCTGGCGTGCCCACGAGAGGATCGACGACGGACACGTCCGCGGCAAGCTCGTGCTCGAAATCGAACCGTAGGGGCGGCCCCCCGTGGCCGCCCTGGATTCGCCACGATCGCTGGCTACTGCGCGTCGCCGAGAACGAGGAGGTTTTTCAGGCCGGGACCGACGCCCCCAGAGCCGGATAATCGGTATACCCCTCCGCGCCGCCGCCGTAAAAAGTCGCCGGATTCGGGCTGTTGAGCGATGCCCCCTGAGCGAAACGCGCAGGCAGGTCGGGGTTGGCGAGGAAGGAAGCGCCGAACGACACCAGATCGGCCCGACCGCCGGAGATCGCCGCCTCGGCCGTCTCGTGGGTGTAGCCGCCGTTGGCGATCAACGGACCGCGGAACTTCTCGCGCAGGTGCGCCATGATCCGGCCCTCGTCGCTCTCGGGATTTGCACTGCCGACCAGCACCAGGTGCAGGTAGGCGAGGCCGAAGCCGTCGAGCACGCTCGCCGCTTGGCCGAAGGTGGAAAACGGGTCCGAGTCGCTCATGTCGTTGAAGCCGCTGAGCGGCGACAGGCGAACCCCCACCCGGTCGGCGCCCCAGACCGCGGCAACCGCCGCGGTCACCTCGCGCAGGAACCGGGCGCGGTTTTCGACCGGGCCGCCGTACCCGTCGGTCCGCACGTTCGTGCCGTCCCGTAGAAACTGGTCGATCAGGTAGCCGTTCGCGCCGTGGATCTCGACGCCGTCGAATCCGGCGTTCAAGGCGCAACGCGCGCCGGTCGCGAACTCGGCGATCACCTCCGGAATCTCGTCGAGGGCGAGCGCCCGGGGCTCTACGTGCGGTTGCGGGCCGCTCAGGGTGCGGGTATGCCCGTCGGGAGTGATGGCGGACGGAGCGACCGGCAGATCGCCGTTCGGTTGCAGCAAGGGATGGGAAATTCGGCCGACGTGCCAGAGCTGGGCGAAGATCTTGCCACCTCGCTCATGAACCGCATCCGTGATTTTGCGCCAGCCGGCTCCCTGCGCATCCGAGTAGATTCCCGGGGTGCTCAGGTATCCCACCCCTCGCGGCGAAACCTGCGTTCCTTCGGTGACGATCAAACCGGCGCCCGCCCTCTGGCGGTAGTACTCGATGGCCAGCCCGGACGGTACATTGTCGGCCACCGCTCGGCTCCGGGTCATGGGAGCCATCACCATTCGATTAGCGAGCATCGAGGGGCCGAGCTGAAAGGGGGAGAGGAGAAGAGAAGGCTGAGTCACTGGTAACTCCGATCGCCGACAAGGCAGAGATGGACTGTTCGAGATTGGAAAGTACAGACCTGTAACAGGGGTCAAAAAAAGAGGCCGGGCTCACTCCACTGGCCGGACCAGAGAGGCGATACGTGTAAGGGCCTGACGATCCACGGAGGAGAAACGACCGAAGATTTGAGCCTCGGTCTCCGCGAGAACCTTCGCTCCGGCAGCATGGCGCTCTCGGCCCGAGGCGGTCAGCGCGGCGCGCACCGAGCGCCGATCTTTCGGATCGTTCAATCGTTCCACCAACCGCTCCTCTTCAAGCCGATCGATCAACTGGGTCATGTTCGAGCGCACACAGCTGCATTTCTCGGCCAGGCTCCCCAGCGGAACCGGATCGCCCGCCTCGACCAAACGCGAAAGCACGTTCAGCTTCGCCAGAGAAAGCCCGACCGCATCGAGCGCCGATTCGATTCGACTCTCGACCTCCCGTGCCGTCGAGAGCAGGAGATGCGCGGCAGGAGGAGAATTGTTCATGGCTGTAGCATACAGATCGGAAGGGGTTGGGGCAAGCGGGTTGCCGGGAATGCCCTAAGCCTGCCCTATGCGCAGACTGCTACGTGACGCCCACCGCTAAGCCGCTGCGTAGGCTCGCCGGAGGGGCGCCCGTTTCGATCGGGCGGCCCCTCCCGGGTCGTGTTTAGCCGAGCTGCGGCCCGGCGGCCTTCACCGCGGGCGAGACGCCGCTCGCGTACTTCTCGAAGTTGTCGACGAACATCTGCGCCAATTCGGTCGCTTTGGCGTCGTAGGTTAAAGGATCGTCCCAGGTTTCGCGCGGACGGAGGACTTCATCCGGCACACCTTCGACGTGTACGGGTACGCTCAGCCCGAAGATCGGATCGTTTTCCGATGGCGCGTCGTCGAGTTCTCCGCTGATCGCGGCCTTTAGCAGGCGGCGGGTGAGCGAGAGCTTCATTCGGCGGCCGATGCCGTGGGGGCCACCCGTCCACCCGGTATTGACCAGCCAGACCTTGGCTCCGCCTTGGGACAGCCGGTCGCCGAGCATCTTGGCGTAGACACCCGGATGGAGCGGCAGGAAAGGCGCCCCAAAGCAAGCCGAGAAGGTCGCCTTCGGCTCGGTGACGCCCCGCTCGGTGCCCGCGACCTTCGCGGTGTACCCCGAAAGGAAGTGGTACATCGCCTGATCGCCCGAGAGCCGGGCGATCGGCGGCAGAACCCCGAACGCGTCGCAGGTGAGAAACACGACGTTCTTCGGATGTCCAGCGGTTCCTTGCGGATCGACGTTTGAAAGGTGGGTGATCGGGTAGCTGCCGCGGGTGTTTTCGGTCTTGCGGTCGTCGTCGAGATCGAGCGTCCGCAGATCGGGATCGAAGCCGACGTTTTCGAGAATGGTGCCGAATCGCCGCGTCGTCGAATAGATCTCGGGCTCGCCTTCGGCCGAGAGCCGGATCATCTTGGCGTAGCACCCTCCCTCGATGTTGAACACGCCGTCGGGACCCCAGCCGTGCTCGTCGTCGCCGATCAGGGTTCTTGCGGGATCGGCCGAAAGGGTCGTCTTGCCGGTGCCCGAAAGACCGAAGAAGAGCGCCACGTCGTCTTTGGAGGCACCGTAGTTGGCGCTGCAATGCATCGACAGAATGTCGTTTTTCGGCAGCACGTAGTTCATTACGCTGAAGATGCTCTTCTTGATCTCGCCGGCGTAGGCGGTGCCGCCGATCAGCACGATCTTGCGATCCAGGTTGAGCAGGATGAAGGCGCCGGAGCGGGTTCCGTCGCGCTCGGGCTCGGCTTCGAGACCGCAAACGTCCAAAACCAGAAAGTCGGGCTCGAAGGCTTCGAGCGCCGCGCCATCCTCCTCGCGCACGAACATGTTGCGCGCGAACAGAGAGTGCCAGGCTTTCTCGGTCACCACCCGGACTTTGATCCGGTAGCGCGGATCGCAGCCGGCATAGCCGTCGAACACGAACAGGTCTTTGCCCGCCACGTGGTCGCGCACCCGCTCGTAGAGCGCCTCGAACTTTTCGGGATCGAACGGCCGGTTGACGTTGCCCCACCAGATATCGCCTTCACTGGCGGCATTCTTGACGACGAACTTGTCGTCGGGCGACCTGCCGGTAAAGGCCCCGGTATCGCAGAGGAGAGGCCCCTCGGCGGCCAGGAAGGCCTCGTCGCGGCGCACCGCCTGCTCACACAGGGCGGCGGGAGTGAGATTCCAGAAAGCGCCTCCGGCGCGTTCCAGGCCGTGTCGGTCGAGGCCGAAGCGGCTCACGAAAGGTCCTTCGCTTCGCATGCGTTCCCCCGGGAAGAGTTGGGAATGGACGTCAGAACTTGATCGGCGGTGGATCTTAGAGCATCCCGGCGGAATTGGTAGAGTCCGTGGGAATGGTAGCCCCCAGAATTCCTCCCGCCATCGTCTTGGTTCGCCCTCGGGAAGAGGGCAACGTCGGCTCTTCGGCTCGCGCGATGGCCAACACCGGCCATCATCAGATGCTCTTGGTCGAGCCGGCCGCGCTGCTTGGAGACATCGCCCGCCGGTTCGCGATGGGCGCCCATCACGTGTTGGATTTTGCCGCGCGTCACGCCTCGCTCGCCGAGGCTCTCGCGCCCTTTCGGCGGGTGGTGGCGACAACTTCGACCCGCGACCGCAAGCTGGAGGTGCCGCTGCTCACGCCGCATGAACTGCCGGCTCTGCTCGCCGAGGATCCGCCCGATCTGCCCACCGCGATCGTCTTCGGCCCGGAGGTTGGCGGTTTGACCGGGACGGAGCTGGCGCTCGCGCACGTCGTCGTACACATCCCCTGCGCGCCCGAGCAGCCGACGCTCAATTTGAGCCAGGCCGTGTTGATCTTGGGGTACGAGCTGTTCCAGGCCCGACGGGTCGCGGGTGAGTCTCCGAGCGCCGCGCCGGGCACCGCCATGCCGTTCGAGCCGGCCACGGCGGCTGAGGTGGAAGGTATGTTCGCGCATGTCTCCGAGGTGCTCGGTGCGGTCGGCTTCGATCGCGACGACAGCTTCGAGAGAGTCCTGCGGGATCTCCGTCAGCTCGCGGGCCGGACCGAGCTTTCGGTACGCGAGGTTCGCATCCTGCGCGGGATCTGCCGCCGAACCGCGAACGCATTGTCCGGGAAGGGTCGCGACGCGCCGTCGGCAACCATCGTTTGAGTCAATCCGACTCGGAGGAGTCGGAAGGATCGGTCTCGATCGGCCGCTTGGTGTACCCCCGCAGGAACATCCGCTCGGTGAGCGCGGCCATGCACCGCCGCGCGACTTTCCGTACGCTGGACGGGTGGTAGCCCATCTGCACGGCGACCTCGCCGGAATCGAGCCCCAGCCGATAGCGCAGGCGCAGCAGCCGACGGCAACGCGGGGGCAGCCCCTCGATCAAATTGTCGAGATCCCAACGGACCTCGGCTTTCTCCTGGGGTGCCGCCTCGGGCTCCGAGAGCAGCTCTAGGATTACCGCATCGACCGAGTTGTAGAGGTTCGTATGCTTCTTGCGCCAGTAGACGACGCAGCGGTTGCGCAAGGTTACGAGAAGCCAAGCCTCCGGATCTTGGATCTCGCTCCACTTCTGGAGCGTCGAAACCAGCGATTCCTGCACCAGATCCTCCGCATCGTGCGCGGGCACACGATAGCGCGCAAGGATTTGCTTGAGACGCGGCCTGAGTCTCTGCAGGAGATCCTCGATAGACTCCCGGACCACTCCACGATCGGCCGACGGCGATTCGGAGCCGACGGATTCGGAAGCAGGTCGATCGGTAGCAGGTCGATTGGAGGCAGCCATTCGAACGCCCTAAAACTCTCAACTCGCGGGCGGTGGTTTCCGCCGCGAGCCATTGATGATACCGCTTCACACCCTAAATACTAGTTGCCGTTCGCTCTTTCTTTCGATTCGTGGCTCCAGGAGCCCTCCCGAGGGCTTTGCCGGCCCGTGATTTCGGCCGGAAGACCCGATGATATGCTCGGCGCCGTATGCTGGAAGCTGTCGAAACCAACCGGGCGCGCGTCGCGCTCTCGCTCTCCCTCTCTCCGGTGATCGGCGTAGTTCGTACCGACGACCGGTCGGTCGCCCGATCCCAGGCCGAGGCCTTTTTGGCCGGCGGGCTCGACTTGGTCGAGATTACGTTCACGGTTCCCGGCGCCGCCGACCTGGTGCGGGAGCTGCTCGCCCAAAGAAACGGCGACGGCGCGCCCTGGATCGGAATGGGCACGGTGACCACGGTCGAGCGAGCGCGCACCGCGATCGCCGCGGGTGCCGAATTTCTGGTTACCCCGAACGTCAGCGCCGAGGTCGGCACCCTGGTCCGCGCGGCGGATCTCTTCTGGGTCTGCGGCGCGCTCACCCCAACCGAGGTGGTGGCCGCCCGCGAGCTGGGAGCGGATCTCGTGAAGGTGTATCCTCTGCCGCCCGTGGGCGGCGCGGCGTATCTCGCGACGATCCGTCAACCTCTGGGAGACATCCCAATGCTCGCTGCCGGCGGTTTCGGCATCGAGGAGATTCCACATTACGCTGCGGCCGGAGCTTCGGCCTTTGGGATCGGCGGCCCTTTGTTGGGCGCCGACGAGACTGAAACCCGGCACCGCGTGACGCGAGCGTTGGAGCTCGCGCGCGCACCGCGGAACCCCCGCGCGGAGACGAGATGACCAACCCCACTGCGCCCCGCCAACTGCTTTTCGATTCGACTCCCGAGATCTTCGCGACCGATACCGGGGGATCGTTCGTCTTTCCGCTCGTGGCGGCCGGGCAGTCCTACCTCGAGACCCATTCGTACGACGAAATCCGATTCGTCTTTTCGCTCTGGCACCCGTCCGGCCAGCGGACGATCGACCTCGACCGCGCCTACGTCGAGCTGCGCGCCTCGTTCGACCCCGACGACGAGCACTGGACCAAGCTCGCGGAGATCGAGCCGGTCGTGCCGCCCTACGCGGGAAGCGACAGCTTCGACGGCTGGATCGTGCTGCCGGTGCTCGCCGCGCACTGCGCCTTCGCGCTCGCCGGCAGCGGCTTTGAAACCCGCGCCCGGGTGCAGGTCCGCGCCAGCGCCTACTTCGTGGCTTGATTCGAGGCCCGATGCGCCACCTCGATCTGCTGCACCGACTGGCCCAGCCCGGCGATTCGAAGATCGTCCTCCTCGTCCTCGACGGGGTGGGTGACATCCGAACGGCCGAGCAGCGAGAGACCGCGCTCGAAGCGGCACGGCTGCCGCATTTGGATGCGTTCGCCGGCCGTTCCTCGCTCGGCCGCTTGGTGCCGGTCTATCCGGGGGTGACTCCGGGCAGCGGACCCGGCCACCTCGGCCTGTTCGGCTACGACCCGAGCGATCCCAGCACCGACATCGGTCGCGGCATCCTCGAAGCGATCGGAGAGGGATTGGCGATCGGCCCGGGGGACGTCGCCGCGCGAGGCAACTTCGCCACCGCCGATCCGGCCGGAAATCTCACCGACCGTCGAGCCGGGCGCATCCCGACCGAAGAGTGTCAACGGCTGTGCAAGGTGATCAATCAGGCGCTTTCCGCCGCGCTGGATGCTTCACCGATCCCGGGTCTGATCGTCAAAGTGGCGCCGGGCGAAGGGCACCGGTTCGTCCTTCACCTTCAAGGGAAGGTGGGCGGCGCCCCGCTCTCCGCGGCGATCGCCGACACCGATCCGCAGCAGCTGGACGTACCGCCGCTGCCCGTTCAGGCGACCGCGCCGGAGGGTGAGGCGACCGCCGCGGCGATCGCTCGGATCGTCGAGATCATCGAGCGCACAACCTCCGAGGAGCCGCGGGCGAACCGCGCTCTGCTCCGCGGGTTCTCACAACTGCCGCACCTGCCGCAGATCCCCGAGCTGTACAAGCTGCGGGCCGGGGCGTTCGCCGGCTCTCCGCTCTATCGGGGGGCGGCGGCGGCGAGCGGCATGGAGATCGTTCCCTGCGGCAAGAAGTTCGCCGAGATCCTCGAGGCCGTGCGCGCGGCCTGGGATCGGTTCGACTTTTTCTTCCTCCACGTCAAACAGACCGACCAGGCGGGCGAGGACGGGAATCTGGCGGCGAAGGTCCAAGTGCTCGAAGACGTCGACGCGCATTTCCCCGATCTGCTGGCGCTCGGGCCGGATGTCGTGGCGGTCACCGGCGACCATTCGACCCCGGCACCGATGAAGGCTCATAGCTGGCATCCGGTGCCGCTGCTGATCCATTCCGCGATCTGCTCGTTCGGCTTCGTGGACGAATTCTCCGAGCGCGCCTGCGCCCACGGCGAGATCGGTACGATCCCCTCCTACCAGATGATGTCGCTGCTGCTCGCCAACGCCGGCCGGCTGGCGAAATTCGGGGCGTAGAGGGTACCCCTACCGAAAGCCCCGCCGTAGCTCGCGCCGGAAGGTGCCGAAGGCCTCGTTGTCGTGGAGCACCACCACGACCCGTTCGAGCTTGGTGCCCCCTTGCAGGTAGCGATGCACCTCGGTCAGCAGGATGCGCGCGGCCCGGTCTACGGGGAAGCCGAAATTGCCGGTCGAGATCGCCGGGATCGCGATCGAGCGCAGGCCGGCGCGGTCCGCGAGCGCCATCGCCGAGCGGACGGCGGAGGCGAGCTTCCGGTCCTCGTCCCCTTCGCCCATCTGCGGCCCGACGGCGTGGATCACCTGCTTGACCTTCAGGTGGCCGGGACCGGTCATCACGGCCGAGCCAACCGCGGCGTAGCCGATCCGGTTGCATTCTTCCTGGATCGAAGAGCCTGCCTTCTTGAGAATCGCACCGGCGACGCCGGTTCCGAGAGTCAAGGATTCGTTGGCCGCGTTGACGATCGCATCGACATCCACGTTCGTGATGTCACCCTCGATCAGCTCGAGCTGGGTGTGCTCTAGCGTCAATGTCACCCTGTTCTCGCTCGTCGTCACTGCCTGGGCCTCCAGCCGGGAACTGCTTGCGGTGACCAAATCATATCAAGGACGGCGTCGGCGCGGAGTCGAGGGGTGAGAATTCCGGAGGAACCCCCTGATGTAGACTCCCGCGACCATGTGGAAAGAGCTCAATTCCCAGCTGAAGCAAGAGATGACCCGGGCGATCCGCGACCGGTTCGGCGTCGATCACGATCCGGTTTTAGAAGTTCCGCCGCGGCGCGAGCTGGGCGACTTGGCGTTTCCCGCCGCGCTCCAGCTCGCCCGAACGCTCAAGAAGAACCCCAAGGCGATCGCCGAGGAACTCCAGGCCGAATTTCGCCTGCCTTCGAGCGTACGCGAGATCCGAATCTTAGGCGCCGGCTATTTGAACCTGTTCCTCGACCGGCCGGCGCTCGTCGGTACGCTGCTCGACGCACCGATCCTCTCCGGCACCCCTCGCCCGGAAAAGGTGATCGTCGAGCATACGAACATCAATCCGAACAAGGCGGCGCACATCGGCCACCTGAGGAACGCCGTGCTCGGCGACGTGCTCGGCCGCTCGCTCCGCGCGCTCGGGTACCCGACCGAGGTGCAGAACTACATCGACGACACGGGGGTCCAGGTGGCCGACGTGGTGGTCGGCTTTCTCGATCTGCGCGGCTCGACACTCGCCGAGGTGGCGGCCCTGCCGGAGCCGTTCGACTACCACTGTTGGGATCTCTACAGCGAGGTCGGCCGGTGGTTCGGGAGCGATCCCGAACGCCAGGCGCTCCGCCGCGCGACGCTCCACGAGCTGGAAGCCGGAGCGGGGCCACGCGCCGAGATGGGTCGTCTGGTCGCCCGGCGGATCGTCGGTCGCCACCTTGCCACCATGGCCCGTTTGGGCATTGGCTACGACCTGCTCACCCACGAGAGCGACATCCTGGCGCTCCACTTCTTCGACGTCGCGTTCGAGCGCCTGAAGGTTTCGGGTGCCGTGCGGCTCGAAGCCGACGGCAAGAACGCCGGCTGCTGGGTGATGCCGCTCTCGGAGAGCGACGAGTTCGCGGGTCTCGAAGATCCGGACAAGGTGATCGTCCGCTCGGACGGCACAGTGACCTACGTCGGCAAGGACATCGCCTACCAGCTGTGGAAGTTCGGGCTGCTGGGCCAAGACTTCGAATACCGCCTGTGGACCGAGCAGAGCCTCTGGCAGACCTGCCACGAGGACGGGGTGGCGGAACACCCGGCGTTCGGCGGGGCCGACCGGGTTATCAACGTGATCGACAACCGCCAGTCCTATCTCCAGAAGATCGTCCGCGCCGGACTGCAATCGCTCGGCCATGGGGAAGAGGCCCAGCGCTCGGTCCATTTCGCCTACGAGATGGTCGCCCTTTCGCCGGCCACCGCACGGCTGCTCGGGTTCGCGGTCGAAGGCGAAGAGAAGGCGCTGGAGATGTCCGGCCGGAAGGGGATCGGCGTCAAGGCCGACGACCTGATCGACCAGCTCCAAGCCAAGAGCCGCGAGGAGATCGCCGCGCGCAACCGCGACCTCGATCCGGCGACCCTCGACACCCTGGCGCACCAGATCGCGGTCGCGGCGATCCGCTTTTTCATGGTCAAGGCGACCACCAACCGGGTGATCGCGTTCGACTTCGACGAGGCGCTGTCGTTCGAGGGGGAATCCGGCCCCTACCTTCAATACTCGCTGGTACGGGCGAAAAACATCCGCAGGAAGCTGATCGAGGCTGACCTGGCCGCGGACGTATCGGCCGAGGACGCGGCGGCGATTCCCGCCGAGGCCTACGCCGACGACCTATGGGATCTGGTGCTCGCGACCGCCCAGGTCGAAGAGGCGATCGAGCGGGGCGCCCTGGGGCTGGAGCTGTCGATCGTCGCCCGCCAGGCGCTCGAACTGGCCCAAAAGTTCAACCAGGCGTACCACAAGCACCCGATCCTTCACGAGAAGGACGAGACCCTCCGAACCGCCCGGCTGGCCGCCATTCAGGTGTACCAGAAGGGGCTGGAGACCCTCGCCGACGTCCTGGGTGTGCCCATGCCGGACAAGATGTAGCGCGGCGCGCGAGATCCCTCTCTTCCATGCCGACTCTTTCGATCCCTCGAGCCCCCGTAGCTCCGCCCTCCCCGGCGGCTTCAGACGGTCCAGCCGCCTGGGAACGCCGCGCGCCCGAACGTCCCGGTCTTCCCTCGGCGTGGGCGCTGTTGCCGGATCAGCTCGCGGAGTTCGGCTGCCCAGGGGTTCCGGCCCACGCTTTCGGCCGGCTCCAGCGGGTAGGCACCTGGGTGCCGGACGGTGAGACCGGCGATCAGCTGTTTCTGGCCCGAAACACCCGGGCGTGGTTGGCGGAGCATACGGACCTTGCGCTCCCCCGGACCGTCGAACGGTTTCCGTCCGAAGACGGCGCAACCAAGCTGGTGTTGGAGTTGTCCGACGGCCACCGCATTGAGGCGATCCACATGCCGCGACGGCCGGATGGCCGGGTAACGTTCTGCATTTCGAGCCAGGTCGGTTGCGCCCTCGGTTGCACGTTCTGCGCGACCGGGGCGATGGGCATCGTAAGGAACCTCTCCGCCGGGGAGATCGTCGGCCAGGTGCTCGTCTTGATGCACGAACTCGGACCCCGGCGGGGTGACCTGGTGACCCTCGTATTCATGGGCATGGGCGAGCCGCTCCACAACCTCGACCACGTCCACCGGGCGATTCGGGTGCTCTGTCACCCGGGCGGCGCGGGACTCTCGTCTCGGCGGATCACGGTCAGCACGGCCGGCCTTGTCTCGGGAATCGAGCGGCTGGCGAAGATGACCCCGCGGCCGCAGCTGGCCGTGTCGCTCAACGCCACGACCGACGCGCAGCGCTCGGCGACCATGCCGATCAACCGGGCCTTCAACCTCGCCCGGCTGCGCCAAGCCCTAGCCGACTGGCCTCTGGAGAAGAACGAGCGCTTCTTGATCGAGTACGTACTACTCGCCGGAGAGAACGACTCCGACGAAGACGCCGACCGCCTCGCCGCCTGGCTCGGCGACCTGCGCCTTCGCCACAACGTGAACCTGATTCCGATGAACGAGCACGCCCGCTCAGCCTTCCGCGAGCCAGCCGGGGAGAGGGTTCAGAGGTTCCTGCGCCGCCTGCGGGACCATGGCTGTTTCGTGAGCGTGAGAAAAAGCCGCAGCCGCGACGTGCAAGGGGCTTGCGGCCAGTTGGTGAACCAGAAAGAGGCTTGATAGGCCAGATCCCTCGCTCTCGCTCGGGATGACGACGGCCTGGAGGTTTTTGGGAGCCGCCCCTTACGCCGCCGCCCGCCCCGCGTTGTCGGCCATCTTCTGCGCCTGGTAGTGGGCGACGAGCGGATCGATCAAGCCATCCATGCCCCCTTCGAGCACGCCGGGCAGGTTGTGGACCGAGACGCCGATGCGGTGGTCGGTGACGCGATTCTGGGGGAAGTTGTAAGTGCGGATTTTCTCCGACCGGTCGCCGGAGCCGACCATTTTCTTCCGCTCCTCGTCCATTTGCGAGTCCTGCTTCTGCTGCTCCTGCTCGAACAGGCGGGCTTTTAGAACGCGCATGGCCTTCGCGCGGTTCTTGATCTGGCTCCGCTCGTCCTGGCAGCTGACCACGATGCCGCTCGGCAGATGGGTGATGCGCACCGCGGAGTAGGTCGTGTTGACCCCCTGGCCACCCGGGCCGGAGGCGCAGAAGCGATCGATCCGCAGGTCTTTTTCCTCCACCGCGATCTCGACGTCTTCGGCCTCGGGCAGCACGGCGATCGTTACCGCCGAGGTATGAATGCGCCCCGAGGCTTCGGTTTCGGGCACCCGCTGGACGCGGTGGACGCCGCCTTCGTACTTGAGCCGGCTGTAGGCGCCGCGCCCTTCGATGATCGCCGAGACCTCTTTGATCCCCCGGACCCCCGATTCGGAGATGTCGATCACCTCAACCCGCCAGCCTTTTTGCTCGGCGTAGCGGCTGTACATGCGGAACAGCTCGCCGGCAAAGAGGGTCGCCTCGTCGCCGCCGGTGCCGGCACGGATTTCGAGCACGACGTTGCGCGCGTCGTTCGGATCTTTCGGCGTCAGCTCGATGCGCAACGCTTCTTCCGCTTCGGCGAGTTGGGGCTCCAGCAGGCCGAGTTCCTCTTCGGCGAAGGCGTACATCTCGTCGTCCTTCGGAGTCGAGGCAATGACTTCTTTCGCCTCGCGGATCTGCCGGACGATGCTCTCGTGCTGCCGGTAGAGATCGACCAAGGGGCGCAGCTCTACGATGTGCCGATTGGTGTCGGCATAGGCCTTGTGGTCGCCCAGCACCGAAGGATCGGCGAGCTTGGCGTTTAGATCCTCGTAGGTTCTTTGAATCTCGGCAAGGCGTTCGAACATGGGCTACCTCGGCTCCTCGTCACCCGGAAACAGCGACGCCGCGGCCAGGGTGGCCGCGGCGCTCAAGGGTTCTTTCGGGAGCGGAGCTACGCTGCAGCTTGGTTGTAGCGCTTCTTGAAGCGCTCGACGCGGCCGGCGGTGTCGATCAGCTTCTGCTTGCCGGAAAAGAACGGATGGCACACGCTGCAGATCTCGAGCCGGAGATCCTTCTTGGTCGAGTGGGTCTCGAAGGTGTTGCCGCAAGCACAGATCGCGGTGACCAGGTGCATCTGGGGGTGGAGATTTTCTTTCACGGGAACGATCCCCTCTCTGCTTTGGACTCTTGAATGGGGCAACCCGGCGGAGGGCCAGGATGCCGCAAGAGCCCGAAACCATATATCAGCCGACTTTCTTCCCGCAAGACCGGAGAATTGGGAGTGGGCAGAAAAACAGGGATGGCGAACCGACCGCGCTCTATGTCACACTTTGCGCCCGATCCTACACCTTCGCTCGTATAGGTACGACCCTGCCTCAGATTCGGATTTCTTTTCTTTGAAAATCGATTTCGGCGCCGCTCCCGGAGTTCGCCGACCTTAACCCCATAGGAGTACCTGTATGAGCACCACGCAGGACGAAACCCTGGCGCCGGAAAGCGCCGAGCTACCAGACGTCAACCGCCGCCAATTTCTGGGTGGCGCAGGCGCAGCAGTGTTGGGCGTGGGAGCCGGCGCACTCGCGTTCGCTCCGAAGGGGGAGGCCGCGGCGACCGCCGAGGCGCCTGGCGTTGAAGGGGAAGCCATCATTCTGGACGGGCTGAATATCGGCCGGATCACCGGAGCGTACAATTTCCGGGTCAACGCGGCCAAGGTTCGGCGCGACGCGCCGCACCCCCAGCACCGGTCGAACGGCGACGAGGCCCGCTTCCCCAACCGTATCGCCAGCTACCACAAGGGTCTTCCTCACAATAGTTTCGGCGAAGTCGACGCGGCTGCCTTCTCGGCTCTCAAGAAAGCGGTACAAACCGCGTCGCCGCGCGACTTCGAGAACATTCCCCTGGGCGGTCCCCGCCTTTTGACCAACCCCCAGGCGGGCATGGCCTACGAACTGGAAGGGTACGACCCCCAGGCGTTGACGGCGCCTCCCGCGCCGAAGCTTTCGAGCGCGGAAGAAGCTGGCGAAGCGGCTGAGCTCTACTGGATGGCACTCCTTCGCGACGTCAGCTTCGACGACTTTGAAGGCAATGCCGACGTCGCGGCCGCCTGCGACGACCTGAACAACCTGAGCGTCTTCAAAGGCCCGAAGGCAGGCGGAATCGTCACGCCGCAGACCCTCTTTCGCGACCCCCTTCCCGGCGCCACGGACGGTCCCTACCTCTCGCAGTTCCTGATCTTGCGGACGCCTTTCGGCGCGGAGTTCGTGGATCGCCGCGCGCGCGTGTTTGCCCCGGGCACCGACCATATGACGACCTTTGCCGACTGGCTGACGGTGCAGAATGGCGGAGTCAACGAGTCCACGACCTACGATCCCCAGCGGCGTTACCTGAGAAACGGCCGCGACCTGTCGGCCTGGGTGCAAATGGACGTTCTCTTCCAGGCCTATTTCAACGCACTCTTGATTCTCGGAGCCCCCCCGAGCACCTTCGACCAGAACGCCGACGGCATCGGTTGCCCGCCCAATCGGAGCAATCCCTATCGGAACTCGCAAAACCAGCTCGGCTTCGCGACGTTCGGACCGCCGCACTTCGCGGCTCTCCTCTGCGAGGTCGCGACCCGCGCGCTTAAGGCGACCTGGTTCCAGAAGTGGTTCCTGCATCGCCGTCTCCGGCCGGAAGCGTTCGGCGGCCTGGTCCACTTGCAGAAGACCGCCGGTCGCTATCCTGGCGTTCTTCACAACGAAATCCTCAATTCGGCGGCGCCCGACGCGGCGTTCGACAAGTACGGCACTTACCTGCTTCCGATGGCCTTCCCCGAAGGATCGCCGACCCATCCGTCCTACACGGCGGGCCACGCCACCGTGGCGGGTGCCTGCGTCACCATCCTCAAGGCCACGTTCGACGAAACCTACGAGATTCCCCATCCGTTGCGGGTGACCGACGACGGCTTGTCCCTGGAAGAATATCGGGGTCCGGCCCTGACGGTCGGCGGCGAACTCAACAAGCTCTGCTCGAACATCGGCACCGGCCGCAACGTGGCAGGCGTCCATTGGCGCAGCGACGCGATCGAGTCGTTCAAGCTCGGCGAGAAGATCGCGATCGGTATGCTCGAAGATCAGAGCAAGAGCTACAACGAAAACCGTCGCGGCTTCTTCCGAGGCTTTACCTTCACCAAGTTCGACGGCACGACCGTCCGGATCTAGCGATCCCGCGCGGTATCCCTCAGACACGCTGAACATCGACGCGGTCGTTCCTCCCCGGAACGGCCGCGTCGTCGGTTCCGACGGTTCGGCCGCTTTTTACCCGTCGACCGGCCGTAGCTCGTACAGGCAGCGCTCAAATGTGCCCGAGACCGTTCCGCCGCCTGCATCGCCCTGGTACGTACCGGAAAACGAGCCCGAAATCGCATCCTTCCCGCCTTCTTGTTCCGGCGGGTTGACCGTGATCGTCGTCTTGGCCGGACCCCGCGACTGGCGGATCACCTCTCCGGAGTAGTTCGCGCGCACCCGCGCGTCCCCTTCGTAGTCGCCCGCGCCCTGAAAATCCTCCAGGCGCAGGACGAAAAAGGGCGCCCCCGGGATGTTCAGGGCGATCTGAAACGTCTGGTTGGGGAAAAGCGCGCAAGTCGA
Organism: Thermoanaerobaculia bacterium; assembly: GCA_038248205.1. GTDB lineage: Bacteria > Acidobacteriota > Thermoanaerobaculia > Multivoradales > UBA5704 > DASYKS01. The sequence goes on from JBBRUC010000048.1 coordinate 32,380, forward strand.
GCTGGCCTCTGCGTCGAACCGGTGGCTTCCGGTAAGCACCAGGTGCGCCCCCTGGCTAC
>JBBRUC010000049.1:0-31584 GCA_038248205.1 Thermoanaerobaculia bacterium
CGCGGCGTATTCTTCCAGCTCGGCGCGCGGAAGGGTTCTCCGGCCGTTCTCGATCTCCTTGACCTGGCTCGTGTTGCTGATCAACTCGCCAAGCTCCTCCTGATTCATGCGCCTCGCGATGCGCACCAGCTGCAGCGCGAGATTGTTTGGCGGCACGTCGACCTTGGGCATTGAAGAGTCTCCTGAGGGCTTTCCTACATCTTGTTGCCGCTGCGCCGCTTTTCGTGACAACGAAGAGACCGGGCGGCGAGCCGGCCGCAGCGAACGGAAACCTGGTTTCGTCTTTGGGCGCTCTTTACCTGGAGGCTCTCTCCTCAACTCATCCGCCAGGAAACGCAGCTCGTCCCGTCCGGGCCAGCCCACATAAGTTGCCGGAATCGAGAACTGCATTTCGATCGGCGGCAGGGTAACGCGAAAGCTGAATCTTTGCATCTACCCTTCGCTGCATGGACTGCGCATCCCGCATCGAGAAGATCCCGCCCGGGTTGGGACGGTCTCGCCAAGGGGCGGAAGAGATCTTCGCCCGGGCTGAACGTTCCCGAGACCTGGGAGACCTGGAAGACGCCGCCAGGCTCTTCGGACGCGCCGCCGGGACGTGGCGAACCACCGGTGACGTGCTCGAAGCCGCGGATTCCTACATCGAGTTGGGAGCTGTGCTGCTGCGACAAGGCCGAGGACGAATCCTTCCGGAGCTGGCCGCGCGGCTGCTGGTTCTGCTGGAGGTGAAACCGCTCCCCGAAGGCGCTCTTCTAAACCTGCGGGTCTATGCGGCGCTGATCGCGAGAGGCAATGACAATCAAGAGGCTTTCTTCGGTCTGGTTCAAGAAAGAAGGCTCTTCCGCCACCGGAATTTGCCGAGGCCACGCCGATGAAACGGGCACAAACCCGGTGACCGGCCCGTTCCAACGCCGCTGGGCGGAGCTTGCGCCCTTTCGCGAGTCGGTCCTGGTTCATTTCACCCGGCCGGGACTGCGTCGCCGGCTTCAAGCCGTTTGCGAGCAGATTGCCGAGGATGCGCTCGAATTGGAAGAGGGGCCAGGCTTCGGAGAGTCGTGGCTCAAGGCCGGCTCGCGTGCCGGGGTCGCCGACCTTTGGCATACGCAGCAGACTCTCTTCGGGCTCGCCTCGACGCGGCGCGTCTCGAAGGTGACGGAAGAAGAAGAACAGCTCTGCCAAACTCTCGAAACGGCGGCGGAAGATCTCGCCCGAATCATCGCCGAACTGGACCGGCAGCTTGGCCCAGCGCCGCCGGAGTTGCCCTTCGACGCCGCACGAAAGGCAGCGAACTGAAAAGCGCCAGGCTGGTGCCTGACGAAAACTAGGGAAAGCCTATTTGCTCATCGCCGCGAGCATCTCCTCCACCGCCGCCGCCATGCCGATCAGCACGGCGCGCGAGATGAGGGCGTGGCCGATGTTCAGTTCTTCCATTCCTTCGATCGCGGCGATTCGGGCGACGTTTTGAACTGTGAGGCCGTGGCCGGCGTAGAGGTTGAGGCCCGCGGCGCGGCCTAGGGCCGCGGAGTGGGCGACTCGAACCCATTCGGCGTCTCGCTCGGGACCGGGGATAGAGCGGGTGTAGGCGTCGGTGTTGATTTCGAAACCGGAGACTCCGATTTCGCGCAGGCGGGCGAGCGGCTCGATCTGGTCCGGGTCGGGATCGATGAAGATCGAGACGGCGATCCCGGCCGCGGCCAGGCGCTCGGTCGCGGCGCGGACGCGGTCGCCGTGGAGGCGCAGATCGAGGCCTCCTTCGGTGGTTAGCTCCTCGGGCCGTTCCGGCACCAGGGTGACCTGATGGGGCTGGAAGCGGAGCGCCACGTCCAGCATTTCGGGCTCCGCCGCCATTTCGAGGTTCAGCTTGCCGACCACCACCGGCCGCAGGCGCTCGACGTCGTGATCTTGGATATGCCGGCGATCGGTGCGCAGGTGAACGGTGATCCCCGCCGCTCCGGCCGCCTCGGCCAGCCGTGCGGCATCGACCGGATCGGGGTAGCTCGCCTTGCGGGCTTGGCGCAGGGTGGCGACGTGATCGACGTTCACCGACAGCCGCACCGGTGCGGGAGCCGAGACGCTCAAGCCTGCATCGGACAACGTATCCATCTAGCGCTCGACCTCCGGCTCGATACCGGTCGTCTCCTCCGGCGCGCGAGCGATCAGCACCGTCTGCTCGATCGGCAGCATGGTGCGGTGCAGCTTCTCGCCGAACGTGCAGTTGACCTCGTAATACCCGCCGTCCGAGATACGGACCAGCGTCCCCAGGTGCCCTTTGAGGCCCAGGAGTTCGTTGTGGATGAACACTTCCGCCGGCAATTCCATCGCTAGAGCTCGAACCTCCTTCAGTCCATACGGCCTCAATCCTCGTGAAAGTAGCCTTCGTCTTTATATTCCTTGAGCTTCCGTTGCAGCGTCCGCAGGCCGATGCCGAGAAGATCGGCGGCGCGCGCGCGGTGGCCGCCGGTCTTTTCCAAGGTCTCCAGGATCGCCTGGCGTTCGATCTCGGCCATCGTCTTCGGTGCCCCCATCGAGGGAGATGGCACCGCCGAGGGCGAGCCGCCACCGTTCGGTTCGTAAGCCGAATCCCCCGACAGGCCGTTCGGAACGGTCTGCGCGAGACTCCCCGTCGCCACCGGACCGGGCGAAATCGGCAGGGAGAGGCCGTTTGAATCGCGGACTTCGGCCGGCAGATCGCGCAGACCGATGGTGCCCGAGCCGGCGAAGATGACCATCGATTCGACCACATTCTTCAGCTGCCGTACATTGCCCGGCCAGGGGTAGCGGACCAAAATTTCGAGCGCCTCGGGCGCCACCCGCTTCGCTTCTTTTCCGTGCTCTTGGCCGAAGGCCTTCAAGTAATGCTCGAGCAGGAGCGGAATGTCGGTCGGCCGTTCGCGCAGCGGGGGAATGCGCAGGGTGACCACCTTTAGCCGGTAATAGAGATCCTCGCGGAAACGCCCCTCGGCGATCTCCTTTTCGAGGTCCCGGTTGGTCGCGGCGATCAGACGGAAATCGACGTCGATCAGATCGCTGCCGCCGACCCGCATGACCCGCCGCTCTTCGAGTACGCGCAGCAGCTTGACCTGAAGCTCCGGGTAGAGCTCGCTGATCTCGTCCAAAAACAGCGTACCGCGATGGGCCAGCTCGAACTTGCCGATCTTCCGCGCCACCGCCCCGGTGAACGAGCCGCGCTCGTGGCCGAACAGCTCGCTCTCTAGGATGTCGCTCGGGATCGCGCCGCAGTTGATCGCCAGGAACCGTTCGTTCCGCCGCGGGCTCACCCGGTGGAGGGCGTTGGCCACCAACTCCTTGCCGGTGCCGCTCTCGCCCTGGATCAAGACGGTCGACCGGGTGGGCGCCACCAGCTTCATCTGCTCGAACAGGCGCTCCATCGCCCCCGAGCGGCCGATGATGCTCTCGAAGCCGTAGCGTTTGTCAAGCTGTTCCCGCAGGACCGTGACCTCCTGGCGGAGCTGGTCCTTCTCGATCAAATTCATCGCCCGCTTGCGCAGCTCGTAGAGATCGACCGGCTTGGTCAGGTAGTCGTCCGCGCCGACCCGCATGGCCTCGACCGCCGACTCGATCGAGCCGTAGCCGGTGACCAGCAAGACCGCCAGCTCGTAGCCGCGCTCGCGGACCTGATTCAAGAACGCCAAACCGTCGACGTGGGGCATGCGCAGATCGCAGACCGCGAGGCGCGCGCCGTCGTTTTCTTCCAGGTATTCGAGCGCCTTCCTAGCGTCGTCGAAGGTGCGCACGGTAAGGCCGGCTTTTTCGAGCGCGATCGCCATCGATTCGCGCGAGCCGGTTTCATCGTCGATGACGAGAACGAGGGGACGGTCGGGAGCGGCAGCCATGCGGGTCATTTTGGCACGTTCCGGCGTGGAAAGCGCAGTGTCGTAGACTCCCCCCTAACGATGACCCTCCCTTTCGGCGCTCCCCCCGGCGAACCAGTCGAGAGTTTGCAAGGCGCGATCGAGCGGATCGTCTTCCACAATCCCGAAAACGGTTGGACCGTGCTCCGCCTCTCCGTCTCGGGCGAGCGGGAGCCGACCACCGTGGTCGGCAGCCTGCCGGGAATCCAAGCCGGCGAAACGCTTCGTCTGGAAGGCAAGTTCGGCAACGATCCGAAGTTCGGTCGCCAGTTCCGCGCGCACTCGTTTCAGACCGTCGCCCCCTCGACCCTCACCGGCATCGAGCGCTATCTCGGCTCGGGGATGATCCGCGGGATGGGGACCGAGATGGCCAAGCGGATGGTCGCGGCCTTCGGCCTGGAGACGCTTGACGTGATCGAGCGCAACCCCGAGCGCCTGACCGAGGTTTCCGGGATTGGCAAGAAACGTAGCGCCGACATCCGCAAGGCGTGGGACGAGCAGCGCGGCATCCGCGAGCTGATGGTGTTTCTCCAATCGCACGGCGTCCAGACCGGCCATGCGATGAAGATCTACAAACGCTACGGCTCGGATGCGCTCGCCGTGGTGCGGGAAGATCCGTTCCGGCTCGCGATCGACGTCTTCGGCATCGGCTTTAAAACCGCCGATCGAATCGCCTTTGCGCTCGGTCTGCCGGCCGACGCCCCGCGCCGGCTGGAGGCGGGGCTGCTCCACGCGCTCGGCGAAGCGAGCGAGCGGGGGCATCTGTTCCTGCCGCGAAAGCGTCTGTTCGGCAACGCCGGGGTGCTGCTCGGCGGCCCCGATCCTGCCCTTCTCGAACAGGCCTTGGGGGAGATTTCGCTCGACGGACGGGCGGTGCTCGAAACGCACCCATCCCCCTCGGCCGAAGCGAAGAGCGAAGCCCGGGCCGGCGAAGCCCCCGTCTACCTCGCGACACTCCACGCCGCGGAGACGGGGCTCGCCGAGCAGTTGCGCCGGCTTCTGGTCGGCCCGCCTCCCCCTCGGCCGCTGGACATCGACCCGGACCGCGCTCTCGCCTGGCTGGGAAAACGCCAGGGCATCGAGCTGGCGGCGCAGCAGAGCGAGGCGATCCGCCAGAGCCTGAAGAGCCAACTGCTGGTGATCACCGGCGGCCCGGGAACGGGCAAGACGACGCTGGTCCGCGGGCTGGTGAGCATCTTGACCAAGAAGGGGTTGAAGATCGCCTTGGCCGCGCCGACCGGACGGGCGGCGAAAAGGCTTTCCGAGGCGACCGGCGCGGAGGCCTCGACGCTCCACCGGCTGCTCGAATTCGATCCCCGTTTGCGCGCCTTCCAGCGCGGTCCCGATCTGCCGCTCGATGCCGAGGTGACGATCGTCGACGAGGCCTCGATGATCGACGCGCAGCTCGCTTGGAGCCTTGCGCGCGCCCTGCCGCCGCGCGGCCGGTTGATCCTCGTGGGAGACGTCGACCAGCTCCCCTCGGTCGGCCCGGGCAGCGTGCTCGGCGACCTGATCCGCTCCGAGGTGGTGGACGTAGTCCGCCTGACCGAGATCTTCCGTCAGGCGGAACAGAGCGCGATCGTGATCAATGCCCACCGGATCAACCGCGGCGACATGCCGCTCTCGGCGCCGCCCGGCGAAGGGGACTTCTTCATCATCGAGCGGCGCGATCCCGAAGAGATTCTAAAGACGGTCGAGATGCTGGTGGCGGAGCGGATCCCCGCGAGCTTCGGCTTCAACCCCTTTACCGAGATTCAGGTTCTCTCGCCGATGAACCGCGGCCTGCTCGGCACCGAGCGCTTGAACGCCGAGCTGCGCGCCCGGCTCAACCCCGTGGGACCGCAGATCGAGCGCGGCGGGCGCCTCCTGCGGGTCGCCGACAAGGTGATGCAGATCCGCAACAACTACGACCTCGAAGTCTGGAACGGCGACCTCGGGCGGATCGCGAGCGTCGAGGAAGAGGATTCCAAAGTAGTCGTGGATTTCGACGGCCGGGAGGTCGAATACGATCTTTCAACCCTCGACGAGCTGCAACTCGCCTACGCCTGCACGATTCACAAGTCGCAGGGAAGCGAGTATCCGTGCGTCGTGGTGCCGCTCCATAGCCAGCACCACCTGCTGCTGCAAAGAAACCTGCTCTACACGGCGCTCACCCGGGCGCGGAAGCTCGCGGTGCTGGTGGGAGAGCCGCGAGCACTCGCCGCGGCGGTGGCCAACCGCCGCGGCGAGCCGCGCTTTTCCCGCCTGGCCGAACGGCTACGGGGCTAGTCGGCCGGTTTCTCCGGCCGCTCGCCGGACTCGTCCGCCTCCGGCTCGTCCGGAACGGCGGCCGAATCTTCCTCCCCTCCCGGCCCCGCGGGTTCGATCGGCTCGACCGGCGGAATCGGCTCGATCGGCTCGACGGGAGCCGGCGGGTAGGTGGCGCCGACGAAGGGTTCCCCGCGGGGGCGTCGCGGACCGAGGCCGAAGCGGGTGAGGATCACGGCGCCGAAGCCGAAGGTCCAGGCGGCGTAAGCGATCAGGAACCCGGTGAAAGAAAAGAACCAGGAGATCACGCCGAATGGACCGCTGCCGACGTCGAACAGGCGCCCGACGATCCGCAAAATCTCGATCGCGAATACTCCGACCAGCGCGGTGGCCACTACGCTGCCGAAGTGGCGATCGAATCGACGCTCGATCAGGCGGCCGACGCGCAGCGCGAAGGCGCTGAAGCCGACCAGACCGCCGAGAATCAGGGCCAGGATCAAGAACGGGTAGAGGATCAACAGCGGAATCCCGATGATCGAGATCACCAACACGACGGTGACCGCGACGAACAGCGGGATGAACAGCAGCTGCGCGAGGAACCCAGCCAGCCCCGACTGCCAGAGTTCGGTCGCGAGCTTCGCCTCGACCCGCGCCACGGGATCGCGGGCGATGACCACCGTGACGGCGACCACCAGGGCGAGGATCGCCAGAGCCAGGATTGACCACACCAGGCGCATCGCACCGGCAAACGGGGTCCACCAGGGCCAGAAATGGAAATCGCGGTTCCTGCCGATGTGGATTCCCGGCCCGAAACCTGAGACCTGATTGATCTGCCCGTGAATGTTCGAGCCCGGCTCGTGATCGACTTGACCGCCGACGCTCGTGACGTCGCCCTCGACCTCCGCCTTCGGCCCTAGGTGAACGTCGCCACCGACCGAGATTACGTCGCCCCCCACGTGGCCGTTCACCCGGACGTCGCCGCCGATCGCGGTCACTTCGTCCTGCACCGAACCTTCGATCGACGCCGGGCCGCCGATCACGACGACCTGCTCGGCCTCTTCATCGACATCGACCCGGGCGCTGCCGGCAAAGCGGATCAGGGTACCGATCCGGACTTTGTTCCCGGAGTCGGAGTCCCGATCGGGCGGCTCCGGCGGCGCGGGCGGGGGTGGCGGAGCGGGGGCTTCAGGCTCCTCCACGAGATCGGAGGTCAACTCTTCCGCGGAGGACGAGCCGCCGACCATTTCCTGGGCACCGCCTTCCTCCGGATCGACCGGCGCCGTGGCGGTCGCCACGGTACCTCGGGAGCTCGCCCCGCCTTCGGGGGACGAGAAGCCGAACACGGCACGGCGGCTGGGACCGGACATGGCCAGCAGGCGGAGCAGCGGGGGGGCATCGCTACCGAGCCAGGCGCGCAGGACGCCTTCGCTCACCCGTTCGCCGTTGACCGCGATCGCGGTGCCGCTCACCTCGATCGACCGGACGCCCGAGCGTTCGGTGCGCGGACGCAGGAGAACGCCGTCGCGCAGGGCGAGAACCTCGTAGCGGCTCTCCAGAGCCTGTCGCAAGGATTGGTCCGACGACGTCGCGGTCGGTCGATTCGAGCCCTGCGCCTGGGCCACGGCGGGAGCGGACGTCCCGCCATGGAAAGTCAGCGCAACGAACAGGGCCAAGGCCCAGCGGATCGGCCGCCGGACGGATTTCTCAGAGTGCCATCGCTCATAGGTCGACATAGGACCAACTCCTCTCACGTCGGATCAGGATCTCGAGGAGGATGAATGCGCCGGCCGCGACCGAGATCAGAATAGCCAGACTTACGAGCACCGTCGGGTGATCGAACGGCGCCACGAGCGATCGGCACATCGCGCCGAACACGTGGGCCCAACCGGCCGCCAGAACAACCGTTTCGCCGACCGCTCGGAACAGCTCGGCGACCAGCCGCACGCCGCCCGGAGCCGAAGGCCTCGGCGCGAGCAGCCACGCCAAGGGCAGCAGCCAGAGCGTCGCGACACCGGACAGGACCACGCCGCAAAGCAGCGTGGCGCGCGCCCACCGGCGAGACAGAGCGCCCGCCGGTTGCACGGCCTCCGCTCCTCTCGCCTCCGTGATCACCCGGGCGGCAAAACCCGGCCTAGGCGCAAAGTCCGGCAGCTCGACCGCCAAAGCCGCAAGCGCCGCCTCGGCCGCCTCGTCATCGAGGCCGTCTTCGGCGGCTAGCCAACGGGTCAGGAGTTCCGGTGTCCTTCGGTTCATCGCATCCTCCAACGAGCCTTACGACGGCGGCTCGCTCCGAGTTTCGTCCGGTGCCGCAAAGCCGATGGCTTTGGAGCCAGCGCGCTTAGCTCCGAGTTACATCCAGCGCTTTGCCGGAACCGGTCGCCGAGCGATTGTGGGGCTGGGCGAGGAACATCTGATGGCTGAGCGCCGCGAGGCAGCGGTGGGTGATTTTGCCGATGCTCGCCGGGCTGTAGCCTAGCTGAGAGGCGACCTCCTGCGGCTCGTAGCCGAGCAGGAACCGCAGGCGCAAAACCTTGCGGCATTTCGGCGGCAGGCGCTCGATCAGGCTTTCGAGGTCGGCTATCAACTGCTCGCGCTCCTGCGGCGGGGCCATCGGCGTGGCCAGCCAGTCGAGCAGCGTCTCATCGACCGCGGCGTAGAGGCTCCGCCGCTGCTGACGCCAATACATCAGACACTTACGCTTGAGCGTCCCGAGAAGCCAGGCCTCCCGGTCGTTGATCTCGTGCGCGCTGTAGAGGAGCGAATAGAAGGTGTCCTGGAACAGGTCCGCCGCATCGTCGGTGGGAATGCGGTAAAACCAGAGCAGCCCTTTCAGGCGCGGCTCCACCCTTTCCAGGAGTTCCTCGAACGAATTCGTAGCTCTCTCTGGATTGTTATCCTGCATTTGTCTTGTCCAAAAGTTTCCGAAGACGGTATCACGAGGCCGACGGCCGGAGCGAGCGGCGTTGTGCCCGGCTACTGCCCGGCTATTGCCCGGCTGGCGGGTAGCCACTCGCCTTGAATCATCCCTCGCGCAGGCGATCGCGTACCTGCTGCATGTCTTCCCAGGTCGGGCGCTTGAGCGCCGGATTGCGCAGCAGGGCGGCCGGATGATACGTCACCATGGTCGGCACTCCCAGCACCTGCCACCAGCGACCGCGCATCCGTCCGATCGGCTCTTCGTTGCCCAGCAGGGTCTGCGCCGCGATCCGCCCGAGCGCGACGATCACCCGCGGCCGGATCAGCTCGACCTGGCGTTCCAGGTAGCCGCGGCAGGCGCTCACCTCGTCCCCTTGGGGATCTCGGTTGCCCGGCGGTCGGCACTTTACGACGTTGGCGATATAGACGTCCTCGCGCCGCAGGTCGATCGCTTGGACGATCCGGGTCAGAAGCTCGCCGGCCCGGCCGACGAATGGCAGCCCCTGCTTGTCTTCCTCGGCACCCGGCCCCTCGCCGATGAACATCAGCTCCGCGGCCGGGTTGCCGGCGCCGAACACGGTGCGATTGCGCCCCTCGCTCAAGCGGCAGCGGGTACAGACCGCAACGCGTTCGGCGATCGCCGCCAGCTCGCTCTCGCGCGCCGCAAGGTCGGCGGGCGCCACGCGGGCCGGGGCCGGGGCCGCAGGAGCCGCCGCGGGTGCGGCGGCGGACGCGTGACCTTCCGAAGCGGTCGAAGGTTCCGAACCGGCCGAGCGAAGGTAAAGATCGCCGTATCCGATGTCTCGGAGGTAGCCGAGGAGGCCGTGCAGCCGGGGGTCGATCGGTCTCATCAGCCCTCCCGACGCCGCCCCTCGGGCAGCGCCGCCGCGAACCGGTCGAGCAGGGCCGAGGCGATCTCCGCCTTGCCCTGGCGCTCCAGGTGAATCGTCTCGGCGTCGCGCGAGAGAACCAGAACCTCGTTCTCATCGCGACCGAACGCGATGTCGGACCGGGAGACGTCGTTGGCCACCACGAAGTGAACCTCTTTTCTCAAGAGCTTGGCGCGGGCGTTTTCTTCCAGCCGTTCGGTCTCGGCGGCGAATCCCACCCGTATGGCGTTCGGCGCGATGCGAAAGAGCCCGGCGAGGATGTCCTCGGTCGGTTCGAGGTCGAACGCGGGCACCCCCTGGTCCTTCTTGATCTTCTGCCCGGCCGCCGCGCGCGGCCGAAAATCCGCGACCGCCGCCGCCAGGATCACCAGGTCGGACGCCGGAGCCGCGACGGCGACCGCCACCGCCATTTCGGCCGCGGTTTCGACATCGATCCGCTCGACGCCCGGCGGGGTGGCGAGGGCCACCGGTCCGGCGATCAAAGTCGTCGAAGCACCGCGGCGGGCGGCTTCGGCGGCGAGAGCGAAACCCATCTTGCCGCTGGAGCGGTTGCCCAGAAAGCGGACCGGGTCGATCGGTTCAAACGTCGGACCGGCGCTCACCAGCACCGTGCGGCCGGCGAGCGGCCCCGGTTCCTCCGCGGCGAGAACCGCGGCGGCGATCCGCTCCGGGTCGGCCATCCGCCCCATGCCGATCTCGCCCGAGGCGAGCGGACCTTCGATCGGCCCGACCCACCGGGCGCCGCGCCCCCCGAGGGTCGCGACGTGTCCTTTGACCGCCGGGTGGTTCCACATCTGCGAGTGCATCGCCGGAGCGATCACCAGGGGACCCGAAAACGCAAGCGCCGTGGTGGTCAGAAAATCGTCGGCGAGGCCGAGGGCCAGCCGGGCGATCGAGTGGGCGGTGGCGGGCGCCACGCACAGCACATCGGCCCACGCCGCGGCCGTAATATGCAGCTCTTCGCCGCTGCCATTGGGTTCGAGGTATTCCTCGCCGTAGACCGGCTGACCCGAGAGGACTTCGAGGGTCAGCGGCGAGACGAACGCCCGCGCGCCCCGCGTGAGGGCCACGCGGACTTCGGCGCCCTGGCCGCGCAAGCGGCGGACGATCTCCGCCGCTTTGTACGCGGCGATTCCGCCGGTGACGCCCAGCAGAACGCGCGGACTCCGACTCAAACCCGTGGCTCCCGTCGGGTGGGGCGGAGTTAGTTCGCTTCCGGCTCGGCCGCTTCTTCGGCCACCGGCTCGACCACCGGAGCCGGACCGATGCCCCAGGCGACGAGGTCGCTGTCGATCTCGCCCATCGCCACCCGGGTGGCCTTGTCGCCCTGCGGATTGTCGGCCTTCGGGCGGGCACCCCGCATCAGGTACTCCGCGCGGCGCGAGGCGACAAGGACGTAACGAAATTTGCTGTCGATATTCGTGGCCATTTCGATCTCTTCCGATCTGTCGTTCGCGAACGGGGGACGAGGCGAATCTCGCCGGGAGCTATTCCCGACGCTCCCCCTACGGGGCGCCCCGTTCTTGGAAGTCTTTGAGGATGCCCTGGAGCCGGTTCTCCATCCGCTCGCGGCGGTGACGTTTCTCCAGGAGGATCGCCGCCAGCGCTTCGCTCGCGCGCTGGGCGTCATCGTTGACGATAACATATCGGTACCGATCGTAGCGCCGGATCTCCCAGAGCGACACCGCGAGCCGGCGAGCGATCGCGTCCGGATCGTCGAGCGCCCGGCCGGCGAGCCGCCGTTCGAGGTCGGCATAGCTGGGCGGCATGATGAAGATGCTGTGCGCCTCCGGATAGCGGGCGAGTACCCGCTCCGCTCCCTGGACGTCGATGTCCATCAAAACATCGATCCCCTGCTCCAGGCGCGGAAAGACCTCCGCCATCGAGGTGCCGTAGTAATTATTGTGGACCTCGGCCCACTCCAAAAACTCCTCGGCGACGATCATCCCCTGGAAGGTCGAGACGTCGACGAAGTGATAGTCGATGCCGTTGGCCTCCCCCTGCCGCGCCCCGCGCGTCGTATGGCTGACCGAAAACGCGATCTCCGACAACCCCAGCAAGCCCCCGCGCAGGAGGCTATGAATGAGCGTCGTCTTGCCCGCCCCGGAAGGGGCCGACAGGATGAAGAGCTCGCCCCGGTGGGGTGAGTGGACGGGATGGGGAGGATTCTGGCTCAAGCGATTCTTCGGGATTGGGGCCGACAGGGAATGCTAGCAGGAAATCGCCGGAAGGGACGCCCCACGAGTCGTACGTCCCTGCGTTGACAATCGTACGCCTCGACAATAACCTGCTATCCGCTTCCAGGAGGTACCGTCCATGACCCTTCGAGCTTCGGCGTTACGCGAAAACATCTACCGAATCCTGGACGAGATCCTGGAAACCGGAGTGCCGGTCGACATCGAACGAAAGGGAAGGACCCTTCGGATCGTCGCGGTCGAGCCCAAGAGCAAGCTCGCGAACTTGAAGCCGCGGGACCTCATCGTCGGTGATCCGGAGGAGCTGGTCCAGCTCGACTGGTCTCACGAATGGCGTCCGTGATTTATCTCGACACCCACGTCGTCGCCTGGCTCTTCGCCCAGCGGCTGGACTTGCTCCCAGAGGGGGTTCGAACTCGGATCGAGGCGAGCGACCTGTTGATTTCGCCCGCGGTCAAGCTGGAGCTTCAATACCTCTTCGAGATCGGCCGCATCACGGTTCCCGGCCAGGAGATCGTCGAAACGTTGGGCAAAGAGGTGGCACTCAATCTCTGCGACCTACCCTTCGCCGAAGTGGTCAACATTGCGCTCGACGCAACGTGGACTCGAGATCCGTTCGATCGGTTGATCGCGAGCCAAGCCACCCTGCGCGGAGCGACGCTGATCACCCGGGATCGCAACCTCCGGATCCATTGCCCGTGGGCCGAATGGCCTGGGGGAGAAGGAGCCGAGGTGCGCATCGCCCCCTATGCGTAACTGGCCACGGCGACGCTTCTCGGCTTCGCAAAGCTGCGGCGGTGGAGCTTAATCCGCTCGATTTCGTGCAGGGTCTCGGCAGTCAGGTAACTCTCTCCGCAATGGGGACAAACCACTACGGGGACGTTCTCGATGACCAACAAGTTCGCGCCCTTGCCATAGCTCCGGGTCATCAGGCGCACCTCGGCCTGGTCGTCACCACAGAGGTCACAGTTCATCGCCTGCTGTTTTAAGACACTCGGCGCCCGATCTCCGGCGAGACCTTGAGGATCTCGCGAAAGCAGGCGAGCCTACAGGGCCGAACGATCGCCGGCCTTGAAGCCCTCTTTTCGGGAGGCGGACACGAGCTGGTCATCCAAACAGACGCTGTCCCAAAATTTCACCGATCGTGCCTACGTTCCTCCAGAAGAATTTCGAGGACACTCGCGCCATCTCGAGACTGCGGCCTCGGCCGGGCGAAGAGATCCGGGGGCTTGGGGAACTGGGCTCGGCGCAGAAATCCCTGGCGTTCCAGGCGGTTGACCCGTTCTTCCGGAGAAGCGTTTTCCGAAGCATGGTGCGGGCTTTCAGCCCTTGGGTGTCTCAAGGTGCCCTCCCGTACCCAGGGCGTTGCCCTGGGCTGTCATAGCACGGCCCTTTGGGCCTCAAAACAACTGCGCTCCGGGGTACGCACCGCCCCCTACTCCACATTCTGCACCTGCTCGCGGATCTGCTCGCACAGCACTTTGGCGTCCAGCGCGGTGCGGACGACCTCCGGGTGGCGGCATTTGGCGCCCAGGGTGTTCAGCTCGCGGAAGATCTCTTGGGTGAGGAAGTCGAGGCGCTTGCCGATCGCCGAATCTCCGGCCGAAAGCTCGCGGAAGTGTTCGAGGTGAGCGTGAAGGCGGTCGATCTCCTCGGAGACGTCGCTCCGGTCGGCGAGGATCGCCGCTTCCTGAGCGAGACGGGCGGGGTCGAGCGCGGCGCCCGCGCCATCCATCAGCTCGGTGAGCCGGCGGTCGAGCGCCGCTTTCGCTTCGGCCAGCACCGGGCCTCGGAGGCCGTCGATCCGGGCGATCTTTTCGCCCAGCTCATCGAGCCGCCCGAGCAGCACCGCGGCGAGCTTGCCTCCTTCGAGGGTACGGGCGGCGACCAGTTGGTCGAGCGCCGCTTGGGTGACGCCGCGCAAGAGATCCTGATCTTCCTCGGTCCAATCGCGCGCCGCCACCTCGACCTTGAACGACTCGGGCAGACGCAGCAGATCGCCGGCTGAAAGCTCGCCGGTTACCCAACCGCGGGCGGCGAGATCGCGCACCGCCGCCTGCGCCGCTTCGACCACAGCGGCGTTGATTCGTACCTCGACGGGGATCTGACCAACCGGCCGGACATCGAGCCGCAGCTCCACCCGGCCGCGCTGCAGCTCGGCGGCGAGAAGCTCGCGAAGATCGGTCTCCATTCCTCGATAGGCCTCTTCGAGGCGCACCTGGACGTCGAGCATTTTGTGGTTGACGCCGCGAAGCGTCGCGGTGATCGCGTACCGCGCGTTTTCCGCGGTGGCCTGGCCCGATCCGGTCATGCTACGCATTGGTATCCCCCTCCAGAGGGCAGACACATGGGTCTGCCCTCGTTTCAACCGCCGCGGACGATCCGCTCGGCCTCAACCTCGCAGGCGTCGAGCCGGCGTTCGAGTTCTTCGCCATAGGGTTCGAGCGGCTCGCCGCGGACCACGGCGAGCGGCTCGCCGTAGACGAAGACGATGCGCGAAAACGGCCAGGGCACCACGAACCGGTCCCACGAGCGGAGGAGCTTCGCGCGGCTCGCGGCGAGCGCCACCGGCACGATCGGGAATCCGGTCGCCGCAGCGGCCAGCAACGCGCCGGGTTGGACTTTACCCCGGGGGCCTTTCGGACCGTCCGGCGTGAAGGCGAGATCGTACCCCTGCTTGGCTTTCCGCAGCAGCTCGCGCAGGCCCGCGGCACCCCCGCGGGTGGTGGAACCCCGGCTCGAATCGATACCGAGCCGGGCGACGGTTCGGGCGATCAGTTCGCCGTCGCGGCTGGAAGAGACCAGGACCGAAATCCGGGGTCCCCGATAGCCGTAGGGCATGAGCAGGAGATGGCGGTGCCAGAAGGCGAGCAAAAAGCGCTCTCCGGCCCGCTCGCGGCGGCGAATTTCACCGTCGTTGGCGTAGCGCAACCGGCACGAGGCGCGCAGTGCGCGGATGAAACCCGCGGCGAGCCACGAGATCAGGGCGGTACCCCGGCCGGGGCGATCTTCGCGGGGTGAAGGCCCTGGCGGTTCCTCGTTCACGACTGGAATTGCAGATCGTAGAGGCGCTTGTACGAGCCGCTGCGCGCCAACAGCTCGGCGTGAGACCCCTCCTCGACGATCCGCCCCCCTTCGAGCACAATGATCCGATCCGCCTTGGTGACGGTCGACAGGCGATGGGCGATCACCAGGGTCGTCCGCCCTTCCATCAGGTTGTAGAGCGCCTTTTGCACCAGCACCTCGGACTCCGTGTCGAGGTGCGAGGTCGCCTCGTCGAGAATCAGGATCGGCGCGTCCTTGAGCAGCGCCCGAGCGATCGCAAGCCTTTGGCGCTGGCCGCCGGAGAGGCGGCTGCCGGACTCTCCGATCACCGTATCGTACCCGTCGGACATCTCGCCGATGAACTCGTCGGCGTAGGCCGCGTTCGCCGCGGCGCGCACCTTTTCCACCGGCAGGTCGGAGCGACCATAGGCGATGTTGTTGCGCACCGTGTCGTTGAACAGCAGAGTGTCCTGGGTGACGATGCCGATCTGCGCGCGGAGCGACGAAAGGCTCAAATCGCGCAGGTCGACGCCGTCGAGCGTCACCCGCCCGGCGACCGGATCGAAAAACCGCGGCAGGAGATTCACGAGCGTCGATTTGCCCGCTCCGGACGGCCCGACCAGGGCGACCAGCTCGCCGCGCCGGATCGTCAGATCGAGGTGGATCAGGACCGGCCGGTCCTGGTAGGCGAACTCGACTCCCTCGAAACAGATTCGGTCCTCGACCCCGTCGATCGTCCGCGCGTTCGGCCTCTCTTGCACCTCGTCGGGGATCGCCAGCAGGCGCACGGCGCGTTGGCCGGCGGCGAGCGCCTCTTGGAGGATCAGGTTCACCTTGTTCAGCTTGCGGATCGGGTCGTACATCATCAGCGCGGTGGTCAGGAACTTGATCAGCTCCGGCGCGGTCAGCTCGCCCGAGCGGATCGCGTTGCCCGAATAGACCAACAGCGCCGCGGCACCGAGCACCGCGAGCGATTCGACCACCGGGCCGGAGGCGTTGGCGAGCAGTTGGGCGCGCAGGTTGGTGCGCAGATGGCGGCGGGTCGCCACCTCGAACCGGCCGAGTTCGAAGGCCTCCATGCCGAAGGCCTTGACCACGCGATGACCGCGAATCCCTTCGTTCATCAGGCTCGCGAGATCGGCCATTCGCTCCTGGCTGCGGTGGCTGGTCTTCCGCATGCCCCGGCCGAAACGAATGATCGGATAGACCAGCACCGGGGCCACCACCAGGCAGATCAGCGCGAGCTTCAAATGGGTCGAAAGCAACAGGCCGAGCAGCACGACGAGCGTCAACGACTGCTGGAACAGGTCGAGCAACCGGTTAGAGACCGCGCTCTGCATCATCGCGACGTCGTTGATCACCCGGGCCACCAACTCGCCCGAGGGGTGCTCGGCGTGGAAACGGCTCGACTGCTCCAAGATCCGCCGGTAGAGGTCGTTCCTGATGTCGGTCGTCACCCCTAAGCCGATGTGCTGGAACGAATAGCCGGCGAGAAAGTCCGACAGGCTCCGGAGCAGGAAGACTGCTACGAACAGGAGCGGCACGAACCAGATCACCTCGCGGTCGCCGATCCCCCACTGACGCTTGAGCGATTCGTAGCTCTTTTGGATCTTGTGCTCGATGTCGAACTTCCGCTTTAGCCCCTTGAGCCAATCCGGAGTGGTACTCGCCTTCTCGGAAGCGCCCGTTTCCTTGGGGCTCCCCACTTGCAGGCCGAGCACGCTCGGCGCGCCGTCTTTGGCGAGCAGCACCTCACCGAACACCGGCTCGATCAGCGAGACGATGCCGCCGGTCGCCGCCGCGAACATCACGATGCCGAATCCCGCCAGCACGGCCCAACCGGTATAGCGGCGGACGTAGCGCCAGAAGAAGGCGATCGGGCTCATGCGGCCGCCCGGCGGCCGAAGACGTCGGCCAGCTCGCGCGCCGCCCGACCGCTCGCGCCCCCCTGCCCCAGGCGGCCTCGCAATTCGGCGAGGTGGCAACGCATGGTGGCGATCGCCGCCGGATCGCCGAGCAGCCGCACCGCCTCGTCGGCCAAGTGTTCCGGTTCCGCCTCGCGCTGGAGCTTCTCGGGCACCGCCCCCCGTTCGAGCACCAGGTTGACCAGCGATACGTACGGCAGCCGGACCATGAGGCGCGCCAACCGGTAGGTCCAGGCGGAGAGCCGATAGCAGACGATCATCGGCGTGCCGAGCAATCCGACTTCGAGCGTCGCGGTGCCGGAGGCGCAGAGCGCCAGGTGCGAGTCGGCGATCGCCGCAAAGCGTCCGGCGGCGATGATCTCAACCGGGGGTAGGGAGTCGGCCCCGAGCCCCGCCGCCGCCAGATGGCGGTCGATCGATTCCCGCGAAACCGTCGGCGCCTGAATGATCCGCCCGACTACCGAAACCTTCGTCGCCAACTGCGCGAGGGCGCGCAACTGGAGCGGCAGCAGCGCCTCGACCTCCGAGCGGCGCGAGCCCGGCAATAGCGCGATCCGGAACGGCGCGCTACCCGACACCGCCGGATCGTCCGGCCGATCCCAGACCTGTGGCAGCTCCGGCACCTCGTCGACCAGCGGGTGGCCGACATGGACCGCGTCGACCCCGTACCGGCGGTAGAACTCGACCTCGAACGGAAACAGCACGAGCATCCGCGCGACGTCTCGGGCAATGGCATGCACCCGGCTCTTGCGCCAGGCCCAAATCTGCGGACTGACGTAATAGACCACCGGTACGCCACGACGGGCGAGCTCCTTGGCGAGGCGCAGGTTGAAATCGGGAAAATCGACCAGCAGCGCGGCGGTCGGCTTGAGGCGGTCGACCTCGGCGAGCAGCGCCGCGAAGATCTGTTTGGCCCGCGGCAGGATCTTCAGCACTTCGACCAGGCCAACGACCGAGATCTCGGAGGAATCGGCAAGGGTCCGCACCCCCGCCGCGCGCATCTCCTCGCCTCCCAACCCGAAGAGCGAGATATCCGGCTCGATCCGCGCGAACTCGGTGAGCAACCGCGCGGCATGCAGGTCGCCCGAAGCCTCCCCGGCGACCACGAGGAGCTGCCGACTCATGGAATCGGCGCCGGCGGCCCCTGGGGGAAGGGGTACATCAGCCAAGCGATCGCGAGCCCACCGAGCACCATGCCGAGGAAGAGCTGAAAGAACAAGCGAACTTGCGGCCCGCGACCACGGCGCCAGAGCAGACTGAAGAAGAGGCTCACGATCAGGGCGAAGACGACCATCAGGAGGAAGTGGCTGATTCTCATTGGGAGACCCCTACTCCTTCTTGCCCATGGCGATATCCCACGCGTCGAACACCAGCAGGAGGTTCATCAACCCCGCGGTCAACAGAAACGCCGTACCGTACTCAAAACCGGGGCCGCGCACGTCGCCCTCGTAGTGCGTGACGTAGCGCAGCACACCGTACACGCTGCCCGCCCCGGCCTGGCCGATGGTGCCGAGCACCGAGAGAGGCTCGCCCGGAACCGGCTGGTACAGATGCCCTTGGAGCTTGAGCCCCAAGAACACCGAGACGGCCACCAGAACGAAGAACGCCAGGCCCCGCTTCCATCGCTTGAGGTAGACATGGCCGCCGCCGGGGATCAGCCAGGCGATCACCGCCGCGGCGGTCGCCACACCGGCCCCAAGGTTCGGTGCCGAGGCGGCTACCGGAGTTTCGCTTTCGGTCACGCTCGCTCCTTCTCGCCGCGCATCGCGCGAGCGCCCGCGCGCCCGCCAAAAAATCCCGCCGAGGGCGGAACCTCGGCGAACGCGGTCATCCAGTGTAGATCTGTAGGCAGAGGTTCCATCCAGCGGCTGTTTTCCGGCGATCGGCTAAAGGACGATCGGCCTACGGCCGAACGCATTATCCGGATTTGCGGGCGCTCGGGGAAGCCGCGCCCTCAAACCTCTTCGTTGAGAAGCTCGCGCAGCTCCTTGCCCGGCTTGAAATAAGGAATCCGCTTGGGCGGAACGTCCACTTTGTCGCCGGTCTTCGGATTGCGTCCGGTCCGCGCTCCCCGATGGCGAATGCGAAAGCTACCGAAACCCCGAAGCTCGATCTTCTCGCCGGATTTCAGCGAGAGGACGATGCTGTCGAACACTTCGTTGACGATGATTTCCGCCTGCTTCTTGGTCAGTTGCGTGGTGCGGGCGACCTCTTCGACCAACTCGGCCTTGGTCATTCCGTCTCGTGCGAACACCGTCGACCCCCCCGTTGCCAGAGATGAAAACGGCGGTCCTATTCGAGGACCGCCGCCCGAGACTACCGCAAAATTAAGCGCTCTGAGATTCTGAATCCTCAGCGACGTCCTCCGCCGCGGAGCCTTCGTCCTCGTCACCTTCAACTTCGTCGTCTCCCGAATCCGCCGAACCGCGCTTTCCTTCGGGTTCCTCGGAAGGCTTGACGACGCCGGCCCGAATCGCAGCCTCGCGCGTCGACTTGCCCGCCTCGGCGGCCCGACGATTCGCATCGTCCTTGAGCGCCTCCAGCTCTTCGCCCTCGGGCTGCGATACACCGTGGAGGGAAAGACCGACCTTCTTGTCCCCCTCCTCGATGCGCAGGATGCGCGCACGCACCCATTCGCCGACCGCGAAACGATCTTCCAGGCGCACCCCCTGGATCACGTCGATCTCGCTCACGTGGGCCAGGCCCTCAAGGCCGTTGTAGATATCGATGAACAATCCGAAGTCGGTGACGTTCACCACCCGACCATCGAGTTCGTCGCCTACGTGGTGGCTGTCGGCGAAGTCATCCCATTCGTTGGGCATGAACTCCTTGAGCGACAGCGAGACGCGCTGGTTGTCGATGTCAATGTTGATGATCCGGGCTTTGACGGTGTCACCCTTCTTCAGCACTTCGCTCGGGTGCTTGACCCGCTTGGTCCAGCTCATGTCCGAAACGTGGATCAGGCCGTCGATGCCGTCGGTGATCTCGACGAAGGCGCCGAACTCGGTCAGGTTGCGGACCTTGCCTTCGATCACGCTGCCCACCGGGTGGCTGTCGGACAGCTCGTCCCACGGATTGCGCTCGGTCTGGCGCAGCGACAAAGAGATCCGCCGCTGGTCCATGTCGAGCTCGGAGACGATCGCCGCCACTTCGTGACCGACTTCGAGGATCTTCGCCGGGTTGACCACCTTCTTGGTCCACGACATCTCGCTCACGTGAATGAGCCCTTCGACCCCCTCTTCGATCTCGACGAAGGCGCCGTAGTCGACCAGCGACACGACCCGGCCGGACACCCGCGAACCGATCGGATACTTCTTGTCGACCAGGTGCCACGGATCCTCGGAGCGCTGCTTGTAGCCGAGCGAGACGCGCTCGGTCTCGGGGTCGAACTTCAAGACCACGATCTCGATTTCGTCGCCGACCTTGAAGTGCTCGGACGGGTGGTT
Source organism: Thermoanaerobaculia bacterium (assembly GCA_038248205.1). Taxonomy (GTDB): domain Bacteria; phylum Acidobacteriota; class Thermoanaerobaculia; order Multivoradales; family UBA5704; genus DASYKS01. The sequence goes on from JBBRUC010000049.1 coordinate 20,534, forward strand.
GACCCGGCCCCACGAAATGTCGGTGATGTGCAGCAAGCCATCGATGCCGCCGAGATCGACGAACACGCCGTAGTCGGTGATGTTCTTGACGATACCGGGCAGGCGCGCCCCTTCTTCCAGTCGCGTGAGCGTCTCGGCCTTCTTCTTCTCGAGTTCCTTTTCGAGCACGGCCTTCCTCGACAGCACGATGTTGTTGCGCCGTCGATCCAGGCTGATGACCTTGAACTCAAGCTCCATGCCGCGCAACGCTTCCAGGTTCTTCACCGGCTTGATGTCGACCAGCGAGCCGGGGAGGAACGCGCGCAAGCCAACATCGACCGTAAGCCCCCCCTTGATCCGCTCGATCACCCGTCCCTTGATCACGCGGCCCTCTTTGAACGCACGATCGACCTCGGTCCACCGGCGCATCCGCAGCGCCTTGGTGTGGGAGAGAAGGACATGCCCCTCCTGGTCCTCGGTCTTTTCCAGCAGCACGTCGACTTCGTCGCCGACGTTGACGGACAGCTTGCCGTCGCGGTCGAGGAACTCGTCGATGGGGACCAGACCCTCGGACTTGTAGCCGACATCGACGATCACCGAATTCGAGGTGACGCCGATCACGCGGCCGGGGACGATCTCGCCCTCGGTCAAGTTCCGCATGCTCTCGTCGTAGAGCGCCAGGAGCGCCTGGTAGTCCATCTCCTGGTCGGTAGGGGACTCAGCGGTAGGCTGGTCCTGGTCAAAATGAGACGGCATAAGGGGTGCTACCTCCTTGGTATTTGGATTCAGGCGGAAGCGGCGCGCCTGTGAGGCCCGGGTGGGGGCACCGAGCTCAACGGAACTCTGAATTCGTCGGAATCTCGGGCCACCGAGTATAGGCGCGAGGCCGCCGAGGTGTCAAACTCCGGGAAGAGCGCCTGGCGAGCCGTCGCCGAAGCAGCCAAAACTCGTTGTTGGCTTCCAGTTGCGCTTCGGTCCGCCGGAAGGCGCCTTCGGTCCGACCGAGGGGTTCTTCGGAGGAGGCGGAGACAGATCCCGTCGGGCGCGCCGGGCAAGGTCTCTGCTGCTCCGGCGGTCCCGGCCGCCTCGGTTCCGAGCTGGTGCTCGGCGCTCCCGGGGAAACGGGCGCCCTACCGCTTCTTTACTTCCACTTGAAAATCTTGAGCGCGACGACGAAGCTCAGGATGCCCCAGCAGACGACGATGGCGAGTTGGGGCCAGATCGCGGCGATTCCGCTTCCTTCGTTGATGATACCGCGCAGCGCCTGATTGAGCGCGGTGAGCGGCAAGGCCTTGATGAACGGTTGGACCGCGTCGGGGAAGCGCTCGGAGGAGAAGAAGGTGCCCGACAGGAGCCACATCGGCAGCAGGATCAGATTGCCCAAGCCGCTCGCGCCTTCCATCGTGCTAACGCGCGAGCCGGTGAGCAGGCCGAGGCCGCAGAAGGACATAGCGCCGACCAGGGCGGTCGCGAGCAGCAGCAGGATCGAGCCGTGGACGGCGACGCCGAAGGCGATCCAGCCGAAGCCAACGAGGATGATCAGCTCGGGGATCAGGAAGATCATCCGGCCGAGGATCTGGCTCAGCAGGTAGTCGGCCTTGTGCATCGGTGTGGCAACCAGGCGCTTCAACACCCGGCGCTGGCGGGCGACCGCGATCGAGAAGGTGAGGCTCCAGATGCCGGTGCCCATCAGGTTCAAGCCGAGCAGGCCGGGGATCAGAAAATCGATGTAGCGCGCGCCCGGTTCGGTGAGCTTCTCGGTGCCCACGACGAGCGGATCGCGCCGGCCGGCGGCGCGTTGGAGCGCGTCCTCGGCTTCGAGCCTCGCGGTGCGCGCATCGGGGCGCGTCTCGTCGAGGATCACCCTCGGCGCCTTGCCGCCCTCGCCGGGCGCTACGAGCAACGAAATCTTGCCGGTGCGCAGCGCTTCGCGACCGGCTTCTTCGCTATAGGCGCGCGGCGCAAGCTGCGGCGAACGCGCAAGCGCGGCAAGCGCCGTGGCGGCCGGGCTCGTGGCGGCCGCTCCGGTTTCAGTGATCACGCCCACCGGAATCTTGTCCGGTGCCTTTTCGCGAAACGCCAGGCCGAGCGCCACCGCGAGCAACACCGGGAACAGAAACACCCAAAACACCGCCTCCGGCTCGCGGACGAACTCTTTTGCCCGGCAAAGCGTAAGGTGGCCGAGGGAGGCCAGCCGGCGACCCCAGGGAGATCTCTCCATCGTCTTACTCATCGCGGAGCGCCCTCCCCGTGAGAGCGACGAACAGATCTTCGAGCGTCGCGCGGTGGGTGGAGAGATGGACGAGCTTGCCGCCGCCGCGCTCGACCGCGGAGAGCAGCTCGGGGACGACCTCGGTGAGCGAGGAGACGGCCAGCGACCAGACCTCGCCAAAACGGCGCGCCTCTTCTACCCCGGGGATCGCCCGCCATTGCTCCGCGCTCCAGTCCGGCTCGGTGTCGATCTCGACCAAATAGGCCGAAGGGAGCTGAGAGATCAGATCGCGCGGGGTACCGAGCGAGATCACCTTCCCCTTGTCGACGATCGCGATTCGATCGCACAGCTTCTCGGCCTCGTCCATGTAGTGGGTGGTGAGGAGGAGCGTGCCGCCGGTCGCGCGAAAACGGGCGATCTGATCCCACAGCTCGCGCCGGCTCTGGGGATCGAGCCCGGTGGTCGGCTCGTCGAGAAATAGGATGTCCGGATTGCCCACGAGCGCGCAGGCGACGGCGAGCCGCTGCTTCTGGCCGCCCGAAAGCTTGCCCACCCGGGCGTTGCGCTTCTCGGTGAGCGACAGCTCGGCGATCACCGTCTCGGGGTCGCGCGCCGCAGCGTAGAACGAGGCGAACAGGCGGACGGTCTCGCCTACCGTGAGCTTCTCGTTCAACTGGGTTTCTTGGAGCGAAATGCCCAATCGCTCGCGCAGCGCCCGCTCGGACCCTTTCCAGCGAAGGCCCAGCACCTCGACCTCGCCGGCATCGGGCTCGGCGAGCCCCTCCAGGATCTCGATCGTCGTCGTCTTGCCCGCGCCGTTCGGCCCCAGCAGGCCAAAGCATTCGCCGCGGCGAACTTCGAGATCGAGCCCATCGACGGCCGTGACGTCGGCGTAGCGTTTGACCAGGCCGCGGCAACGGATCGATGGGGCTTCGTGGGGGGCGCTCGACATAAGGGCGAGAAAGTAGCACAACGAATTGGCGCTGCGAGTGACAGCTACGGCAGCCCCGAAGTCAGCTCCGCCGAGTCGTCGATTCCGGACTGGCCGTCGGCATCGATGCGCCGCTCGGCCTCCGCCGCTCGGCGGCGTAGGCCGGAAAAACCGGGCAGAGCGCGCACCGCGGCGAGATCGACGTCCTGGTCGAGAAGATCCGTCCGGTGGAAATCCGCTCCTCCCGGGGCAACCAGGCGTTCAAGCTCGGCGAGCGCGCCCGGGGCATCCCCGCCGGTCGCTTTCAAGCACGCGAGGTTGTAGCCCGGCACCCAGCTGTCCGGACGCAGCTTGGCCGCCCGCTGGAAGTACCCTTCGGCCGCGACCGGTTGCCCGAGCCGCCGCGCCGAGTTGCCCGCCTGGACCAGCGAGGCGAAATCGGAGGGGGCGATCTCGATCACCTTGCGGTAGTTGGCGAGGGCGCGATCCCACTCTTCCCGCTCGTAGGCGAGATCGGCGAGACGCCGATAGGCGCGAGGAAAGGTCGGATCGAGCGCGAGGGCTTTCTCGTTCCATTCCTGCGCCTTGGACGGGTCCCCTCGTAAGGCCGCGATCATGCCGAGGTTCGACAGCGCCTCGACGAATCCGGGCGATATCGCGAGCGCGCGATGGAATTCCTTTTCCGCCTCCTCCAGATCGCCCAGCACCATGGCGATGGTGCCGAGCATCGAATAGACGCGGGCCTGGTCGGGCGAGATCGCGAGCGAATGGCGGTAGGCGTCGCGCCCCCCCAGGGCGTCCTTTTGGCGCAGACGGGCAAGCGCCAGAATGTTCCAGCAGGTGACGTTTCTCGGGGTGACCGCGAGGATTTCGCGCAACAGCTTTTCGGCCTCGGGCCAGCGGTTGTTCTGGGCCAGGTGGCGCGCGTCTTCCACCTTCTGGTAGAGCACCATGCCGTCTTTTGGATCGATGCCGCTCATCGAGTCCCGCTCGCCGCGCGGGGCCAGGTAGCCGAGCGCGCGCAGCGTCTCCTCGGTCTCCTTGTCCATCGGGTTCGGTTTCGCCCCGGTCGCATACCGACTCTCGAAGACGCGGCTCGCTTCCAAGATTTTTTCCAGCTCTCCGTCGAGCACCGAGCCGCGGCGCGCTTCGGCGGGCATGCGGTTGGCCAACTCGTTGGGATCTTTCAGAAGGTCATACAGCTCGGGGCGCGGCGCGCGGATCCACTTCCAGCCGCCCTTGCGAACGCCGTAGAGCGGCGCCATGCCGAAGCCGACCTCGGAGGTGAGGGATTCCGAATACTGCGGCAGATCGGGCGGAGGCACCGTGCCGCGCACCGCGGGCAGCAGGTCGATTCCCTGCATCTCGGCGCCGCCCGGTAGCTTGAGCGCGGCGAGCACCGTCGGCGCGATGTCTTCGCTGCGCACGGGGCCTGAGTAGACCTTTCCCTTCGGAAACAGCCCCGGTGCACGGACGATCAGCGGGATATGGACCGTGGCGTCGTAGATGAAGACGGCGTGGGTCTTTTCTCCATGCTGGCCGAGGCTCTCGCCATGGTCGGCGGTGAGCACCACGAGCGTCCGATCGAGCGCGCCGAGCTTCTGCAGCTCAGCGAGCAACAGGCCCACCCCCTCGTCCGCTACCGCGATCTCGGCGTCGTAGGCGCTCGGCGACTTGGTCTGTTCGGCCATCGACGGGTCGTTCGGCTGGTGCGGGTCAAAGAAATGGACCCAGACGAAGAACGGCTTCTTCGTCTCCTCCCGGTGCCACCCTTCGAACCATTGGATCGCCCGTTCGGCCGTCTTCGGCGCCGAGCGGGAGCGGATCATGAACAGCGGCGGCTCGTCCTCGGCCCACAGGTCGTCGTCGTACCCCTCGAATCCCTGGTTCAAGTTGTAGCGCCGATTGAGTACCAGCGCGGAAACGAACGCCTGGGTGCGGTAGCCGGCGGCCAAGAACCGCTCGGCGAGCGTCGTCACCCCGTCGCCCAAGGCGTAGGAACCGTTGTCCCGAACGCCGTGGGCGGGCGGCAACAGGCCGGTAAAGATCGTCGAATGAGAGGGAAGGGTGATCGGCGCCGCCGAGATCGCGTCCGAGAATCGGACCCCCTCCCGGGCCAACCGGTCGATGTTCGGCGTCCGCGCCAGGGTGAAACCGTAGGCCCCCAGATGGTCGGCCCGGGTGGTGTCCAGGGTGATGATCAAAACGTTGTCGATTTTCGGTTTCGCGCAGCCCGCGACCCCGAACCCCCCTAGGGCCAAAGAGATACCCCACGCCACCCTCGCCAGCCGGCGGCGTACGGGCGACGAGAAAGCGAAAAACTGTCCCGGTTGCACCGGAAATCCGCACTTGGCCTTGTGTCCTTTTCCCATAAACATCGATCTTACAGCCACCAGAGCTGATAGCAGGAGGAGAACAAAGTATGAAGCGTGCCGTAGCAGTTCTCGTTGGACTTTTCGTGGCCGCCTCCGCCTTTGCGGACGTCGCGGTCATCGAGCGCAGTCGCCTCAATCGACATAGCAAGAAAGCGAAGACGAAGCATGGACTGATCAAGAACTTCGGCGACCAGATGCTGATCGACGCAGCCGGCGTCGAGTACTTCATCAATACCAACGTCAGTCAGTCCTCGACCGCGAGCGGCTCGGGTGCGGCGACAGACGCGGCATTCACCGGCGCGGTAAATGCCGACACCTCCGGAGGCGGAACGGTTTCGACCACTCTCGACGACGCGTTCGCGGGCTACAACAGCCTGTGCGTCAGCCTGACCGGCGCGACCGGTCCCTGCGACACCAGCGATGCGGGCAACTACACGCTATACACCCAGGCCGGCCCGGCGACGCTCGATGCAGCGTGCGGCGACCGCCAGGTAATCAACCCGATCCAGACGATCGGCAACATCCAGGTGCAGCGGAAGATTTTCGTCCCTTCCAATGACCAGTTCGCACGTTGGGTGAGCATCTTCACCAACACCGGCGGCGCCGCCCAATCGGTCACCGCGATCGTCGCCAACAACCTCGGTTCGGACGCGAACACCACGGTCGTCAATTCGTCCAACGGCAACTCGATCGCCGAGCTGAGCGATAGCTGGATCACTTCGGACGGCAACTTCGTCTCCCCGGACGACACCGACCCGCGCCTGGGCCACATCCTTCAGGGGCCGGGCGCCCGTAGCCCGCTCACGGCTCTTACCTTCGTCGACGGCGATGACGAGCCGACCTGGGCCTACGCCTTCTCTCTCGCCCCCGGCGAGAGCAAGGTCATCGTCAACTACGTGACGGTCCAGGCGACCCGAGCGGCGGCCACCACCAAATCGGCCGACATCGCGGGCCTTACCGGTGCCACCCTCGACTGCCTCACGGCGACCGAGCGCTCGAACATCGTGAACTTCGAAGCGCGTGGCGTCACCGAAATCCCGACCGTCTCCGAGTTCGGCCTCGCGGCCCTCGCCCTGCTGCTCGCCGGCGCGTCGTTCTTTGTGCTGCGCCGCCGCACGGCGTAGGCGCCGCGCGGTTCTAAGGTCTGCTCGAAAGCGGGCGGCCCCCTTAAAAAGGGAGCCGCCCGCTTTTTTGGATCGACATCGGCCGATGGGTCAGATCCCGTCCCAGTCTCCGGCGATCGGCTTGCCCCCCGCCTCCCAGAGCGTTGCGAAATCGGAATCCGCGGCCCCCGCCGAGTTGAGATTCCGCAACAGTACGCGCCGGCTTGAAACATCATAGAGACCGATCGAATCCCAGCCATCGCAGTTCCAATCGCCCGCGAGCGGCAGCACGTTGGAGCCCGGGGGGCCGAAGGCGAAAGACAGATCCGCGCCGCCGGTCGTGTTCGAATTGCGTAGGTAAAAGGTCGAGGTCGCGGGATCGTACAGACCTACCGTATCCACCCCGTCGCCGTTCCAATCTCCGGCGATGGGTAGCCACGTCGGCTGCGCGTCGGAAAAGACGAAGGTCACGTCCGCCGCGCCCGAGGCGTTGGCGTTCCTCAGGCGGAAGATGCCCAAGCCCGGATCGAATACGCCGACGGTGTCCAGGCCGTCGCCGTTCCAGTCCCCGGCGATCGGACGCTCGTCAGCGCCCGGATCGCCAAAGACGAAAGTCGAATCGGGAGGAGTTGCCCTGGTGAGGGAATTGCGGAGATAGAAGGTCGCGCTGCCCGGATCGAACTTTCCGATCGAGTCGATTCCATCCGAGTTCCAGTCCCCGGCGAGCGGCCAGGGAATCTCGACAAGTCCCGAGGTCGGCGGGAGTGTGGTCACGACGTAGGTCGAGGCCGAGTTTGACGAACCCAAGCGAAATCCGATGACGTCCTTTTCGATTCCCACCACTTGCACCCTCACGCCGTCGCTTCGTACGACGATAGATTTGGTCGTCTCGCCGATCTGCTGCGCCGTATCGGTCACCCGAAGCGTTATCTCGTAGGTGCCCGGCGTGTTGTAGGTGAAGCGCCATGCTCCCGGGGCCAGGTAGTCGGAGTTGCCCGGGCCGCCGAAGGCGAATTGATACGACAAAGGCCCCAGGTCGAACGTCGAGTTCGTGCCGTCCGCTTCGCAGATCCTCGCGGCGCAGGTGACGGTGAAGCTCGCGACCGGCGGCAGGCCGACGCGGACCGTCTGTTCCGTCGCATCGACCTGGCCGCTGCTGTTCTGGGCGGTCAGCCGAACGACGAAATCGCCGCCGGTCGAGTAGGTATGGTTCGCGGTGGATCCGGTGCCTGTCGGGCTGCCGTCGCCGTACGACCAGGTCCAATTCGTCGTTTCGGTCGAGCTCCGGCCGTCGAAAGCACAGGTCCGGCCCGCGCAGGAGAAAGTGAAGGCGGCGGTCGGCGGCGGAGCGCCGCCCAGGGATCCCAAAGCCGCGCGGAGGTTCGGAATCGGCCCGATCGAGCGCGCATCGGGTGATTGGGGCGTACCGGTTTCGCGAAGGAGAGCGCGCATCGCCGACGGAGAAAGAGGCGCCTGGCCGCTCGCCAGCGCCGCTCCTTGGATCACGGCAGCTGCTCCTGCAACTATCGGGCTAGCGCCCGAAGTGTTGGCAAAATTCGAGGTGTAAGTCTGTCTCGGATCTCCGCCCCCGGTGAAGAGGTCGTCATCCATGTGGGCTCGCGCCAGAGTCGCAATGTTTTTTCCCCAAGCGTGAACGTCGATTCGAGAGCCGTAATTGGACGTACAGACGGGCACTCCGAATCCTGCCGAGCCTTTGCTCGCCGCGACCAGGATCGCCCCCGAGTCCCTGAAGTTGCGATCGAATCGACGCCCGTACATGGAATGATCGAGGTTGTTCGAGCCGTTCGCCCCCGCCTCGACGACGATCGTCCCGCCTGCCGTGACCATGCGAATGGCGTCGAAAGCGTCGATATAGAATTCGACCGGCACGAAGGTCCTGGCGCAAGTGCCGCCTTCGGCAGCGCAAGGGCAGGTGGTTTCATAGGGGGCCGCTTGCGCTTGAAGCTCTAGCAGCAACACGTCACCGAATCCCACCTGCTGCGCCGCCTTGAGGATCGCCGGAGCGTAACCGTTGGGCGGCAGGGTGGAATCGAGCAGGCTCTGAAGACCCACTGACGCCTGATTCGCAATGCCTGTCACGCCATAGCCATTGTCCGGCGCCGCGAGCACTCCGATGACAGAAGTTCCATGGTCCAGGCCGACGGTGGAGTTGTTGCCGGCCACGTAGAAAACCGGCGGAAAATCTTCATGGGTGGTGCGCCAGGCGTACTCGACGTCGACGACCCGGATGCCCCCGCCCCGCCCTCCGGGGATCGTCCAGGCGTAGCGGGCATCAATGCCTCCAGCCGCGGCCGAATCCAGGTAGCCTTGATAGCCCAGAGCGTCGAAGTTCGGAGTCGGCGGTGCGATGTCCGACGGCAGACTCAAAGGAGCGTTGGCTTGAGCGAGTTCTACGCTCGCGAGCGAGTTGAGCCAATTGAGGAGGCTTGCGACGGAAGGCATCGTCGCACCCTCGGCGAGGGGGATTCTGTAGTAGAGGTCGAGATCCGCAAGTTCCAGCCCCGATCGATTCTCCGCTGCAATGCGCCAGGCTGCCAGAGTCGATTCGTCCTGCGGAAACGTCCGCTCGATACCGAGCGCCCCCGGAGTCGAGGCCACCGCATAGGCTGCCGAGCCGAGATCCGCCGTGATCGATTTGCCGGTGAGGCCGAGGCTCGAACGCTGGCCGGCTTCGCGCGCGTCTGGATTCAGCACGACGAGCTGGCCGTCCCGAAGCCGAACGTGGGTTCCCTCATGGAACTTGAGGGTCACGGTCTCGACGATCTGAGAAGGGTCGTACTGCGGACCTTCCACCTTGTCGAAAGGTACTCTCGGCACCAGCGCCCCGGCAGGCAGGGCCAAAAAGACGAACGTTCCCAGCAAAATACGTAGCCGCTTCTTCATTTAGACAGATCTCCTCAGGCGCACCTCTGGCAGGTGATTTCCTACCGGAGCTGCCAGACGAATGGACCCCAAGAATAGATCGACGTGGTACCGGGCTCGATGATCTTGCAAAGGCTCCAGTTGCCTACCGCCCTCCCGCCCGCCGCCGCGCCTCGACCGCCATCGCAAGCCCCACGAAGACCGCTGCCGCCGCGAGGTAGGCTGCGCGGATCGGCAGTCCCAGATCCCCTCCGAACAGACCGCAGAAGTCGAGGTAGGGAATCCGGTTGAGCGCGCAGTACCAAAGGCCCAAGAAGAAGGCGAGGAAGAGCTTGCCTGCTCCGGTGAGCACGCCGAAGCTCGCGGCGAGGGCGGCGACAAACAGCAGACCGGAAAGGGCGGCAAAGCCTTGCGCCGGGGAGGCGAGGGTCGAGCGGAGGAGGAACGGCAAGCCGGTGATCAGGCTGAACAGACCGATCGAAGCGAGCTTCCAGAGCGTCGTCGAGCGCGGCACGCCGGGCTGCGAGAAGACCATCGGCGCCGCGCCGGCGAGAGCCTCCCGGCAGGGGGCCTCGGCGATCGTTGCCGCGAGCAGCAAGAGGAAGGCCGCGCCGAGCATCGGTGCCGCTCCGCTCGGAACGACGGCGGAAAGCAGCGCGGCGAGCAGCAGCGCCCAGCGCAGGATCGAGCCGGTTTGCCAGAGGAGCAACGCATCGGCGAACACGGCGCGCAACCGCGAAGGGCTCACCCGGATTGGCGCAAGATCCGCGAACCGCACTCCCGAAGCCTCGGGGCTGGCGATCGCGACAGCCGCGGCGGACTGCTTGGCCTCTCGCTGCGAGCGCGGCAGACCAAGACGCCTGCGCGCCGGATCGAAGCGATCGAACAGCAGAAGGGCCAGGGCCAGCGGCGGCAGCCCCCAGAGGATGCCGCCGAGCCGGATCGCGGCGAATCGGGCGTCGATCGGCAGGCCCGGCCACGCGACCTGCTCGATTACCGGACTTCCTGCGCGAAAGATCAGACCGGTCGAGATCGAACCCGGTTTCGCCTGGGGCAGCGACCGGGCGATCAGCACCGACACGGTCGTCCCACCCATCGGATCGAAGACCGGCAGGCGCTCGGTGCGGCCGGTCGCCGGGTTCCTCGCCTGGGCGATCGGCAGCGCCGCCACGAAGAGCGAGAGGGCAAAGAACCAGACGATCCACCCCAACCGGCCCGACAGGCCCGGCGCGACGTCGAACAACACCGCCATGGCGGCGACGAACGCGATGCCCGGCAGGGCGAGCAGCACGAGCGGACCCAGAAAAGAGAAGAGGTTGAAGGCGCCGACGCCGAAACGGAACCAGTGGTATAGGCCAATCGGCACGACCAGCAGCGTCAACAGAGAGAGGTAGGCGACGTGAGCGAGATATTTGCCCAAGAGGTACGAGGCGTTGGGTAGCGGCGTCGCGGCGAGGATCGCGCCGATGCGCCGCTGCCGGTCGCGCCGGAACCAAACAGCGCCCCGAAAAAAACAGACACCCCCCCCCAAAAAACCCCCCCGCAACCACAAACACCAAACCAAGGAG
>JBBRUC010000050.1:0-31566 GCA_038248205.1 Thermoanaerobaculia bacterium
CGCGACCCACGCCGCCCACGGCGGCGCGATGGTCTGGTCGCCGTTCAGCAACCTGCTGCTCTACGGCGGCACCGCGAACGTCAAGGCAGCCAAAGCCGCGGGCGTGCGGATCGGCATCGGTTCGGACTGGTCCCCTTCCGGAAGCAAGAATCTGCTCGGCGAGCTGAAAGTCGCCAAGGCCTGGAACGACGAGAACGACGTTTTTTCAGACGCCGAGATCCTCGCGCTCGCGACGAGAAACGCCGCCCAGATCCTCCAATGGGATGCTCTGCTCGGGTCACTCGAAACCGGCAAGCGCGCCGACCTGCTGGTGATCGACGGCATCGACAAGGACGCCTACGCGCAACTGTTCGAGGCCCACGAGGGAGACGTCGGCCTGGTGATGATCAACGGTGTGCCGCGCTACGGTCATTCGACCTGGATGAAGAAGCTCGGCGGCAAGAAAGAGACGCGAAAGATCGATGGCCGTACGCAGGCGTTCGATTTCGTGCAGGAAACCCAAGACGAGCTGGTGGGCCAACTGTCGCTCGCCCACGCCGAAGAGGCGCTCGCCGCAGCGCTTCGGAACCTGCCGGAAACCGCCAAGGAGCTGGAGAAGCCGAAGCCCCCGACTCCCCTGCTCGCGCTGTTCGACGAACCGCCGGCCTGGGAGCTGGCGCTCGATGAAATCCACCACACGGAAATCGGCGTCCGCCCCCGCCTGCCTGCTCGCGACGGCCCGGGCCGAGTGGGCGCCCATGCGCTGCAGGGATTGGTCTCCGCCCCGCTTTCCGAAATCGTCAAGCCGCTCGTGCTCGATCCCTTGAGCGTAGCCGACGACGACGAGTTCCTCGCCACCGTGGCGGGCGAGAAGAACCTTTCGCCGGAGCTGATCGCGGGGCTCACCGCGCGGTACTGAAATAGACTGCCGCGTAATGACCGTTCGAATCGTCCGTCTCGGCACACCCCGCGTTGCGAAGCACTCTCGCGCTCTAGCGGCGCCGTTCCCGTGCCGCTCTCCCGGGAGGGGAGCGGCACGGGGTACCTACGCTTGAGCGTTGTGCACTACCGGCGCGGAGCCGCGCCGTCGTCACCGACTCCGGCGTTGCGCAGGAGGTTCGGGTCGGCGAAGATCACGAAGGTGAACATCTTGTGCCCATGGCCGAAATCCTGCTCATACACCGCAGTCATGCCCCGATCGGTATGGCCGACTAGCTTGCCCCACTGCCCCGGGCCGGCAAAATCGATGTTGCGCATCGCGGGCGGCACCGGACCGCTCGCTTCTTCAATGCCGTTGCGGTGCTTGACGGTGGTCGTGCTGTCGAGGTGGGAATAGATCGTCGCCAGCTGATCGTAGTCGTGCGCGTTCGGGTGCTGGTTGGTCGACGGGTCGTTGGTGTAGTCCATGCACGTCCCGAGATTCTGGTTGTCGAAGGTCTCATCCTGATGGTCGAGACCGAGCGTATGGCCGACCTCCTGGCAAGAGACCAGGTTGCGCCAAGGGGTGGTGTTATACGGCGCGCCGTTGAAATACGTGTCGTTGAGCTTCACCGTGCCCTGCGTGATGTGACTGCCGCTCACCGAGATCGAAGCGATCCCAAGCCAGCCGTTGTTGCCGTAGGCCGCGTTGCAGACTTTGACCTGCCCGCTGACGGCCTTGCAGGTTCTCGCATTTCCGCTCCCGGCGATGATCGTCGTGTTCAAGACCGAGGAGGAGGTCCAATCGGACGACGTCGTGGCCAAGATCGGCTCCCAAGTGGAGGTGACGACATCAATCAGCTTGACGGTGAACGGGTTGCTCTGGCGCGCCCAGTGGTAACCGGCCCAGGAGTGACTTGCCGAGGCGACGGCCGGCAGCAGGACCAGGGCGAGCGCGAGCAGTGCGAGGACGGCACCTTGACGGCGGTACGACTTCAACATTCGAAGCTCCTTCAGGGTAAATCCCAGGACGGGCCGCGAGACCTGTCTGGGTTGGTGGCAAGGGAACGACCTGCGCTACCCACCGCGCAAACTCCTGCTATTCAGCGTACGTGGGCGCTGTGGCAGAACCTCTAGATCGCTCGGCCTTTGGCCCACGCGACCGAACGGGCCCTGCCGATTCGGGATTCGGAATGCGACCCTTTTAAGGGTAGTGCAGGGACGGGGCCAAAGCGTGTCACGGAATCATCGGAATCTTTTTCTGGCTCATCGGGAAGTGGTGTGGGCGGACAACCTTCCATACACCAAGTGCTTTGCTTGCTACGTGGGGCGACGCCTCTGCAAAAGGTTCCAGCCGATTCTCGAGCGATCCTGAGAAAAGCCACGAATGGCCTATGAATCCTGACAGAACTCTGGACGGGGCTCACCGCGCGGTACTGAAATAGACTGCCCTCAATGACCGTTCGAATCGTCCGTCTCGGCACACCCCGCGTTCCTGAGGAAGGTTTGCGCCTCGGCACCGTCCGCCGCCCGCCGCGCGGGGTGCCGAGGACCGAGTTCGCCTCCGGCAACTGGTACGACGTCTGGCTGCCCAACCTCTCCCCCAGCGCCGAGCTGGTCAAACGTGCCCTCGCCGCCGAGAACGACAAGGAGTGGACCGCCTTCGCCAAGGCCTACAAGAGCGAGATGTCCGAGCCGGAGCATAGCCACCTGCTCGACCTGCTCGCCGCGCTCTCGCACCAGACCGATTTCTCCGTCGGCTGCTACTGCGAAGACGAAAACCGCTGCCACCGCTCGCTGCTGCGCCAACTGCTCGCCGAACGGGGGGCGAAGCTCGCGGCAGAGTAGAGGTTCCGGAGGTGATCGTCGGGTTCAGGACGCTCGACGGCGGGAAGGGCCTTCCTTACCGCCGGGAAGGGGGTTCCCGAGGATCGGCGTCACCGCCCTGCGCACCGGCCATGGCGGATGTCGGTCACTCCTACCTTCTGGCCGTACACCTCGCTGAATCCAAAGTGGCCGGTTCCCGGGGGAAGCTTGTTCCTGAGGTTTCTCCTGGGTGGGCCAGCCTCCGGCCCGCACTTGCGGGCGAGACGCCCGCGCACCCAGGTAGTAACCGCTCACAGCCCTCCGGCATAGATCCCAGGGAACGACTTAAAACCCACTCCAGAGCCGCACCCATGAAAGCGATCGCCGTCATTCCCGGTACCGCCAATAGCATCCACCTGCGCGACGTCGTTACGCCGCGCGTCGAAGACATTCCCGAAGGCCGGGGCGTTTTGGTTCGGCTGGCTGGGCCTGCTGCTCACCCACCCGATCGATGGCTTGGCTAACTTCGACCAGATGATCGAGACCTTGACGCACGGGCAGGGCGCGATCAAGGTTTACGTCAACATCGCGAGCTAGAAGGACGGACGCCATGACACCTGAGACCACCGAGACCATCGAAGCGGACGCCGAACGCCGCCGGATTGCCGAGGCCGACCGGGGGGAGAAGCCCTGGCGGCAGTGGGGCCCCTACCTCTCCGAGCGCCAGTGGGGCACCGTGCGGGAGGACTACAGCGCGGGCGGCTCGGCGTGGGATTTCTTCCCGCACGACCACGCGAGGAGCCGCGCCTATCGCTGGGGGGAGGACGGCCTGGCCGGGATCTCCGACGAACACCAGTTTCTCTGCTTTTCGCTCGCGCTCTGGAACGGCCGCGACCCAATCCTCAAAGAGCGGCTGTTCGGTCTCGCCGGCCCGGAGGGGAACCATGGCGAGGACGTGAAGGAAATCTATTACTACCTCGACGCCACGCCCACCTCGTCGTATCTGGAGATGCTCTACAAGTACCCGCAGGGGGAGTACCCCTATGCCTGGCTGGTCGAGGAAAACAAGCGGCGCGACAAGCTCGATCCGGAATTCGAGCTGATCGACACCGGGGCCTTCACCGAGGACCGCTATTTCGACGTCTACCTGCGCACCGCGAAGGCGGACGCCGAGGATTTGCTTGTCGAGATCGAGGTGATCAACCGCGGGCCGGAGGCGGCGAGAATCACCGTCCTGCCGCAGCTCACGTTCCGCAACCTCTGGTCGTGGGGGCGCTCGACGGCGGAAAAGCCGGTGCTCAGGGAAGATGGCGGAAGCGTGCGGGCGGACCACCCCGAGGTCGGCACCATGTACCTCGCCCTCGAAGGCGCCCCCGAGCTGCTGTTCTGCGAAAACGAGACGAACGTGCCGAAGCTATTCGGGGGTGTCGGAGGGAACGGAAACGGCATCTACAAAGACGGCATCCACGAAGCGGTGATTCACGGCAACCGCGCTGCGGTCCACGCGGAGCCGAGCGGTACGAAGATGGCCGCCCGCTTCGAGCTTGAGGTCGCGGCCGGCGGCTCGGAGCGTGTCCGGCTACGCCTGGCGCGCAAGCTCCCCGCGAAGCCGTTCGCCGATTTCGAGGCGACGTTCGCCGCCCGGAAGGCGGAGGCGGATGCCTTCTATGCCGGGCTCCCGAGCGCGGCGAGCAACCCAGAATCTCGACGTGTGCAGCGCCAGGCGTTCGCCGGTCTACTCTGGAGTCGGCAGCTCTATTTGATCGACATCCCCGAGTGGCTCGCGGGCGACCCGAACCAACCTGCGCCGCCGCAAGAGCGGAAGCGCGGGCGCAACAGCGAGTGGACCCACCTCAACAACTCGCGCGTGATGTCGATGCCCGACGTCTGGGAGTATCCCTGGTATGCCGCCTGGGACTTGGCGTTTCATTGTGTGCCGCTCGCCGAGCTCGACCCGGAGTGGGCAAAAGAGCAGCTCGTGCTGCTCACCCGCGAGTGGTACATGCACCCGAACGGCCAGCTGCCGGCGTACGAGTGGGCGTTCGGCGACGTCAACCCTCCCGTCCATGCCTGGGCGGCGCTGCGGGTCTATGAGATCGATCAGCAGCTCACCGGCCGTGCCGACCACGCGTTCCTGGAGCGGGTGTTCCACAAACTGATGCTCAACTTCACCTGGTGGGTGAACCGCAAGGACGCCGAGGGGAGGAACGTGTTCCAGGGCGGCTTCCTGGGGCTCGACAACATCGGCGTGTTCGACCGCAGCTCGGAGCTGCCGACGGGAGGCCACATCGACCAGGCGGACGGCACCGGCTGGATGGCGATGTATTCGCTCAACCTGATGCGCATCGCGCTCGAACTGGCGCTTCAAAACCCGGTCTATGAGGACATCGCGACCAAGTTCTTCGAGCACTTCCTCTACATCGCCGCGGCGCTCGGCAATCTTGGCGGCCAGGGCGGCGAGGGCGGCGAGTCGTTCGACTTCTGGGACGAGGAGGACCAGTTCTTCTACGACGTGCTCCACCTGCCCGACGGCCGGCACGAGCGGCTGCGGGTCCGCTCGATGGTCGGGCTGATCCCGATGTACGCGGTGGAGGTGATCGACGCCGAGCTGCTCGAAAAACTCCCGGGCTTCGCCGAGCGGCTCCATTGGTTCCTCAACTATCGGCCCGATCTCGCCGGTTTGGTCTCGCGTTTCCATGAGCCGGGCAAGGGGGAACGGCGGCTGCTTTCGTTGCTTCGCCGCCACCGCTTGAACAACGTGCTCAAAAAGGTGCTCGACGAGAGCGAGTTCCTCTCGCCGCACGGTGTGCGCGCGCTGTCCCGTCACCACGCCGACCACCCGTTCGAGCTCGACGTGAACGGCCAGCGCTTCTCGGTCAATTACCAGCCGGGCGAGTCGGAATCCGGCCTGTTCGGCGGCAACTCGAACTGGCGCGGACCCGTTTGGTTTCCGGTCAACTATCTGATCGTCGAATCGCTCCGCCGTTTTGATCGCTACTACGGCGACGATTTTTCGATCGAGTGCCCCACCGGCTCCGGCGTGATGATGAACCTGGGCCAGGTCGCCGACGAGATCGCCCGCCGGCTCGGCAGCCTGTTCCTGCCCGACGGAGAGGGCCGGCGGCCGGTGTTTGGGGCGAACGAGAAGATCCAGAACGATCCGCACTTCAAGGACCACGTCCTGTTCTACGAGTATTTCCACGGCGATACCGGCCGCGGCGTCGGCGCCTCACACCAGACGGGTTGGACGGCGCTGGTCGCCGATCTGATCCGTGACGGGGAGTAGCGGCGATGGCCGACCTCCCCACCTGGATCTTCGACCGCGACGTCTGCACCGATTTCGCCCGCTCTTCCGCGCTCGAATGGCTGGAGGCGAACGGCATCGGCGGGTGGGCCGGCTCGACCGTCTCCTCCGCGCACACCCGGCGCTACCACGGACTGCTGGTCGCCGCGACCGAGCCGCCGGTCGGGCGGAAGGTGTTGCTGTCGCGGCTCGACGAGACGGTCGAGGCAAACGGCACGAGCGTTGATCTCGGTGCGAACCGGTTTCCCGGCACGATCCATCCGCGCGGTTTCGAGCATCTGGCGGCGTTCCGCCAGGGGCTTTTCCCTTCTTGGGAGTACGCGATCGGCGAATCAAAGATCAGGAAAACGATCGCCGCGGTGCATCTGGAAAGCGACGAAAACGCCACGCTCGTGCTCTACGAGCTGGAGGGGGGGAACGCTCCGATCGGCCTCGCCCTCCGGCCATTCTTCGCCGGTCGCGATTTCCACTCGCTGGGTCACGGGAACGATTCCGTCCATGGCGAGGGAACGTTCGAAGGCGACACGCTTCGGTACCAGAGCTATGACGGACTGCCTGTCGTTCACCTCCGCATTCCGGGAGGAACGTACGAAGCGAGCCCCGCTTGGTGGAACCGATTCGAATACGACCTGGAACGCGAGCGAGGCCTCGATTTCGAGGAGGACCTGTTCACGCCGGGGGCTTTTTCGGTGGAGCTGGCGCCCGGCGCGCGGCTCGGCGTCTTGATCTCGACCGCCCCACCGGCCGGACGCGACGCCTGGGCGCTGTTCGAGGCGGAGCGGGCCCGACGGCTCGCCCTCCTGATCCCCTTTGAAGACGCCGATCGCACGGTGCGCGCCCTGGCGCTCGCAGCCGATGCGTTCCTGGTCCGGCGCGGGACGGGGCTCTCCACCGTGATCGCCGGCTACCCCTGGTTTTCCGACTGGGGGCGCGATTCGATGATCGCGCTGCCCGGGCTCTGCCTCACGACCGGTCGGTTCGCCGAGGCGAAGGGAATCCTCCGCGCGTTCGCCCGGACGACCAGCGAAGGGATGCTGCCGAACCGCTTTCCGGATTCCGGAGACGAGGCGCCGGAATACAACACCGTCGATGCCACGCTCTGGTTCTTCGTCGCGGCCTGGAAATATCTCGAAGCGACGGGCGACGGCGCGTTCGTGCGCGACGAGATGATGCCGGTGTTCCGAGAAATCCTCGCCTGGCACGAGCGCGGCACGCGCCATGGCATCCGGGTCGGCTCGGACGGCCTGCTCCATGCCGGGGCGCCAGGGGTGCAGCTCACCTGGATGGATGCCAAGGTGGGCGATTGGGTGGTGACGCCGCGCACCGGCAAACCGGTCGAAATCCAGGCCCTCTGGGCCAACGCGCTGGCGATCTCGGCCGAGCTGTACGATCGGTTCGGCCCGGTAGACGAGGCGGCCAAACTCCGCGCGCGAGCCGAGCAGGTGCGGAAGACCTTCGTCGAACGCTTCTGGAACGAGCAGACCGGCGGCCTGTTCGACGTGGCGGACGGGGCAGAGGGCGACGGACGAGACGTGAGCGTACGGCCGAATCAGATCTTCGCGCTCTCGCTCCCTTTTCCGCTGATCGAAGGGGAGCGCGCCGAGCGGCTGCTCGCCCACGTCGAGGCGAAGCTGCTCACCCCCTGCGGCTTGCGGACGCTCAGCTCCGACGATCCGCGCTATCGGCCGATCTACCTCGGCGGGCCGCTCGAACGAGACGGCGCCTATCACCAAGGGACCGTCTGGCCCTGGCTGTTTGGTCCTTACATCACGGCGCTGGTGCGGGTGCGGGGAGAAGAGGGAAAGCGCCAGGGAAGGAAGATCCTCGAACAGTTCGCGCCGCATCTGGCGGAAGCCGGAATCGGCACCGTCTCGGAAATCTTCGACGCCGATCCGCCCCACGCGCCGCGTGGCTGCCCGGCGCAGGCGTGGAGCGTCGCCGAGCTGTTGCGCGCGGCGGTCGAGGATCTCGGCCTATGAGCGCGCTCGTACGGTCGCTGCGATGTCGCTATCAGCGAATCGCCATCGAACCTTGAGAACCCACGGAGAGAAACCATGACCGCGCTCACCCGCACCCAGAACCGCATCAGTTGGATCTTGCAGATCGTCGTCGCGGCGATCCTTGTCCAGACTCTTTATTTCAAGTTCACCGGTGCGCCCGAGTCGGTCTACATCTTCTCGAAGCTCGGCCTTGAACCGGTTGGCCGGATCGGCTCCGGCATCGCCGAGCTGATCGCCGTCATCCTGCTGTTGATCCCCGGTACCGCGGCGCTCGGGGGCCTGCTCACCATGGGGGTGCTCGCCGGGGCGATCGTTTCCCACCTGACCAAGCTCGGCATCGAGGTCCAGGGGGACGGCGGCCTGTTGTTCACTCTGGCGCTGATCTGCTTCTTCGGCGGCGCGATCATCACCTGGCTCCACCGCCGCGAGCTGCCGTTGATCGGGTGATCCCCGACTACATGCCTGGCGCGACCGGTAGTTCTCGCACATCAACACCACCGGACCGAGGTTGATGCCGAAGTGGTACGGCGACGATGGCGCAGCGTCAGGCTGGGCAGCCGCGGCAGGGGTAGCGTCCGACACCGGCGCAGCCGCGGGCGCAGGAGCGGCGGTCGGCGCGGCGGCGCCTCCCGCAGCGAATTTCACCGTGACACTTTCGACACCCGGCACTTCGCCAATCCGCTTTTCGACTTCATACGCACTCCAGTCCGAAAGCATGTCGCGGGCTTCGATAACACTCGTTTTTTTCATCGTGTCTCGCGGATCAGCTGACCGGGTTCGACGGGACCGTGTACCAGCATGGTGCTGGAAAAGAGGAACTGCTCTACCGTAAAGTTCAATTCGCGGAGGCCGCGCAAGAGACGTGCAGTGCCGCGGACGGTGATCTCTTCGTACTACGGGCTCGGCTCGCCAAGGAAATCGTAGTAAGCGGCCAGGTGGATCACCGAGGCCACGTGCGCGCCGTGGTGTTCGTGAATGATGCGGAGACCTTCCTTCACGCTCCCATCCGACGTGATGTCGACCGCGACGGCCACGCGCACGGTCCGAGGTGGGGATATCTCCACGGGTACGCCTGCAGCTGCGGCTGCGGCTGCGGCAAGTCAAGCTATAGGAAGAAAAATGGATGGAGCCAAGTGAAAGCTCAGCGCGAGCGCGCCCTGCCGAACCTCCAGGCAAGGATCACAACCACTGCAACCAGGATGGGAATCCACCAGGAGTAACCCATCCCACCCATTCCGAACCAGCTTCCGTCGTGCATCATGGCAGACTCCATTCTGGCGGCGTCAGCCGCAATTAACCGGCCGCCCGGCAGGCCCTCAATGCTTGCTGGGAGTCGACGGTTCTGCCGGAGCGTCCATCTTCATCATCGGGCAGTCGGACATACCTTTCATTCCACCGCCTTCACCTTGCATCTCCATGTGGCGCATCATGTGATCCATCATTTTGGGTTCCATCTCCATCATCATGGCGTGCATGGTCTTGCGTTGCGCGACCAACTCGTTCAAAACCGCCGCCATCGGCTTCTCCATCGCGTCAGCCTTCTTGTCGCCCGCGGCGGCGTTCATCGCCGTGACCAGCTTGTCCAGGGTGGCGTCCATGGACATTTGCTTATCCATCATCTCGTGGTGCTTGGCCTTCATGGCTTGACACTCCGCCATCATGCCGCCCTCTTTTGAGGCACTCATTGCGGTTCCCTGGGGGTGGTGCGGGGTCGGTGCGGGCGCCTGCGCGAATCCGCTGGTGGCGAAGGCGAGCGCGGTGGTGAGCGCGAGGCCGGTCGAGGTTGTTTTCATCGGGTGCTTCTTTTTTTCAAACGGTGAGTGTTGCGTGCTCATGAGGTGTTCCTGCCACTCTTACACTGCAATACCGCCGCCACGCCCTTCAGGGTGCGAAAGCTTCACTGATTGAGGTAAGTACGCTCTGGAGATATTCTTTGGGACCGAGATGCAGGGAAGATGAACGCGTGGAAACAACCGGAGATCCGGCTGGCCGCCTGGGGGGTTCTCCTGAACGGGCTCTGGGAGGCGCTGCAATCTCCCTTGTTCAGCGCCTTCGACCGCGGCGTCGGCTATCTCCTCTGGACGCGCAGGATTGCTATTCGGCGTCCTCGGTCTTGCCTACACCGTGTGGAGCGAGATCCAGAACACCCAAATAGTTCGGACCTGGGCCTACGCACCGGCAATGCCAACGATCTTCGGGATCGGCCTCACTCCGGTCCTCCAGTGGCTAATCATCCCGCCGGTGCTCCTCCTGATCCTCGGCAAGAATCGCCGGTGCTCCTCCTGATCCTCGGCAAGAATCGCCGGTGATCCTCGCGAACCTGTCGGATAGGAGAACAAACTGCCGCACGAACCGAAACATCACGGCGAGTCATGCAGTGAAGCCGGCCGGCTCTCGATGGCGCCAAGGATAAGTTGGGCGCTCCGAGCGGGATAGGAGAGGTGGACGTCCGAGGACTCGATGACCGTGGCACCGGTTTCTGCGGCCAGTTCGCGAATCCGGGCGAGCGGTGTGATCCGGTCGGCACGGCCGTGAACGAAGATCACTTTTTCCCCGATGTGATGAAGAGGTTCAGGCAAAAAACGAGCGAGCAGGATGTTTCGAAAAGCACCGTCCGCCGCGGGCCAATTGTGGAGGACGGAGTCATGGGCTACGCCGCGGGGGACGCGCGGCGCGAGCCGAGGCAAGAGCATTTCGAGCAGGGGGCGGAACGCGCACATGATCGTGCATGCTTGGCGCGCGAGGAGGCGATTGAGCGAAAAGAGAGCCCCCATGGGGGAAATTTCGCGGAGTCTCACTCGCGCGTCCATTTCGCTCAGAAAGACCGGTGTTCCAAGTAGTACAAGGCGGTCGATCTCGTTCGAGTACCGGTCGGCGTAATAGGCGGCGAGGAGGGTGCCGAATGAATGGGCGACGAGGGTGACCCTGTGGACTGCCCCTTCGGTGACCAGGGTCTCCCGCAGGGCGCTCAGATGATCTTCCAGAGTGGGAGCCGTGTTCGGCCATTGGGAGCGGCCGAAACCAAGGGTGTCGAGGAAGATCAGCCGACGGTCGCTCGCGAGTGAGTCGAAAGCGCGTTGCCAGAACTCGGTCGACCCTTGAAAGCCGGGAATGAACACGACCGGATCCCCGGCCCCGAGAGCACGGGTATAGAGCCGCTCCCCCAGATATCGGCGTCTAGCCTGCTCGCGGCGGACGTTGAGCTTGGCGGCAATCTCAACGAAAACTGCCGCGCCAGCAATCAGCAGGCCGATCCAGAGAGGCTTTGTTTGCATGTCTGGGCTCCTCTCGAGTCCGTTCAGTCCTCCGAACTCTGATCAAGGGGTGGGAGTTCCCGCGCGGCACACTCGCAGTCGGCAAAGCGAGCGAGATCTTCAAAGCGTAAGCGCGGGACGCGCCGTGGGGAAGACTCTACATCCCGAGTACCCTATTCGTCAGCCGCGGCGCTTCGGAACCTGCCGGAAGCCGCCAAAGAGCTGGAGAAGCCGAAACCCCCGGCCCCCCTGCTCGCGCTGTTCGACGAACCGCCGGCCTGGGAGCTGGCGCTCGACGAAATCCACCACACGGAAATCGGCGTCCGCCCCCGCCTGCCCGCCCGCGACGGCCCGGGCCGGGTGGGCGCCCATGCGCTTCAGGGGTTGGTCTCTGCCCCGCTTTCCGAAATCGTCAAGCCGCTCGTGCTCGATCCCTTGAGCGTAGCGTACGACCACGAGTTCCTCGCCACCGTGGCGGGCGAGCAGAACCTCTCGCCGGAGCTGATCGCGGGGCTCACCGCGCGGTACTGAAATAGACTGCCCTCAATGACCGTTCGAATCGTCCGTCTCGGCACACCCCGCGTAGCGGGAGAAGGTTTACGCCTCGGCACCGTCCGCCGCCCGCCGCGCGGGGTGCCGAGAACCGAGTTCGCCTCCGGCAACTGGTACGACGTCTGGCTGCCCAACCTCTCCCCCAGCGCCGAGCTGGTCAAGCGCGCCCTCGCCGCCGAGAACGACAAGGAGTGGACCGCCTTCGCCAAGGCCTACAAGAGCGAAATGTCCGAGCCGGAACATAGCCACCTGCTCGACCTGCTCGCCGCACTCTCGCACCAGACCGATTTCTCCGTCGGCTGCTACTGCGAAGACGAAAACCGCTGCCACCGCTCGCTGCTGCGCCAACTACTCGCCGAACGGGGGGCGAAGCTCGCGGCAGAGTAGAGATCCCGGAGATGATCGGCGTGTGCAGGGCGCTCGACGCGGTCCGGTCGGAGAACGGCGGAGAATCAAAAGGCGCGACGGAAACCCGGCAGATGGACGTTTGGAATCTTCGCCCTGCCAGCCTGCAACCAACCCCAGCTACGAGATTTGCACCCGTAGGGGCGGAGCTTGCCTCCGCCCGCGGAGGGCTCGGACGCCCGGGCGGAGGCAAGCTCCGCCCCTACGGGTGCAGTCGAACTCACCCGCCACTTCATGCGCTCGAATTGACATTCCACCGACTTTGACCAGGACTTGCCTGAGCGTGAGGTGCGCCTTGAAAAGCGGCGGGAGATGTCACCAGCGCCGTTAGGGACCTGGGCAAGGACTCACCCGCGAGCGCCCCGGCGGAGGGCAGGCGATGGGACCGTCAGGAGGCGTTCGCGGATTTGCGAATGCGCGGTCGCGGATCGGGGCGAACGAGCGTACGCTCGGGAAAAACCTGCCAGCCGGAACCCGAGCCGACGGCGTCAAGCAGGTTCTTGGCCGACAGTTTTCCCTCGATCAGCAACATGCGCGGCGTCTCGTCAATCACCACGGCGCCGGGAAGTCCCTTTATCTGTCCCAGGCCCTTCTCCCGATCAGGATCGTCTGTGGGTATGCGAACGATGTACCGCATGGGGAGCAGAGTAACACCTCAGAGCATCCCCTGACCCTCCAGCTAGACGCCGAAACCGAGAGGTTTCGCGCTTATCCGGCCCAGCCCTTCAGTAGCTGATTGAGTCGAGCTCGCAGCTCCGGCCAGGGCGTGGGGTTGCCCCGGTATAGCAGAGCGTTGATCTTTTCCTTGAGCCTCTTCTGGGCTTTCTTCGAGGGGCCGGGTCGAGAGGAATCTCTTCCCGGTCAGCCAGTGCCGTGCCGGACCGAGGTGTAGCCCAGGAAGTCGAACGGCTCGGCGTGATCCGCGGTCCGGAGCTGGCCGCCAACTTCGCCTTCGGCGACGAGGACGGGAAGGCGCTCTACCTCACCGCCTGGACCCGGACCGGCTTGTACCGGATTCGGTTGAACTTTGAGGGGACCCGTCCCTGTGGCTTCTCCTGGGTGCGGGGGCCTCGGGCCGCACTTGGGGGCGAGACGCCCGCGCACCCAAGTAGTAACCGCACCCACCCCTCCGGCATAGATCCCAGCGAACGACTTAAAACCCACTCCGGAGCCGCACCCCAGTCGCCGTTAGTCCCCGGCACCGCCAGGAGCATCCACCTGCGCGATGTCTGCACCGATTTTGTCCGCTCCTCCGCGCTCGAATGGCTGGAGGCGAACGGTATCGGCGGGTGGGCCGGCTCGACCGTCTCGGGACGGCCTGCCGCCCGTTCACATTCATGATCCGGGCAGCGAGTACGCGGGCTCCCCGGCTTGGTGGAATTCGAGTACGACCTGGAGCGCGAGCGGGGCCTCGATTTCGAGGAGGACCGTTCACGCCGGGAGAGGTGTAGCCCAGGAAGTCGAACGGCTTTTCTCGGACCTGACAGAGGCGCGTCTTGGTGGGATGGATCGCCAGGCCACGAGCTTCGCCAGCCAGTGTGAGACCAGCGCCAGGCTTGCTTCCGCTTGGCGGTCAGCCGCCAGGTCCGCACGCCGCGAACCTGGTTGCGTAGGGCTCATAGCCGCCCGTCGAGGATCTCTACCCGGATCCTCTCGACCTCCTCAGGTGTGCCGCCGATCGCGATCGTGTTCCAGATGTGGTGATGGATGCTCTCCAGAATCTGGATGAACCGGGGGTGTTGCAGCCATCGCCCCGCCTCCTGGTGGGCCGGACCCGGTTTCATACCCCAGTGGACCACCGCCTCCGCGTCGCCGAAAACCGCGAAGCCGAACCCCGCGGGCATGCGGTAGGCGCTGAGCTTGCCGAGTTGGGACGCCAGCACCACCCGCCCTTCGACCCCCGAATGCCGCCCCGCGAGATGCTCGCGGAGGATCTCCTTTTCGGCCTCGACGAACTTGTCGCCCGGCTCGAGGAAGATTCGCCGAATCGGGATTTGCGGAGCGATCTCGTAGTTCTTCCGGTAGTAGGCCTGGACGGGGATGGAGCCCCAATCCTTCTGGCCGCAGATCGCGGAGACATGCCCCGTGCCGCTGGCGGCGAGCCGGTCGAGACCCGCGAGCAGCATCTCGGTGCAATTGTCGAGAGTGAGCGCGCGCCCCTTGTCGGACAGCTGATGGAGAGGCGGCGCGATGTCGGCCAGCAGGCGGTCGCCCAGATAACCGAGAAACGGATCGTCGAGCCCCTGGGCGATCCGCTCCAGGCCCGACTCCAAGCGCTCGACCGTCGAATCGATCGTCCGCCGCTCGGTCTCGCGCAGTTGCCGCCCGAGCGTAAACGCTAGCCCGGCCAGTACGATCCCGAGCTTCGCACCCAGAGGAACCTCACGGCTGGACACCGCCCCCCCTACCTCTAACAGGAGCACGAGACCCACCGTGACCAACCCCGGCAGATACCAACGTTCGTACCATGGGAGAACATCGTCCTGCTTCCGGGCCGACATCTTCGTCTCCTTTTTCGTCTCCGCGATCTCACTCCTCTCTTCAGAACCCGAAACGTAGTGAGACGTTTAAAACGCCCGCACGAGAAATCTGCCAAGGTGGGGCTCGGGCCGCGCTTGTACCCGAGTTTGCCGAGAGCCCACCCCGAAGGGTTCCTTCCCTCGGGGCGAGAGTGGGTTGGAATCGGGGAAAGGAACAGAACTCCGTCAACGTCATCGTGCCCGGAATAGGTGTGCCACTCTAACCCGCGGAACTCCCTCGGCGATCCGCTCGCGGTACTGCTCCCCCGCCAGATGGCGTCAACAGGGTTAAGGCGAGAGGTTCACGACCTCGGGGTCCGCGAACTGCCGAGCGCCAAACTCTTCGCAGCGCTGGCGCGCCTCCCATTCCTTTGTGCGATCGAACCAGGTTCCCTCGATCGGCTCGCCGGTGAGGAGAGCGGTGACGCAGTGAACCCCCGGCCATTCGGATTGCCGGAACTTGCGGCCGTCCATAGAAGAAATGCCAAGCCCCGGGAGTTGAACCGGCCTCGATCTCCTGTAGAATCGATTGAGAGAGTTCTGAGAATAAGGATGAGGCCAAATCGCAACGGTCCGGGAGGCCGAAGCCGAAATCGTTGACCTTGCGGCGGAAGCCGCCCAGGTCGAACTCGCCGCCTACCGGGACTTTTGACGATCATCGCTGGAGCACGGAGTCTGGAGTGAACCGATGAGATCACCGGTGGGCGCGGGCAGGTTGAGTTGGAAAGTTTTCTGGGTTGTGGCGACGGTGCTCAGCGCCTCGATCCTCTTGCCGCAGGAGGCGACCGCTACCTTCTCGTGCGAGCGAGACTGGCAGTATGTTCTAAACAGCCTCCAAAATGCACGTAGGCAGCTGGGGCTCGCTAGGAAGAACCCAAGGCTCACCTGGGGGGCGAGGATCGACTGCGCCGACCAGATCCTTGAGTCTTCGGGATTGGGTGGATCGTTCGGGCCGTGCGTCGGGTGCTCTCGGGAGTATGCTGGGCTGCTCGCCGACGTCGCGGCTGACCTGCGCAAGGCATCGGGGAGAGTGAAAGGCAGGTTTCGGCAAAGATACCTCGAAAAGGAAGTGCGCGTGCGCAGGCGCCTCCATGACTTTCTCCTCGAGAAAGATCAAAGGGATCTTCAGGCCCGCTACCTCGGTCCGAACCTCCGGGATCTTGCGAGCGCGATGTACCTTACGAAAAAGGGGGAGGACTATCATAAGCTCTTGGCCGCCTATCACTGGCAGGTGACCAGCTTGGGTAAGGGGCCAGACCGAATCGCTTACCTTGACGTCTTTCAGAAACAGAACCGAGAGGTCTGGAATGTCTGGATCCTCGCGCTTCGGTCGTGCCCCTCGTGGGATTTCAGGATCGTCCCTGACAACCAGAGACTCAAAGTCGCTCTCTGCGGAGGAAACTGTCGCCAGTACCTGGCGGCTGTCTACAAGGGCCTCAAACTGGCGAACGTTCTCGGCGAAGACGGTCGAGGTGATACTTCGCTCCCTTCCATGCCGATTCCCGCGGACTGTTCGCCACCGACTCCCTCTTCTCCTCTTCCTGCCCCTCCCGCGGTTACTCCCCTGGCTTCACCCCCGTCATGAGGTCGGAACAGGTGGGACCGATGGGCGGGACTAGATCGAGAACGGTTCAAAAAGCCTTCGCGGCGATGCTGGTCGTCGCTTCGGTCGCCTTGGCGAATCCGGGGGACGGACAAGAGAACGCGAAGAATTCCACAGGCGAGACCTCATCCACGGAGAGCGGCAGGGGGGAGCGCCCGTTCACGATCGAAGTGGTCGGAGCGGTCAAGCGGGCGCCTGCCTACGGGGACAACGTCGTCTTGACAGTCAAAATCCACTGCGCCGCGCCGGTCGAGTTCAAGGAATTCACCTTGATCCCCTTGGGAGACTTGAGAGCCCTTTACCGCCGGGAGACCGGAGATGCCGCCGAAAGGAAACCCGACGCTTCGAACGAGCCTCCTTCGGAAGCAACCGATCTGCAAGGCGAAGCTACGAGCCTAGGCAGCGGAGATCTCGGCAATTCTGAACTTTCCGTGGGCGATGGGCTTTCGGAAACAGGAGCTGAACAGGAGTCAGGGCTCGAGTGTGAGCACGACGCCAACGTTTCCGGCGACGCCGGAACGACACTCATCGTGACCTGCCCTCTGGATGCGCCCGGAGGGCGTTCCCTGTGGCGGCCGAATACTTGGCTGCTTGCGCCCGGACCGCAGCAGATCCTATTCAAGGTGACGGCGACGGACCTCCAGAGCAGCGACGGCGGCGCCGAAGACGGAGCAAACGGCGACAACAACCTCATCTACTACGAGGAGATCCCGATCACCTTCCGCTCGCCGCTCGGAGCAATCTTCTTGGGCGGGCTCACCGGTGCGCTCCTCTTAGCTCTGTTCACCGCCGTCAGGGCGGGTATCGGAAAGCCCTATTTGCGCGTTGAGGTCAAAGAAACGAGTGAATTGAAGGAGATCGCACGAAAATTCGGCATCTGGATTCTGAACCTTTTTCCGCAGACGTGGAAGATGCTTCTCGAAACGGTGATGGGGGGAATCTGCGCGATTATCCTGATCCTACTCGCGCAGGGAACCGAGGGATTAAATCCGCCGATCTCAATCAAAATTCAAGACTTCTGGGGCGGGGTCGTGACGGGGTTGTTTTCGATTCCACTCTCGCAATGGATCTGGGCGCAGGTCCATACAGAGCCTCCGGCAGCCGGAGAAAAGCACGACGAAACTGACCCTAAAAATGGCGGTTCTGAGGTGAACGAGAAGAAAAAGAAAGCAACTAACTGACCGGCTCTCCGGTAATAGGGGCCCCGGAAAATAGGGTAGAGTCGGCGGCGGGCGCGGTGGCTGTAGGTCAGGCCCATCTGTTCCTCGCCCTTTCGGTTGCGAGTGCCTCATCTCCTGACCGTGGCTCCGTTTCCCACCGCCGCTCATCGAACCGGACTTGGCGGACGCACGCATCCGGCTCTCGGACGGGACTTCAGACTTTAGACCAACTCGGCGATCCGACCGCTACTCCTCCGGCAACACTATTCTTCCAACCGGCCACGACCGGCCCCGTCGACCCGAGTTCGCCCACTCTTGCGCCGCGTAGCTTCTCGAAGAGGGTGGCACCTATCCGGAGTTGCTTCAAGGTGACCTTCGAGCGGAAGCCAGAAAGATTGCCTGCGAGAAGTCGGAGAAGGTAACTTTGAAGACGACCTGTGTACCGCTCAGTGCCTGGGGTCCGAAGGATAGAAAAGAGATCGTCTTCCCTTCAAGGGTGTCCTCCGTATCGATGACCTTGACGAGACCGCCGGAGTAGTAGGCGAAGATTCCAGAGTAGGAGCTTGAGGAAGTCAAGTGACGGCCCCAAAAGACTACATTCCCGCCATCGAGCGATACCAACGGCTCGAACTGTGAGAAATTCGCTGACCTCCCAGGGATCGCAGTCTGCGTATCCGCTACGACACGGAGAGTTCTTCCCGTCTTGGAATAAATGCCTGCCCTAGAGGAGTTCGGCCCCATCGCCATGAAGGCGAGATTCTCGCCGTCGATGGAGGGGCCTCGGAGGAGGGTAGCATTTCCTCCAGCTCCGGGAAGGGCCGTCTGGAGATTCACTTCGACTCTCAGGGAGCCGCCGATGTTGGAGTAAATTCCCTGCTGGCCAGCGCCTCGGCCCACGAACGCGACATTCGAGCCCGAGATCGAGACCTCATCAAAGGCAAGAGTGCCGTTAAGGGCAGAAAAGTTCCCAACGCCGCCGGGAATCGGAGTATTGATATCAGCAACCATTCTCAGATGGCCCCCGACCTCCTCATAGACACCGCCCTGGCCGGGCCTCCAGTGGATGAATGCCACGTTTCCGAAGTCGAGGGCCTGCGTCCCAGAGAAATGCGAGTTGAAATTTCCCGTGCCACCAGGGATCGGTGTGTTTACGTCTGCCACGACTCGCAACGAATTTCCTTCCTTGACGTAGATGCCCTCTTGGAGGGGAAAGGCGGGGTACTGTCCCCAGAACGAGGTCTGTCCTTTGATCAGCGCAGGATCAGCAAATCGGGCGAAGCTCACGGGGACGGTTCCCTGAGGAACGGGAGTGCTGAGGTCGGCCACGATCTGAAAGGTGCCGCCCTCCCAGACGAAGATGCCGGATTGCAGGGCGCTATGGAAATCACCACTGCGCCCGTAGAAGGCAACGCGATCGAGGCCGGAGATCGCGGGGACACCGAAATAGGTGAAGAAGGCTCCTGTCACGCCTGGAATCGGGGTGCTGTCGTCGGCAATTTTCAGGATGTCCCACCGCGGGTGGACGGGAGATGTGAGGAACAGCGCGAGAAAAGCTACCTGCAAGGTCCTACGAAGGTTCATTTTTATTCCTCCTTCCCCTGTAGGTGGGACAAGAGTCCCTTCAAAGCCGATTTTTGCGCAACGCCCGTGGTTGGCCGGCTAGCTCGCCTTCGTCAAGATCAACCCTCATCCCAAAGCTCTGCTCGCTTAAAGTTCACCAGAGCTTTGGATCGCCGCAATACATAGTACACGACACTACCGAGGAAAGCAAATCTTTGAGCGGCTAGCCCGGCACATCAAACAACTTTTCCCTGAGAGTCGCGTTTCGACTGCTGGCTAGCACTACCTTGCGTAGCTAACCGGAGGTCTGTCGGCAATTCCTCGAGAGTGCCGGGTGACCTCCATCCCCCTACGGAAAGGGAGTCCATGTCGAAACGGCTTATCCTATCGCTCACCCTCCTCGGTCTCACCCTGTTCTTCGTTGCGTTGCAGGCCGATGCGAGCGCCTGGTGCAACACTCGAAATCACTGTCGTTGGTGGTCCAAACGCTACACGGCCAACGCGCACGTGGGTTGCATCGGCTTCACCCTTCCGCTCTGCTATCAGCATTCCGGCGGGTGCGGGTCGGCGAGCGCCAACTGCGGTTGGAAGTCCTGCCTGGTCGGCGGGGCCAGCGCCTCGGCCTCCAACAGCTCGAGCGGTTGTTTTGCCAGCACCTCGCACACCGGCCTGGGCATCGCCGGCACTTCGGCGACGGCTCCTCCCTGCGACAACGAGCAGGGCGGCAGCTTCGTCGCGAGCAACGCGCAGTTCGACGACGCCTCGCATACGGTCGCGATCTCGTTTGACGACGGCGAGATCGGTTCGATCCGCGGCGGCAAGGTGGCGCGGGTTCAGGTCTTCATCTTCCGTGACGAGACGCCGGAGGGGGTCGAGAACGACGAACCGGAGAGGACTCCGGAGAACACGGTCTGGGAAGGCTCGATCACCCTCGCCGACGGCACCCTCGGCGGCAAAGGTTTCGACACCCGGAGCCTCAAGGTCCAGACCAATGAGAACGGGTTCAGCACCGTCTCGCTCGCGGGCGTTCGCGCCCTCGTACCGGTCTCGCTGTCGGACGCCGACTGGGACTCCCTGATCGTGCAGACGGTGGCCGACGAAACCGATCCGGCCCGGTAAGGGTTTAGGTCGGAGTGAAGCGTCCGATCCCCGGGGGCCAGGCCTTCGGCCCCGGGGATCTCGACCGACGCCGGTCCACTTCCGCCCGCCAAACGCCTCGCCCGAACGATCGGCAAGCTCGGAGGAAATCTCCTGAGGAAAGGGGAATAGGTAGAGCCGACGGCGGGCGCGAAGGCTGCCTCAATCGCCTGACCGTGGCTCCGTTTCCCGCCGCCGCTCATCCAACCGGACTTGGCGGGCGCACGCATTCGGCTCTCCGTTCCTCTTCTGCCTCTTCTCTCGCCCGGCAGTGGAGGCGACCGCGCCAGGAGTGGCGGAGTCGTTCGCGCTCTTCCGAAGTCATCTGCTCCAGATGTTCGGCCATGCGCCGCCGGTCGCGAAAGCGGCCTCGAGCGCCGCCTCTGCCGCCCATGCCGCCAAACAGGATTCGGCACAGGACCAGGAGCCCGAGCGCCTGCCAGAATGTGATGCGCGCCAGACCGAACAGCGAAGGTACGAGCCAGTTCCACAGGTACTCGACGATTCCGCCGTCAAATAGGTGCAAGCCGATTCTCGGGGAACAACCTCATCCACAGGCATTTCGGTTTCCAGGGTAGGAACTTGAGCGAAGGGCGAGCTTGTCCAGAGGCCCGGAGAGGCGGAGACTCCGGCCATAAGGGCACCCTCTTCACGGGCAATGCCGCTCGTGCGGCCCGTTGCCCTTGAAGGGAGAAGCCATGCTTCGCCTGGTCCTGCTCGTGCTCTATCTCATCGCGTCGTACTCTGCTTCCCAGACACCGCCACTCCCGACCGCCGGTTCTGGCGGGGGCCACGACCCGGACGGTGCAACGTTCTCACTTCCCGCCGCGCTGGCCGCTGATTACGGAGCAGGCTTCGACCCGGACGGTTAGGAGTAGTCTTCAGAAGGGGAGGTCTCTCGGGGAGCCTCCCCTTCAATCCCAATGTACAGTGGCCTGCATTTTGAGTTACCCTAAAACCTCTGTTTCAGCACTTATTTTTTAGAGAACCCAGAATGGCGCATGTCACGAAGGAGGAGCTGCTTCGCGCGAGCGAAGCGGGACAGGCCGACATCGCGCGGGTGGCTGCGCATCTCTCCTTTTGCCTCGCCTGCCGGTCTCTCGCTGAGAGCCTCTTCAAGGACCGTGCGAACCCGGCGACCCGCGAGGTGCCACTGAAGACTTTGCTTGCGCTCGCCACGTTTGAGAGGGAAACGGCTGTTGCGCAGCTCCTCGCGCGGGCGGAGCTGGCGGAACTCCGGCGGCTTCCGCGCGGTGCCCAGAAAGATCGGCTCATCCGGTCCCGCTCCTGCCGTACCCCCGCCTTCCTCGACGTGCTACTTGCCGCCCTCCGTGTACAGCACCCAAGAGAGGAAGCGGAGTTTTTGACCAGCCTCGCGGTCCTCGCCGTGCAGCGAATGGACCTCAAGCGCAACTCGACGGCATTCAAGAGCGATCTCCTGGCGTCGATCTGGACCGAAACGGCCAACGTGCGGCGGATTCACGGCGAATGGCATCACGCGGAGGCAGCGCTGCGTCGGGCTGGTGAACATCTCGACCTGGGCACCGGCAACCCTTCCAACAAGGCGCGGTGGCTGTCTGTCAGTGCTTCGCTCCGCGCCGACCAGGGCGCTCGCGACGAAGCTATGGTGTCCCTCGAAGAATGCCGGCGGATCTACGAGGAGCAACGCAACTGGCCGCTCGCCGCCCGCGCGCTCGTGCAGATGGCGTACGGCATCGTCGATCACGATCCGGGGCGCGGCCTCGCCTTCCTCGACCGGGCCAAGCCCTCCATTCCCTCCGAGGACCCGACCCTCCAGTGGCTCGCGGAGAGCAACCGCGCCGAGTGCCTCATCAACCTTGGCCGCTTGGAGGAAGCCCTGGCTGCCTTCGGCAGGGCCGAAAGCTTGCGGCCGTTGCAGCAGCGGCAGAACGGCAAGCTGCGATCAACATATACCGCCGCCCGCCTGCTCGAAGCGCTCGGCCGTGGCCGGGAGGCGGAGGCCCTGTTCGAGGAGGCGCTCTCCGGCGATCTTCGCGAGGGGCACCTCAAAGACGCGCTGCTCGATCTCGGCTATATCGTCGCCTTTCACGCCCGCTGCGGTGCGCCGAAACGGGCGGAGGAAGTCACCCGCCAAACCCTCGACGAAATCGAGCGTCAAGGCACGTTGCGCCATGAGCAGATCCAGGGCGTCTTTGCGAAGCTCCTTAAGGCCGCGCAAGGGCGATCCTTGGACGCGCGAATGCTCCGGGAAGTGGACGGATATCTCCATGCGCATTGGAAATTTCCCGCCCCAGCCGAACCGATCTTCTCCGCCGGAGAAGGGGCGCCTGACGCGGCGGCGCCTACGCCGGTCACGGAAGACAAGAATCTCGTCGAACCGCTGCTCGCGCAGGCACAGTGGTCCCTCATCCGGCGCGAAACGAGAAGAGAACAGCAGGCGCAGGTAGCTCTGTCCCCCGAGTGCCACACGAGAGCCTTCGCGGACCTGCTCCTTTCCGAGCTTGGCGCCGCGGGCTCGCGCGACGAGGCGGAATTCATCGCGAACCTGGCACTCCGGGCTGCCGAAGGCATGGCTGGGCCCGACGCCTTCACCGAGGACTTCTTGGCTCAGGTCTGGATCGAGGTTGCCAACGTTCGCCGCATCGCCGCCGAATGGCACCACGCGGAAGTCGCGCTCCGGCGGGCGGATGAGCATCTCGCCCGCGGCTCCGGCGACCCCCTCCTCAAGGGCCGGGCGCGATCGGTTGCGGCATCCCTCTGCGGCGACCAGGGACACCGCGCACGGGCGGTCGCCATCCTGGAAGACTGCCTGAAGATCTATGAGGCCGCACAAGCATGGCCGCTCGTGGGTCGCTCTTTGGTCAAGACGGCCCACACCCTTGTGGAGAGCGACCCCGAGCGAGCGCTCTTTCTCGCGGAACAAGCGCTGCCTTTCATATCCGGGGACTCGGTGCTGCGCTGGCTTGCGGAGAGCATCCGCGCCGAATGCCTCATCGAAATGGGCGAGGTCGGCCAGGCGCTCCAGGCGTTTCACCTTGCGGAGTCCCTGCGCGCCGCCCACCCGCGGAAGGGCGCTGCCCGCAGGAGCAACTTTGCCGCAGCCAGGCTCCTCGAGGCGCTGGGGCACAGCCGAGAGGCGGAGGCGCTCTTCGACGGCGTAATCGCCGAGGCATTCGAGCGCGAGGCGTACCGGGAAGCTTTCCTCGACATTCTCTATCTCGTTGGATTTCACCTTCGCCGGGGCGCGACGGAGAAAGCGGTGAATCTCTGCCGCTTCGCCATCGCTCAGCTCGACTTGTATGGTGTCGGGCACGAGCAGCTTCGGGCAGTGTGGATGGAAATCATGGACGCGGCAGCGCAGCGCGCCATGACCCTTGAGTCTCTCGCTGAAGTACGGAAATTCCTTCAGGTACACTGGAAACATCCCGCGGCCAAGGCGCCGAGCTTCTCCTGGCGCCGCTTGTCCTGATCGCTTTCGTGCGCATCGAGCCTCCTCCGGCGGGCTCCTGCGACCGCCCTCCTTCACCGAACCGATGCAGACGGAACCGGCAGCCGCCGCACGTCGCCCGGTTCCGAGGTCAGGCAATACGCGCCGAGGCTCACGACCGTCGTAATCACCGTAGCGAGCGTGAAGATCACCAGGACGATCGAGGCGAGCGCGCGTACACCTCGCGAGAACTTCCGCGGCGAGCCCCCGAGGGGGTTTTCGAGGATGCCGATCGGATTGACGCGGGGGATTTCCATCACAAGTAGGGTACGGGCGGTGACCGACCCGCGGTTTGGCCGGACGCCAAACCACGCGAGCCTTCCCGCCAAACCACGCAGATTGGCGACCAAACCACACGAAACCACGCAAATCGACCCAAAATGACCCGGAAGCGGGCGCGAAGCCACCGAGAAAACCCCTCGCGCCACTGAGAAAACCCCTCGCGCCACTGAGACGCCCGATTTCGAGACCTGGGAAGAGGGGGTTGCCATCGACAAAATCCTCCGGCTGGGTCGGCTGGACGCTCGGACGCCTGGCGAAAGTGTGGTCTGCGGGAGCTGAGCGGTTTTCTGGGTGGCGCGAGGGGTTTTCTCTGTGGTTTCACGGGTCGACTGGGTGGCTTCGGCGCTTTTCTCGGTGGCTTCGGTGGTTTTCTCGGTGGCTTCGGTGGTTTTCTCGGTGGCTTCGGTGAATTTCCCGGTGGCGTCAGCGGATGTTTCAGTGGCTACCGCGAATTCGCCGATCGATTTACCGTCCGGTTCGGTGACCGGAACGCTCGCCTGGGTGGCGTGCCGATTCCGCCCGGTGGACCGGGCGTTCTACTCGTCGGATTCCGGAAGCTTGGTGCAAAGTTTTCGGTAGCGCAGGCGGTAGTGGCCGGTACTGCTGTCGTCCGGAGCGAGCAAGCCGTCCTCGATCATCAATTGGAGGTTGCGCCGCGCGGCGCCGCGATCGAGCGGATGGCCGAGCAGGCGGTTCAGATCGTGATGTTCGAAAACCTCGGGCAGCTCGTCGTAGACCCGTTCGATGTCGTCGAGCACGCCCCCAGGACTGCGCCGTTGCGGCGCGGGCGGAGGCTCTGGAGCGGTAGGCGCCGACGAAACCGCCGCCCCCTCACCGCCCTCGGTCAACCTCTCAACCGGCGTCCCCAGCGCCATCGCCTCGATCTGTGGCAGCACGCTCCCCGCGGCCGAAGCCATCCACACCATGTCCAACGCCCGAATCTGCGCCAACCTGCCCGCCTCGACCAGCGCGATCGTCTCCCGATGCTGCTCGTCGATCCGCCGCCGACGCTCGTCGTACTCTTCCCGTGAAAGCATCCGCGGATTCGAGCACAAAGCACCAAAACGGGGCAAGCCGGACGCGACGCGGCCAGACCACCACGTGACCACCCCGAGGTCTAGCCTATTTCGCTCTCCGAACCTGGTAGGCCAACAAACCGCCGCCCGCGAGCTGCAAAGCCGCGGCGACGCCGAAGCCGATCGCCGGGGTGGCGGGGAAGGCCGACCAGAGGAGACCCACGAGGACGCTCGACACGAAATCGCCCAGGCCGTTGGTGGCGGCGAGGACTCCCATACCCGTGCCTCTGACCTGGGCCGGCAGCAGTTGCGCCGCCGAGGCCTTTTCGGCCACCTCTTCGCAGGCGATGTAGACGCCCGAGCCGATGAACAGGAGCACCAGCACCCAAGGGGTGGCGGCCAGGAGCGCGAAGCCCAGGGTGGTCGCCGCGGCGAGCAGGTAGCCGCCCACCAGGACCGGCTGCCGGCCGACCCGGTCGGTGAGCGCCCCCAAGGGGAACGAGGCGATCGAGGAGACCGCGTTGTGGAGCACGTAGAGCGCGATCGCGAGCGCGCCGGACGAGAGCGAAAACAGGGTACCGACCGAGTGCTGGATGACGTAGAGGATCAAGAGCGTGCGGGAAAAATCGCCGCAGCCGAAGGCGAAGACCGCGAGCAGCAGCCGCTGAAACGGCCGGCCGGTCGAGCGGACGTTGGCGAAAAACGAGCCCTTCGCCACATCGGCCTCCGCGCGCGGCTTTTCGACCACGATCCAAACGATCGACAGAAACGCGAGCAGCCCCGGCAGCAGCGACCAGAGCAGCACCCTCTGCGGCTCCTGGCCGCGGGCGATCAACGCTACCGCGAGCAGCGGCCCGAGCACGGCGCCGAAAGCGTCTCCCGCGCGCTCCATGCCGAAGGCTTTGCCCAGAGATTCGGGCGCCACCGCCTCGGCCATCAAAACGTCGCGCGGCGCGCTTCTCGAACCGCGGCCGATCCAGGCCGCCACCCGGCAGGTGAGCACTTGCGTCCAGGTGGTACAGAAAGCGATCGCGGCGATGCCGACCGCGGTGATCAGGTAGCCCACCGAGGCGAGCGGCTTTCTCCGTTTCGCCTTATCGGCCGCGGCGCCGCCCCAGAGCTTGGCGAGCGTGGAGATGCCGTCGGCGCTTCCTTCGATCAACCCGAGCGCCGCCGGGCCGGCCCCGAGTGCCAGCAGCACGGCGGGCAGCACCGCCGTCGCGAGCTCATGGGAGATATCCGAGAACAGGCTCGCGAGCGAAACCCCGAGACTCGAACGGTTGAGCCACCCGGCGGGCGCGGGCGACCCAGCGGCAGGTTCAGAAGATTCGGCCGGTTCGGCAGGCATCGTCATCGCTCACAGAAAATGGCGTTGGGGGCGACCCCGACTCAGATAGATACGATAGAAAGGCCGGCGGATCAGAAATCCTCATGGACTCCCCACTCCTCAGCCCTTCTCGGCGCGCCCTTTCGGTTCCGCCGATCCTGTCACCGTTCGCCCGCGGACGTGGCGCGATCGCTCGCAGAAGGTCGGTTGCCCTCGCGGCGGGCGGCGCCTTGCTGCTCGCGCTCGCGCGGCCCATCGGCGCCGCCCAGCCCTCGAACCCTTCGATCATTTCCGCCGAGCCGATCGTTCGAGACATCGGCGGGATTCCGGTCACGATCACGCCCTCCGGGCGGGTGCGCTGGAGCGAAAATCCGGACGGCGCGGCGGGCGCGCTGGAGATCACCCTCGATCTCGCCGATCTCCAAGCGAAGATCTTGAAGATCGTCCGTGCGCAGGCGAACCGCGGAGAATTCTGCGGCGACCGGCTCGATCTCGACGCCGCGAAGCTTTCCCCGCCGGTTCGCCCGGAATCCTCGGCGACCTCGGTGTCCTCGGTGTCCTCAGCGATCGCCGCCGTGCTCACCGTCGCCGGCCGGTACGAGTGGTACTTCTGCCGGCCGCCGATGGGCGATCTGTTCAATCCCGGGCCGCCCCGGCTGATGTTCAGCGAGGAGGGAAGGGCGCGCTTCGAGCTGGTCCCGCGAATCGGCGAACAGGGCATTGGGCTCGACACGAACGTCCTTGCCGTGGAAGCCGGCGGCGCGCTCGGCCGGGTGCTCGATGTCCGCTCGCTCGGCGAATTCCTCCGCCGCCGTCTCGGCGTGGTTCTCGCCCAGGCGCTGAGCGCCGAGAGCTTTTGGCCGGCACCGTTGCGTGATCTCCCGCCGGGCTCGTTCTCCCCGGTGAACTTCGAGCGCGCCCGCTTCGTGGATCTGGGAAAAGGCCGGCTCGGCCTTGCGGTCGAAGGGACGATGCGCCTCTCTCGCGAGGCCTTCGAACGGTGGCGGACCCCAGCGGCTCGCTGAGGAAATCGCTCGTCCCCGAGGACCCGAGCGCGGGCGCTCCATGCGGTATCATCGAGCGCTGGTTTCCACCCTTGTCCTTCCCCGGCGGCCTCGCGGTCGCCATGGCATCGAGAACCCTGAATTTGGCGCGAGCGCAGAGGAAGAAAATCCTCGCGTAGGCGCGCCATGGAGAGACCGAATGCAGAGAGACGAGAGACAGAGTCCGGAGGCGGAGGAAACGGAGAAAACCGCGGCGCGCGGCCTCGATCGGCGCCAGTTCCTCGGCGTGGGCGGCTTGGCCGCCGTGGGCATGTCGGGAGCGCTCGCGGGGGGGGTATCCGGACTCGCGGCTCTCGGCGTCGCGGCCCCGGCGGAGGCCGAGGAAATCGCCCCGCTTACAGGTGCCAAGCGCGGCGAAGCCGCCTACAAGATTCGAGTCGCGGCGGCCGAGCGCGAGCGCAAATTCGGCATTCCCGAGCATCCGACCAACGGCGACGAAGAGCTGTACCCGAGCCGCATCGGCAACTTCACCAAGACCCTCCCCCACAACGAATTCGGCGAGGTCGATCCGGCCGCCTATAACGCTCTGCGCAAGGGAATCGCCGAGGGCGACTACGCGGCGATCGACGCCGTGCCGAAGGCCGGCCGCGCGGGCTATCAAGATCCGCTCGGCGGCATGGGCTACAACCTGGAAGGACCGGACGCGGCAGCGTTCGCCACCCCGCCGCCGCCGCCGATCGCGAGCGCCGAATACGCCACCCAATTGGGTGAACTCTATTGGATGGCGGCCCTGCGCGACGTGCCGTTCGTCGAGTACGACTCGAGCCCCTTGGTGCGCCAGGCCTGCGAGGATCTGTCGCGTTTTTCGGGTAACGCCGGTCTGCGCAAGGACGGCAAGGTGACGCCGCAGACGCTATTCCGCGCGCCCTATCCGGGCGTCACGGACGGCCCGCCGGTTTCGCAGCTTTTGCTGCGGGTGTTCCGCTACGACGGGATTCCGATCCTGCCGAAGATCAGCACCGGCCCCGTGGGTTCGGACTTCGTCACCACGGTTCCCGAATGGCTTGAGGTGCAAAACGGCTTCCCCTCCGGCCCTCCGGGCGAAGAGCCGCGCGATCCCGTCTCGCGCTTCCTGCGCAGCGGCCGCGACTTGGCGCGCTTGGCGCTCCAGGATGAAATCTATTCGCTCTACCTGCGCGCGACGCTCGTCCTCGGCGGCGTCAACGGCGCCAAGGCCGGATTCCCCACCCCGTACATGAAGAGCAAGCGGCAGTTCGGTTTCGCGACGCTCGGCGCGGCGCATCTCGCGATGCTGATCGGCAGCGCGACGTGTGTCACGCGCAATGCCTTCTACTCGAAGTGGAACGCCCATCGGTATCTCCGTCCCGAAGCGGGCGGCGGTCTGGTCCACTTCAAAAAGACCGGCAAAAAGGACTATCCGATCCACGACGACCTGCTCAAATCGCCGGTGCTCGATCTCGCGTTTGAAGCGAACCACAAGCAGAATCGCGACCGACTGCAAGTGGACGAGGGGAGCTACCTCCTCTCCCAGGCGCTGCCGTTCGGCAGCCCCACCCACCCCTCTTACGTCTCGGTTCACGCGACGATCGCGGGAGCCTGCATCACCCTGCTCAAAGCCTGGTACGACGAGTCGGCGCCGTTCCCCGATCCGGTGCAATCCAACGCCGACGGCACCGATCTCATCCCCTACGTGCCGGGCAAAGACGGCCCTCCGCTAACGATCGGCGGCGAGCTGAACAAACTGTGCAGCAACATCACCTTCGGCCGCAACATCATCGGCGTCCACTATCGCTGCGACAGCGAGGGGGGCAACCTTTTGGGCGAACAGTGCGCGATGCGTCTGCTGGGCGATCAAAAGATGACGGTGGCCGAGCCGTTCGAAACGTTCTCCTTCACGCGCTTCAATGGCGAGAAGGTGACGATCTAAAGTTGCGCTTCGGAGGGCGGTCGGTTGGATCGACCGCCCTTCGTGTAGGTTCCCTTCGACTTTGCTCAGGGAACGGCACCGTCCAGCCCGCGGGCTGAGCGAAGCCGAAGCCCCGGGCGGCGTCAGGCCACCGACAGCGGCACCGGGCGCCGGTCCGATTCGACTTTTCCGTAGTCGAGCTTCACGATTCGGTCGGCGACCTCGTAGTAGTGGTCGTCGTGGCTGATCACGAAGACGGTCTTGCCGCGGCTCTTGAGCGACGGCAGGATCTCGCGGTAGAACACTTCCTTGAAGGTCGGGTCCTGGTCCGCGGCCCATTCGTCGAACAGGTAGATAGGGCGATCTTCCAGATAGGCGGTCAGCAGGGCGAGCCGCTTACGCTGGCCTTGCGAGAGATCGATTGTCGACAGCTCGCCTTTTTCGATCTTCACCTTGCGATCCAACTGCAGCTCGCGCAGATAGCGCAGGGCGTCCTCGTCGAGGTTCGCGTTGTCGAGCCCGAGCAGGGTGTCGAACAGGTAGAAATCCGAGAACACCACGGCGAAACGCTGCCGGTAGGCATCGCGGTTGGCGTCGCCGATCACCTCGCCGTCGAGGAGCAACTCGCCATGTTCTGGCGGATAGAGGCCGAGGATCACCTTGGCGAGTGTCGTCTTGCCGCTGCCGTTGCCGCCGATCAGGAAGATCAACTCGCCGGGCTCGAAATCCAGATCGATCGGACCGATGGTGAAGGTCTCGCCCGAGGCTTCGTTGCGGTACGAGTGCTCGACACCGCGCAGCTCCAGATTGCTCCAGACGGCCGGGGCCAACGAGGCATCCGCCTCCTTCTCCGCTCGGGTGGCGCCGAGCGAGAGGCCGAGTTCGTCGATCTTGCCGATCGCGATGCTCGCGTTGGTGAGGCGCGGAATCGAGGTGAGAATCCCTTCGAGCGGCGTCATCATGGCGATCAGCGTGACGCTGTAGCCAAGCAGGACGGCGACCGGCATCGGGCGGTGCTGGGGCACCAGGAACAACAACAGGCCGATCGCCACGAAGAACAGAATCTGCCCCCAGCTCGACGCGGCCGACCAGATGTAGGTGCCGACGGTGATCAAGCGCTTGAGCGAGCCGGCGGTCGGCTCGATTTGCTTTTCGAGCATCGCCTGGCGCCGATTGCGGTGCATCTTGAGTTCCTTGGCGCCTTGCGTGACGGCTTGGATCTGACGCAGCAGCACATCCCACAGCTCGCGCGCCTGGCGGCCGATGGTAAAGGCCTTGGCGAGCGGCAACTGGTAGCTGATCAAACCGATCACCATGAAGCCGAGCAGAAAGCCGAGCAGCAGCGGCGAGAGCCAGCCGAGATAGAGCAGACAGGTGAACAAGACGCCGAAGTGCATGACGATCTGCGGCACGATCAACAGCGCGTCGGTGATCGCTCCGAGGTCGTTGGTCAAGCTGGCGAAAATCTTCGAGGGTCCGAGGTTTTCCAGCTGCCGGATCGGCACCGCGAGGATGTGCCGGCACCAGGCGATGCGCATCCGGTAGAGCGTCTTTTGGGTCAGGTTCACGAGCAGCGCGGTCGAGGCGAAACGCAGCAGCGGCAGACCGAAGCATAAGCCCACGAAGGCATAGGTGACGTTGATCCCGGAGAGGATTCCGAGGTTTCCCCGACCGGTCAAGGCGCCGTTGATCAACGCGATCAAGCCGGTCGTGGCAACGCCGCTCAACAGC
This sequence comes from Thermoanaerobaculia bacterium, assembly GCA_038248205.1. GTDB lineage: Bacteria > Acidobacteriota > Thermoanaerobaculia > Multivoradales > UBA5704 > DASYKS01. The sequence continues at coordinate 30,954 of JBBRUC010000050.1, forward strand.
CCCGAGATGACCACCAGCCAGAGCATCGGGCGCGAACCGCGAACCTCGCGCGAAAGAACGAGGACGAACTTTAGAACTCGGACCAGCTGCAGCATAGTTTCTCCACTTCGAGCGGTTGGGCGGACACGATCAATCTTGCCGCAGTGCGATGATCGGTTCGAGACGCGAGGCGCGACGCGCGGGCCAGAGGATCGCGGCCACGGCGACCGCGGCGAGCAGGCCGACGACCACGGCATAGGTGAGCACCGAGCCGCCGCCGACGCCGTAGAGCAGTTTGGAGATCAGTCGGGTGAGGGCGAACGCGAGCGCCAGCCCCGCGGCGATCCCGATCGCCACCAGCGTCAGGCCGCGCTTGGCGAGCAGACTGAGGATCGTGCCGCGGTCGGCGCCGAGCGCCATGCGCAGGCCGATTTCGGTCGTGCGCCGAACGACCATCTGGGCGACCACCGAGTAGATGCCGACAGCCGCGAGAATCAGCGCGAGGCCACCGAACGAGGCGAGCAGGATCGCCGAGAGCCGGGGGCGCGCGAGCGCTTCGGCGAGGCGCTGGTCGAGCGTCCGGATGTCGCCGATCGGCTGGTCGCGGTCGATCGCGCGGACCGCCGCGCGGACC
>JBBRUC010000051.1:0-31228 GCA_038248205.1 Thermoanaerobaculia bacterium
GCGATCGCTCGGCCCAAGGTCCCGACGCAGCCAACGCGACAGGGACCACTCGCTCAAGCCCAGCCGGTCAGCGATCCGCCGCCGCGGGTGACCCTGTGCCCTGGACTGCCGCGCATACTCCACCGCCAACTGCTGAAGCTCCGTCGAATAGCGAAGCCCGCGACGCTCCTTGGCCTCTCGACAAAATCTCTCCGCCAGATCTTCCATCGCCGCTCTCCTTTCGGGGAGCAACCTTGCCAACTCTGCGGATCAGGGGAAAGACGGGGCAGGGCGAGGAGATACTTTGAAGTAACCAAACCAACCTCTCTGAATCGGCATCAGGACAGACACTATCCGCTGGAGGCTGTGCCCATTTCGGCGCTTCGTGAGGTGCCGGATCTTGTCCTTGAAGGACTGCTCGCTCTTCGCACTCGGCCAGCGTCGGCCCAGATCGAAGTGATAGCCCAGGAAATCGAAGCCGCCAGGCTGGCCGGTATCGACGATCCGCGTCTTGTCGGGGTGCAGCTGCAACCCCGCCGCAGTAACCCACTGCGTGACCTCCCTCAGTGCTGCTTGGGCCTCTTGAGCGCTGCGACACAAGATCACAAAGTCGTCGGCGTACCGCACCATCTCGTAGCCCAACTGCGCCATCCGATGATCCAGTGGGTCCAGGTAGATATTGGATAGAAGAGGGCTGATCACGGCTCCTTGCGGGGTTCCCCGCTCGGGCGTCCAGTGCTTCGCACTCTCCAGGATCTCCTGCCCGAGAAACGCTTCGAGCAGGTCCAAGACCTTGCTATCCGAGACCTTGCCTCCGACCCGTTCCAGCAGAGGCTGGCGCGGGATCGTGTCGTAGTAGCTCCGCAGGTCCGCATCGACCACGTACGAATACCCTTTCTTGAGCAGCTCTGCCGCTCGGCGAAGGGCATCCTTGGCGCCTCGCTGGGGACGGAATCCGTAGCTCTGGGCTGCGAAATCCCGTTCGAAGATCGGCTCCAGTACCTGGCGAAGCGATCCTTGCACCACTCGGTCTCGAACCGTCGGAATACCCAGGGGTCGCTTCTCGCGGCTCCCGCGTTTCTTAATCCACACCCGGCGGATCGCCTGGGGACGATACGTCCCGTCCTGCAGACTCTCCATCAGGCGTTGTAGGTTCGATTCCAAGTGCGCCTCAAACATCCTGATCGTCACTCGGTCCACACTCCGGCACTGCCCCGGTTGCGCTTCACATGCTGGAAGGACGACCGTAGGCTGCGCTCGGAGCTGACCTTGTCGATCAGGCTGAACCACTTGCCTCCTTTGACCCCCACTTCGAGGGCCGCCAACATGCGCTCGGTCCAGACCATCGGTTCCACCCAAGACCAGCGGTCTCGGATCTCTCCGACTTGCTTAGTCCTCTCGGACACTGCCGCCGGTGCCTCTTCCATCGGCCTGACCCTCACGTCTCCACCTTCCTGCCCCCCTTTGCTCCACGTCCGTTACGACGCTTCATAGCTCGTATGGGGGCTCTGACTCCTCGTCGGCTCTCAGCCTCCGGCGAGGTCTCCCTGCTTCACGCACTCACCCTTCGTGACCATTCCGCCTCCAAGCACCTGACGCTCCCTGCCATCGCTTTTACACGCTACCCCTCAGCGTGACAGGTCTCCCTTGCGGGTCTAGGCTTCGCCACTGACGGGCAGGCTCGCCGACGCGTCCGGCCGAATCAAGTTCGTCATCCTGCGGACTGGTCCTTCACTTTCGGTTGCTCCCCACCCCGCTTTGGGCGACGCAGTTACCGTCAGTTACAGGCCGGAGAGCGCCTGCCCGAAGAGGACTTTCACCTCTCTGAGTGAGTACGCTTGCAGGCGCACCCGTCCGGCCCAACGGGCCGGGCTCCGTAGGCGCGGACTTTGACGAGGCCCTGATGGGTGGGGAGCGATGGGTCAACTTTCACGGACTCACTGTAGCGCCGGAAGAAGTAACTTTCGCCATTCGGCCTGCCTTCCGTTGGCGCCAGTTCAGGGAACTCCCCGGAACGCCATACAATCCCCTCCGCCCATGCGCCGCATCGCCCTCCGCCTGCTCATCGTCCTAGTGACGATCGCCTTCACCGTCCTCGTCGCCGAGGGGGCGGTTCGGCTCTATTTCGGGGCAAAGGCGGGGGAATCCGGCGACGTGCGGTCGATTCTCGCCAAGTCGGCGAAGATGTCGGTCGCCGACAACTCCGAGCACGGGGGGAGGTTTTCGCTCTCCGGGTTGGTCAAGGCCAGCGCGTTCGCCGATGTGGTCTACGAGCTGAAACCGAACGTCCGAGGGATCTTTCGGGACAAAAGCCTCTCGACCAACGCGCAGGGGTTGCGGGGTTCTCGCGACTACCCGACGGCCAAACCGGCCGGTACGTTCCGGATCGCCGGAATCGGCGACTCCGTGATGTTCGGTTGGGGCGTCGGCGAGGGCGAACCGTATCTGGAGATCATCGAGCGAGAGCTGACCGCCCGAGGGCGCCCGACGGACGTTTTGAGCTTTGCGGTGCCGGGGTACAACACGTCGCTTGAAGTGGCGTCGTTCGAGCACCGCGCGCTGCCGTTTTCGCCCGACTTGGTGATCCTTCACTTCATCGGCAACGACTTCGGGTTGCCCCATTTCCTACGCCGGCCGGACGCACCGCTCTCCCGCGGGGCCGCCCCCTCGCGCTGGCTTCTGTGGGAACTGCTCAAACTGCGCTTTACGCCCCCGTCGCCCGACGACGAGGTCGATCCCGACCTGATCGGCCACGATTCGAACGGCGAGGCGCCGGGCGAGCGCTTCGAGGCGCGCAAGCAGTACGAGGGGATTGTCGGCGAGGAAGCTTTCACCAAGGCCCTAGGTCACCTGCGCGAGCTGACCCAACCGCGCGGCATTCCGGTGATCGTCATGGCCCTGGGCGGCGACGAAGGGCGCGGCAAGCTGGCCCGGGACACCGCCGAGGCGAACGGCTTCACGTTCTTGAACGCCGCGCCGCATTTCTACGACTACCTGGTGGCTCACAACCTGGAAGACGACCGACGGAACTGGGTGACGGAGTTTCGCATTCCGCACGACGGCCATCCGAACGCGCTCGGTCATCGGCTCTACGCCGAGGTGCTGCTCGCCGAGCTGGAACGGCGCGGCATCGTCAGCTCCGCCCCTCTGAAAGGAACCCCGTGAGTCGAGCCGAGCGCATCCGCCTGCTGTTCGCGGTCCTGTTGGTCGTCCTCGCTCTCGACCAGGCGACGAAACTTCTCGCCCGTAAGCACTTGGCCTACCAGCCCGGGCAGAGCTACCTCGGGGGCGTCGCCCGGCTCGAATATGCCGAGAATCGCGGCGCTTTCTTAAGTCTCGGCGCCGATCTTCCCGCCGGCTGGCGCGAGGGGCTGCTCACGGGACTCAACGTTTTGTTGGTCGTAGGGCTCACCGTCTACCTGGTTCGCGGCCGGGATCTCTCCCGCTGGCCGACGTTCGCGCTCGCGCTGTTGATCTCCGGCGGGTTCGGCAACCTGATCGATCGAGTCTTTCGCGGCGGCGCGGTGGTGGATTTCATGATCCTCGGGGTCGGCCCGGTGCGGACGGGGGTGTTCAACGTGGCGGACCTTTGTCTGACGACCGGGGCGATCCTGTTCGCGATCACCGGCGCCACCGGGGGGCGCGCCGAAGCTCCGGAACCGGAAGCCGAACGATCCAAAGCGGATTGATTCGGCGAACTTTCAGGCGACCGTTCGAAAGCGTGGCCGCTCCTTGATCGATCATCTCGATCCCGCCACCATCGCCCGCTATCTCGCGGGCGATCTCGACGTGGGCGAAGCGCGCGCCGTAGAGGCGCACCTCGCCACCTGCCCACGCTGCGAAGAGTCGTTTCTCGGCGCGATCGAAGCCGCGACAGCGCCCTCCCAGGCGGTGTCTCCCGTTCTGTGGCGCGCCGAACGGTTCGGACGCCAGGAGCCCGCGCAAAGCGAGGCCGAAGCTTCGGCAACCGCGGAGAGCCCGGAAGACCGCGAGCGTCGCGAGGCCGTCGGCGATTTTCTCGGCGACCTGGGTCGCACCCTCGCGGTTCGCGGCGAGCGCGAGGTCAATCGCCTGCTCGCCCTGTCGGAGTTCGAACGGCGGCGCGCGATCCGCGCCGAATCCGAGCGGCCGGCCGAGATGACGGAAGACGTCGCCGCGCGCCTGCTCGCGCGCTGCCGCAGGGGGTGGACCGGCGATCTCCACGATCTCCACGATCTCCCCGAGGCGATCGAGGCGGCGAAGCTCGCGGTGCTCGTGACGCAAGGCCTGACTCCAACGGCGCCAACGGCGGGAATTGAAGCGTACCTCGACGACCTGCGTTCCCTCGCGCTCCAGCATCTCGCCGCCTCGAATCGAATCGCCCGGCGGGCCGGGGAGATCCATGCCGGGATCGAGCTGCGGCGGCCCTCGGCCCCTCTTCCAGACGCTCCGGCGACCGAATCCGATGCCTATCCCCAAGGGATTCCCGGCCCCCTCTGGGAAGTCGCGGAGGATGCCCTTTCGGTCGAGATCGAAGCGGCGCTCGACGATCTACGCGATGCGAGCCTCGCCCGCGGCCGTGCTCGCGACGCGGCGCTCGCGATGCTCGACCGGGCACGCCTCGCCCTGGCTCGCGGCGGGCCGTTGGCGCTCGCCGCTCTCTCCCGCGCCGAGGCCGGTCGGTGGACGACGCCCGAAGCGCCACCGGTACCGCGCGACGCCCTGCGTTACCTCGCCGCCGAAGCGCAGCGAGGAACGGCGGATCGCGCCCTGATCGACCGGCTGGTCCGGGTCGTGCTCGATGCGGCCGGCGGCTTCGGGGAGCCGTTCGCAACGTAACCCGACTGCTATGCTCGGCGGGATCGAAAACTCTCTCGCCCGGAGGTTCGAAGTATGCAAACCCTCGCCAAGCCTCAATCCGCCCCCCTTCCGAACCGCCTGCGGTTCGCTCTCTGTCTCGCGGCTTTCTCCCTGCTTTCCCCGCTCCCCGGTGCGGCGGCCGAGCCGGCCACCCCGGCCGACGGCGCGGCGTTCGCGCAGGCGATCGAGCAGGCGCAGGGCAGCGCGACCTTTCGGGCTCAAGCCGCACTTTCCTACGATTTCGAGCTGGAGTTCGGCGGCAAGCCGGCGCTCGCCGGGCGGGTGCTGATGCGGACCGACCTGTCGCGCGTTCGGATCGATCTACCAAGCGGCCCGGTCTTGCTTTGGGACGGTACCGACGCCTGGGTCTCCCCGGCGGCCGCCGTGGTGCCGCGGGCACGCTTTCACCTGCTTACCTGGCCGTATTTTCTCGCCGCCCCGCACAAGCTGCGCGATCCCGGCACCCGGCTGGTGACGGAAGGGAACCGCCCGCTTTTCGGTGCCGAGGTTCCCACCGCCCGCCTGACCTTCGCGCCGGGCACCGGCGACACGCCCGACGATTGGTACTCGGTCTACCGCGATCCGAAAACCGACCGGTTGAGCGCTCTGGCCTGCATCGTGACCTACGGTAAGACCTTGGAAGAGGCGAATAAGGAGCCGCACTCCTTGGTCTACGACGGCTTTGAAGACGTCTCCGGGGTCGCGATCCCCACCCACTGGCGGCTGTATGCCTGGGATGCCGACAAAGGTCCGTTCGGCGATCCGCTCGGCCAGGTCCGCTTGAAGAACATCCGTTTCGTCACCCCCGCGGCGAACGACTTCGCGCTTCCCGCGGATCGCAAGAAGGACGAGTTGCCCGTCGCCGCTACCGGAACCGCCCCGTGAGACTGATCAAGATCGCGATCGCCAGCCTCGACGCAACGGTCGGCGCCGTGCGTTCGAACACCGACCGAATGCTCCGGATGGCGCGGGAGATGGCCGCCGAAAACGTCTCGCTCGGAGCGTTTACCGAGCAATCGATCGGCGGCTATCCGGCCGAGGATCTCGTCCAGTGGCGGGCATTCTTGGCCGCCCAAAGGGACCAGCTGGAGCGCTTCGCGCACGAGACCCGCGATTTGAAGACGGTGTTCGCGGTCGGCCTCGCCGTGCCGGTGGGCGGCCAGATCTTCAATTGCGCGGCGGCGGTTCATGGCGGCTCGATCCTCGGTTTCGTACCGAAGGAGAAGCTACCGACTTACAACGTCTTTTACGAGGCGCGGACGCTGTCCCAAGGCGCGCGCGGCTTGGCGCTCGATGCGGAAGGCGTGCCGCTCGGCGACTATCTGTTCGCCTTCGATTTCGGCACCGTGGCGCTGGAAGTCTGCGAGGACGCCTGGTCGCCCGACGGCCCGATGCGGCGGCGCTGTTATTCGGGAGCGGAACTGGTGGTCAATATCTCGGCCTCGCCGTTCCGGCTCGGTTTCGTCGGCACCCGGCGCGAAATGCTCGCCACCCGTTCGGCCGACAACGAGGCGACCCTCGTCTACGCCAACGCGGTCGGCGCCCAGGATGGCCTGATCTTCGACGGCGGCGGCTTCGTGTTCCAGAACGGCCGGCTGGCGCTCGACTTCGAACGCTTTCGCGAGGGGTGGGCGGCCTGCGTGATCGATCTCGATCGGACCCGCCGTATCCGCCAGGAGAACACCACCTGGCGGGTGGACTGCGAGGATTTCCAGCGCGCGCAGCCGGCCGTCGCGACGATCGACCACCGTGGCCAGCCGACCGCCGATCGCTCGCAGCTCACCTATCCCGCGCCGCGCGGTGGGAGCTTCTTTCTGCCGGCCCCTTCCGACCCTTCGGCCCCCCCCGAACCGACGGCGCGCGAGGAGGTGCTCGACGAACTGTTCGAGGCGCTCGCGCTCGGCGTTCGCGACTATTGGGTGAAGACCGGAGCGTTCAAGGGATTGGGCGTGGCCCTTTCAGGCGGTCGCGATTCGATGTTGACGACTCTCGTCGCCTGGCGGGCGGCGCAGCTCGCCGCCCCCGGGCTCACGGCCGAGGAGCAGAAGCGGAGGATCGGCGAGACGATCCAGCTGTTCTACATGCCGACCCGCTATTCGGCCGAGACCACCCAAAGCGCGGCGGCGACGCTCGCTCAGGAACTCGGGATTTCGCTGCGCACCGTGGCGATCGAGGAAGCGTTCGAGCGCGAGGTCGAAGCGACCCGCGCGATGCTCGGCCAAGGCGAGGCCGGCGTGAGCGCCGCGGCGGCCGAGCCCAACGAAGTCACCAAGCAGAACGTGCAGGCGCGGCTGCGCGCCGGGCGGATGTGGAACTGGGCGAACACCGCCGGCTTCCTGTTCCTCCAGACCGGCGACATGAGCGAGAAGGCGGTCGGCTATACGACCATCGGCGGCGATCTCGAAGGCGCCCTGTCGGTGATCGCCAACGTGCCGAAGACAGTGGTGGTCGCCCTGCTCGAACGGCTGCACCGGCGGTTTTCCTTCCGGGGCATCGAGATGACGCTCGCCACCGAACCCGGCCCGGAGCTGGCGGAGGCGCAGACCGCCGAGAGCGAGCTGATGCCGTTCCCGGTGCTCGACGCCTGCCTTCACCTCTACGCGGGCGAAAAACTCGCTCCCGACGAGGTGGCCGGCGCCCTCCCCTCGCTCTTTCCCGACATCCCGGCCGAACGGCTCACCGCCTGGGCGGAACGCTTCTCGACGCTGTTTACCCGCTCGATCTACAAGTGGGTCCAGGCGCCGCTCGCCCTGCATGTCGGCTCGCTCGACCTCGACCGCGAGCGCGCCCTCCAGCTCCCCGTGGTGCAGCGCAACGAATGGAGCGGCAAAAAGGCCTGAATCGGCGATTTTGAAATTCGTTGGGCCGAACTGTCTAGATGAACGAGGCCCTTTACGTCTTCTCTGTTCCGGAAGCATTTCTGCTCCCGGAAACGGAGATGACCGATGGAAACTCAAGTCCGCCCCGCCCCGCGCCCCGCTCACAACCCGGCCAACGCCCCTCTCGTACCGCCGCTTTCTCCGCCGCTCCCACCGCCTCCTCCTCCCCCTCCGCCCCCGCCGCTTTCCGCGGCCGATCGCCTGGTGCTGGCGATTCACGATGCGACCCACCCCCAAGGGCCGAACGCGCGGATCGATCCGCACCGCATCGGCGACCGGCAGCGCCGCGCCACGGTCGATGTGGCCGATCTGCTCTCCCGCCTCGACCCCGACCTCCCGGAGGGGAGGCCACGGACGCTCCGGCTCGGCGAACTGGCCGAAGCGCGCAGCCGCTTGGCCGAGGTCGCCTACTACGTCGATCTGGGGGAGCGGCTCGGCACGATCGACGCCTGCGAAGCGCTGGAGTTGTTCGAACTCGGCCTTGCCGCAAGCGTCGATCTCGCCGGTCGCCTCGATCGATTGATCTACGCCCGCGCCGACGAAAGTCCCGGTCGAGTGGGCAAGCCCTACGTTCCGGCGCTGGGTTTTCGGGCTGAAACTCCGGGCCTCGGGCGGGAGGCGATCGCATGTTGACAGATTTCTGCATTTTGTCGGAAGATCTATGCATGCGAACGACACTGGACTTCGAGGACAACCTCTTCCGTGAAGCCAAATCCCGCGCGGCCGAGCAGGGCGAGCCGCTCACCCGCCTGTTGGAACGGGCGCTCCGTCTCTATCTGCACGGCGGCAAGCCCGCCGCGGAGACTATCTTCCGCTTTGCGCCGCTGATCAAAACCGGCCGCGCCGCGGCAGGGGTCGACTGGGACGATCGCGACGCGCTGTTCGAGCGCATGGAGGAGCGCGGATGATCGCGGTGGACACCAACATCCTGGTCTACGCCCACCGCGCCGAGTTGCCGAAGCACGCCGAGGCGCTCGCTCAGCTCACCGCGCTCGCCGAATCGCCGGAGGTGTGGGCGATCCCGGTCGTCTGCTTGAGCGAATTCGCCCGGGTGATCACCCACCCGAAGCTGTTCGACCCACCGCACACGCCGAGCGAGGCGGCCGACGCGATCGAGCGGCTCGCGGCCTCGCCGTCGCTCCGGATTCTGAATCCGGGGCCGCGCTTCCCCGCTCTGTTTGGCGAGGCGATCCGGGCGGCCGAAGCGAAGGGCAATCTGGTCTACGACGCCCAGATCGTCGCCCTCTGCCGCGAGGTCGGTGCGCGGACTCTGCTCACGGAGGACCGGGATTTCGATCGCTTTCCCGGCTTTGCGACGGCGCGGCTGCCGACGAATTGATCACCTGAGGAGGTGGTGGCCTCTGAGACGACCGTCTCGCTTTTCTTTCCACGGGCACTCTCAAGGTTCAGAGGGATGCGCGCTTCTCTCTTTGCGCATCGAAAGATGACCGCTCGCGCGTGGCGGGCGGTCCCCTTCTCCTCTTTCACGTCTCCCCCACTGAACCCTAAGGAGATCTGTCATGAAGAACTCGATTCGTATCGCCATCGCCGCAATCGCCCTCCTGGGCGCCGCCGCCACCGCCGAGGCCAAATGGGTCCCTGTTCACAGCGTCTGGTCCGACAACTCTCCGCTGGCCGTCCGCGACGGTGCCACCGGGGTCTGGTCCACTCCCACCCTCGGCTACTCGTCTTCCAACTGGCAGGAAGGAACCTCGCAGGCGTTTTCCCATGCGGTGGCACTGAGCGGTGGCCACCTCTATGAGTTCCGGCTGGTGGCGGTTTCGACCTCCGACAACGACGAGATCGGCAAGCTGTGGGATGTCTACAAAGACGGCGTTCTCGCCTGCGACGATTGCGTTGGCAAGGTCTATGGCCTGAGCGGCGCGATCGGCGACTACTTCAAGATCTACGTCGGCACACCGTTCGGCTACGCCGAGCTGTGGCATTTCTCCGGTTACATCACGAACCGCTTCGACTACTGATTCTTCTCGGCGCGGAGGGCTCGACGAGAGCCCGCCGCGCCGATCCCTGCCGCTACTCCCGCGCCCTGCGACCGCCCTTCGACTACGCTCAGGGCTCGGGCCTACCAGTTGGCTGAGCGAGGTCGAAGCCAGCTTCGCGCATCGTTACTGATGGCCAAAACCGTGGGGCCCCGGAGAATGCCCCCTCGGCCTACGATCGGCTAAAGGCCTTCACGAGCATTGCGGAAGGCAGCTGAAAGGTCCAAGCGAATCTATATTTTGCGGAGAAGCAACCCATGGCCAAAGCAACCTGGAAAGGCGCCACGATCGCGGAGAGCGATACGTTCGAAGTCGTCGAAGGCAATGTCTACTTCCCGCCCGACGCTGTGAAGAAGGAGCGGCTGGCGCCGAGCGATACCACGACCGTCTGTGGCTGGAAGGGGACGGCGAACTACTACACCGTTGTGGTCGACGGCGAAGAGAACCGCGACGCCGCTTGGTATTACGCCGATCCGAAGCCGGACGCGGCGAACATCCGTGGCCATGTGGCGTTCTGGCGCGGCGTCACGGTCGAACGGTAGGCCCTGGAAGCAGGAGGTCCGCATGGAACCCGTGCAGAGCAAGCCCCAGGGCGATAGCGCCAAGACCGTGGGCGTCGGCCTTTCCCCAGGCGATTCGGGCCGGCCTCTGCCATACTTTTTCATTGACCGACCGGCTCCAGACCCGATCCCGAAAGGAATCCCATGAGCGCAACCGAACCCGCAAGCCCTAACGCGTCCTCGGGGTCCGAACGCTGGCACGACCTTGGACCGATCGAGGCGCTCAAGGCGCAGCCGCTTCAGCAGATCGCCATCGGCCGGACGAAGATCGCCCTGTCGTTTCAAGGCGGCACGTTCGGTGCGGTCTCGGGCGCCTGCAATCACGTCGGCGGGCCGCTCGGGGAAGGGCATTTGGACGGCGAATACGTCGTCTGTCCGTGGCACCACTGGAAGTTCCACCGCACCACCGGCGAAGGCGAACCCGGCTTTGAGACCGATTGCGTTCCGCGCTTTTCGTTGCGCGAGGAGGACGGTCACCTCTGGGTCAATCTGCAACCGGCGACGCGTCGGCACAAGGCGCCGCACGAGCCGCATCCTCTCACCCGGCCGGTCGAACGCGAGGTCGGACCGATCCGAGTTCTCGGGATCGCCACGACCGTGATGGACAACGCGTTCCCGCGCTACTCCACCTCGGACGAACTGCTCGAAACCGCCCTCGCCCACGCCGATTCCCACGGCGCGGTGACTCGGCTGATCCGTCTGCGCGAGCTTTCTTTCCGCGCCTGCGAGGGGTATTACTCCAAAAGTTCCCACGCCTGCACCTGGCCCTGCTCGATTACCCAGATGGACCCGGGCGATCAGCTCGACCAGGTCTACGAGGGGCTCGTCCACTGGGCCGACGTGGTGTTGGTTTCGACCCCGATCCGCTGGGGTTCGGCCAGCTCGCTCTACTACAAGATGGTCGAGCGGATGAACTGCGTCCAAAACCAGGTCACCCTCTCGAACCGGGTCCTCCTGCGCAACAAGGTCGCGGGGTTCATCATCACCGGCGGGCAAGACAACATCCAGGCGGTCGCCGGCCAGATGCTCGGCTTCTTCGCCGAGATCGGCTGCGTCTTTCCGCAGTTTCCCTACATCGCCCACTCGCGCGGCTGGACCGCCGAGGACATGGAAAAGAACGTCGCCTTCGTCAAAAAGAGCACCGAGCTGCACGACGCCGCCCGCGAACTCGCCGAGCGCTCCCTCGCCATGGCCGAAGCCCTGGTCACCCACACGATCGAAGGCGAACACATGGTCCGCGCCGGCCGGAAGGGTTTTGCCCGCGAGGGAATCGAAACCCCCGTGGCGGTCGCGGCGTCAGTGGAAGAGTGAGCCCGCACAGCGGCGCGGCGAACCGAGCTACGGTAGGAGGCCGGCCGCGCGTTGGGCGAATTCGACCACCGCGGCTGTCGTCTCCTCCGGTCGGTCCTTCTGCGGCGCGTGCCCGCACGATTCGAGGATCAGCTTAGTAAACGCCCCCCGAACGCCGCGCTCGATCGCATCGACTTGGGCGAGCGTGCCGTAGGGATCGGTTTCGCTCTGGAGGACGAGGACGGGGGTGTCGATCTCCGGCAGATACGCTTCGAGGTTCCACTCGCGAAAGCCGGGATCGAGCCAGGCTCGGTTCCAACCCCAGAAGGCTCCGTCGACGTTTTCGCCGTGATGCCGGGCCAGGCGTTGCCGTAGATCGCCTTCCAGGTAGGCATCGCGGGCGCGGGTGATCGCTTCGACTGAAATGTCCTCGCAGAAGACGTGCGGCGCCAGAAGTGTCAAACCGAGCAGGCGGGGCGCGCCGGCCGCCTTCGAGACCGGGCTGCCGGCGTAGATCAAAGCGATCGAGGCGCCGTCGCTGTGGCCGACCAGGATCGCCTGCCGAACGCCTGTGCCGCGCAGAACGTCAGGCAACGAGGAAAGCCCCTCGTCGTGCATGTAGCGCAACGGCCGAGGCGGCACGACGGCATCCGAGCCGCCATATCCCCACCGGCTGTAGACGAGCACCCCCAGACCCGTCTCCTCCGCCAGCCGCGCCGGCCAATCGCGCCAACCGGCGACACAGCCGAGCCCCTCGTGCAGCATCACGATCGTTGGCGTGGCCTCCGGCGGCGGGCCGTGCCAGACGGCTTCGAGGCGGTGGCCGGCGGCGGTGAGGGGGAGGGTTCTTGGCATGATTCGGGCTCTGGAGGGGGAAGTCGCGGAACTTTCGGGCATCCCCTAGTATCCTTTGCTTCCTGGCCTATCGATCGAAATCCGGTAGCCGCTCCATCCCAAGCCATGACGCACACCAAATCCCCAATCGCTCTATCGACCGTCTCGTCCGTTCCCACCGTCCGCCCGGCCCGTCCGGACGAGGTCCAGGATCTCGTCGCCTTCCAGGTCGCGATGGCCGCTGAGACGGAAGGGTTGGCTCTCGACCCGGGGCGTGTCGAACGCGGGGTCCGCGCGGTATTCGACGATCCCGGGCGGGGCTCGTACTGGGTCGCGGAGGTGGAAGGGCTGCTGGTCGGCTGTCTGCTCACGACGCCAGAATGGAGCGACTGGCGGGCCGGGTGGGTACTGTGGATCCAGTCCGTTTTCGTGATTCCCGAGGCGCGCGGGTCCGGCGCGTTTCGCGCTCTGTACGAGACCCAGCGACGCCAGGTCGAATCCGACCCCGAACTCTGCGGCCTGCGCCTGTACGTCGATCGGCGCAACGCCGGTGCCGCCCGGGTTTATGAGCGCATGGGGATGACCCGCGAGCACTACGAGTTGTTCGAGTGGCTGAAGGAGTGAGCCGCGGGTTTTCGGTGCGTTTCTCCGCCTGGGTCTCGGTTCCTCGGCAGTAGCCAGAGCTTGGGCGAACCGAACCACCACGTTGCGCAGGCGGAACACCGCTTCGCGAAGCTCGGTGATCGCTGGGCTGATTGCCCTCACCACTCCGCCAGAGCGGGGGCGTCGTAGTGCGATTCCCGCCACCACTCCACCGAGCCGGCGAGGCCGTGATCGCCTCGCCCGCACCACTCCGCGCGATCGGGGGAGGCGTGTCGTCTCTTCCCAAACCACTCCGCCCGGCGGGGGGAGAGATGTCTCGCCTCCGAGAACAACTCCCCTGCGCTGGGGGAATGGTGTGGAGAGCCGGCACACGACTCCCCCAGGCGCGGGGACTGGTGTCGGGAACCAGCTCACGACTCCCCCAGGCGCGGGGACTGGTGTCGGGAACCAGCTCACGACTCCCCCAGGCGCGGGGACTGGTGTCGCGAGCCAGCTCACTTCTCCCCCGAGCGCGGGGACTAGTGTTGGGAGCCAGCTCACCTCTCCCCCAGGCGCGGGGAGTGGTGTTGGGAGCCAGCTCACTTCTCCCCCGGGCCAGGGGAGTGGTGTTTTCTTCCAGCACACTGATGCCCTGGGCCAACGCACTGGTGTGCTGGAGCGTGCAACGGGTGATCCCGAGCGAAAAACCTCCGGCCGCAACCCTGCGTATCCTTTTTTCTTCCAGAGACATACCCGTAAGATTCGCGTCCGGACCCGGAAGTCTTAGAACAGGAGGTCGTGATGGGCGATAGGTCGTACGCCGCAAAGATTGACCGCTGGCAGACGATTGTGCAGAACCTCGCGCCGGCGTTGCCCGAGATTCCTGACGCCGACCAGGTGTACGCCGAAGTGCGGGACATGGTGAACGATCTGGCCCAGACGCAGGCGAAGCTGGTCCAGTTGGAAGGGAAGCGGAGAGAGATCGTGCGGATTCGCCGCCAGCTCAGCCTGGAAACCGAACGGGGCATGCGCCGCCTCGCCTCGATCGCACGGGGACATCTCGGATTCGACAACCCCGTTTTAGAGACCTTCGGCATCCGGGCGGAAGACTGGAGCCGGCGGAAGAAGGGGAAGCGGACACCGAAAGCCGAAGATCCGCCGGCCTGAGGGCGGGCTCGGCAGGGGAGAACTCCCGGGGGGCGATGTACCGACCCCCGGGTCGAAATCGATCGCCTTCGCTTTAGCAGTAGACCGACGGACCGCCCGTTTCCGGGCAGGCCAAGCAGCGCGAAACGCACTCGGTGTCGTTCGACGGATTGCAGAATCCCGAAATGTTCGCTGGAACTGTCTGCGGGAAGTCACTCCCCTGCCCAAAGCGCATCGATCGGCAGGGCGTGAATCCGTGGCCCAAACGGTACGGCGGTCGTTCCGGCGTAAAGCACGACGCCGCGGGTGAAGCGGTCGCCCAGCTCCTCGGCCAGCTCGCGCATCGGCTGGACATCGCGGGCGGTTACCGAGGCGGCTGCTTTCACTTCCACCGCCGCCACTCGGCCTCCCGTGTCTTCGAGCAGGAAATCGACTTCGCTGCCGGCGTGGGTACGGTAGTGGTACAGAGTGGGCGCCCGCTCGGCCCAGCCCACCTGCTTGCAGAGTTCCAGAGCGACGAAGTTCTCCAAGAGGGAACCCAGGATTCGGGGCTCTTCGTGGAGCCTCCCGTCGTCAACGCCGAGCAGATGCGCAAGGAGCCCCGTGTCGTTCAGATAGACCTTTGGGGTCTTCACCAGGCGCTTGGACAGATTGCTGCTCCAGGCGGGCACCGTCTGCACCAAGAACAGCGCCTCGAGTAGCGTGAAGTAGCGCTTGAGCGTGGTCATCGCGAGGCCGATCGATCGGGAAAGCTCGGAGAAGTTGAGCAGCGAAGCTGACCTGGCGGCTAGAAGCGCGAGAAGGTCGGGGAGCGCGGACAGCCCCTCGATGTTCGCCAAGTCGCGGACGTCGTGCTGTAGGGTCGCTGTGAGATACGACCGAAACCAGGCGAAGCGGCGCGAGGGCCGCATCTCGATCACTTCGGGAAAGCCGCCGGTGACGATGCGGGAAAGCAGATTCTGGCGCTCGATGCCCGAGGCGTCCGGCAGCTTCGTGCTCCGCGCGAACAGGAAGTCGAGGAAACCGTCTCGCCGGCCCTCAATCTCTCCTTGCGAGAGGGGCCAGAGGGTCAAGATCTCCATTCGCCCGGTGAGCGACTCCGACAAGCGAGGCAGAAGGAGCACGTTCGCCGAGCCCGTGAGCAGAAACCTGCCCGGGCGACGGTCGCGGTCGACCGCCGCCTTGAGCGGCAAGAAGAGGTCAGGCGCGCGCTGGATCTCGTCGAGAATCACCGGTCCATCGAGACCGGCAAGGAAACCCGCCGGATCGGCCGCGATCGCCGAGGCGACGCTCGCGTCGTCAAGGGTCAGGTAGCGGGCGGGATGGCGGTCACCCAGGCTTTCGACCAGGGTGCTCTTGCCCGTCTGCCGCGCGCCGTGGAGCACGACGACGGGGCGATCCGACAGGGCTTCGAGGAGCTGAGGTGTTAGGTTTCGGGCGAGCATCTACGCGGAGAGTAGCCCGGCAGGTGGTCAAATATCAACCACTTGGTGGTCAATTTTCAACCACCTTCGGCTCTCCTCCCACCCCTTGCGCTTCGTTGCCTGGCGACTGCGCCGCCACCCGTAGCGTATCCGGAAGACCCCCGGATCGGAGTTCTGGACCAGCGCAGCGATACACTTCGCGTCTTCCTCTCGGGGTTTGAACATGCCGGCTCATCACGATCTCATCGTTACGGCGGATTCCGCCCGCAACCTCGCCGAGCTGCAGCTTCTCGATGAAGCCGGGGTGCAGGTCGCCTCCCGGTCGGTCGATTTCGACTCCATCCGGATCTCCCGGAAGCAGGCGCTGTTCGACCTCCGGAGCTACCTGCGCCTCTACGTCGAGGCTGGACAAGAGGAGGAGGAAGTCGCCCGAGTCGGCGTCTTCCTCGCCGAGGAGATCCTGGGCGAAGAGATCTTCCTGACGCTCTGGACGCCGCAGAACCAGCGCCACTTGCGCGTTCAGCTCCCGGGGCAGCCGCGGAGAAGAACCCGCTCGGCGCCGCGCTCACCCGCATCCCCTGGGAGATCGCACGGCCTTCCCGCGACCGGGAGACGCTGGCTGAACGGAACCTCCTGATCCGCGTCGTCCACGACATGCAGGAGCCGCCATCCGCACCGATCGACGCCGGCCGGGACGGCTCACTCCGCGTGCTGTTCGTCTATGCGGCGGCGCGGCACTCCCGGCCTCTCTCGACACGCCGGGAGCGACGCGAAATCCAGCGCATGTTCGAGCGCGAGGTTTACCCGCACCGGAAGATCGAGGTCGATTTCCTCGCCCACGGCGTGACCCGGGACCAGCTCCGCGAACAGGTCAAGGTCCGCAGCGGCTACCACGTGGTCCATTGGAGCGGCCACGGCCACCGAGACCGGCTGGAGCTCGCGGGGAGCCGGGGTCTCCCCGACGCCCTCTCGGGCCGGGAGTTGCTCGACCTGTTCTTCGAAGCGGGCGGCTTCCTTCCCCGGCTCGTCTTCCTGAGCGCCTGCCATTCGGGCGACGTTGAGCAGGTCAAGGACTGGCAGAGCTTCCTCGCCACCGCGCGGGGCGAGGAGCCCGGAGCCCGGGCGGGTTTCAAAGACTTTCCGGAGCGGGACATCGCGATCGTCGAGCGGCCCGGCTACACGGGCGCGGCTCACGCGCTTCTTCAAGGCGGCGTGCCGTCGGTGATCGCGATGCGCTACGCGATCGGGGATGAATATGCCCTCGCCCTAGCCCTCGATTTCTATCGCTCGCTCTTCGTCGATTCCGAGACGAAGAGCGCTTCGGCCGCTCTCACCCTGGCGAGAAAGGCGCTCCTTGCCAGAGGGAGGGCCGACGCCGCCCGGTTCTCGGCGGCCGATCCCGCGACCCCCGTCCTCTATGGCGCCGAGGACCCCGGCCTCCGTTGGGCGAACGAGCGCAGCTCCTCCCTTGACACCCGCGACCGCCGCCTGCACCGGATCGCCGAGCTGACGCTCGCGGATCACCCGAGCTTCGTGGGCCGCGGCTGGGAGTTGGCAAATCTCGGGACTTCTTTCATCAGCACGGCTCGAAACGCCGACGCCAAGCCGGTGGCGCTGATCACGGGCCTCGGCGGAATGGGCAAGACGGCGCTCGCGGCCGAGGCGTTCGACCTCTGGAACCAGCGCTTCGAATGGGTCTTGCTCTACCAGGCAAAGCCGAACGCTCTGAGCCTCGACTCGACCCTCCGAGATCTCCACCTCAGGCTTTACGCGGAGCGGGGCCTCTACTACCGGCACGTCCAGGTACGGGACGCCGATGCGATCCACCGGGAGGCGGACTCCGACTTCAACGGTCCCGAGCGGACCGAGCGCCTCATCCGCAATCTGATCCGGGCGCTTCGCGACGAGGCCATCCTGCTCGTCCTCGACAACTTCGAGTCGAACCTGAAGCCCGAGCAAGAACCGGGCGGCGATCCGGCCGAACCGCTCTGGGCCTGCCAGGAGCGAGATTGGGACCGTTGCCTGGCACTCCTCGCAACCGAGCTGGTCGGCGCTCCATCCCGCGTCCTGATCACCTGCCGCCGCCAGCTCGCCGCGCTCGCGGGCGATGCCGCGCCCCATTGCCTCCGTGTGCGACTTCAGCCGCTGGCGGCTGGCGAAGCGGCGCTCTACCTGCGAGAGCACGACGGTCTGGGCCGGATGATCTTTGGCAGAGACGAGGCCGAAAAGGCGCTGGCCGAACGGCTTCTTGCTACGAGTCGTTTCCATCCGCTCTTGATGGACCGGCTTGCCCGTCTCGCAACGGGCGGTCCGGAGCTGCGCGAGCAGCTCTTGGCCGCGCTCGACGCGATCGAGAAGAACCATGACGCCACGAAGTTGCCCGAGCTGTTCGCCACTGAACGAGGCGGTGCGGCGGAAGTGGCCTATTTGGAAGATGCGCTCGCTACATCAAATGACGAGCTGATTCGCGGGGCAAGCCCTCAAGGCCGGCGGCTACTGTGGATGATCGCGGTGGCGAACGAACCGGTGGAGTTGGAAATGATCAGGCAGATCTGGGAAGGGCCTGACCTAGCGCCACTCTCAGGGCATCTCCTCGCTATCGGCTTGGCTACAGAGGAAGGCGCGGCACCCGATGCCAAGCACCCGGCTCTCACCTGCCACGAGCTGGTTTGTGAGCGCATCCAGGACTGGATAGGCAAGCACCCGAGCGATCGCTCAGATCTCACAGAGAACTCGATCCGCCTGGCTTACGCAGAGCAATTGGAAGCGGTATTCAGTGACCTTCAGCACAAGAACATGACGGCCGCGCTGAAAGCCGGCCGCCGCGCGCTGGTTTACTGCGTCCAGGCGGAGGCATGGGAACGACTTGTAAACTTCGCGAGCGCGGTCGTTACCGGTTCCAACGACCCCGTCCTACTGAGTAGCCTTGCCCCCCATCTGAAAGACGCCGCGGAAAAGGCTCCGAAAGGTAAGTTGAGATGGAGCTGCCTCGCCTATCTTGCAGACGTTCTCAGCCAAAGCGGCAGCCCGAACTCCAGCCTCTCTTTCTACGAGCAAGCCGCAGCAGAGGCCCGCGCGGTCACGGAAGCTTCAGGCGTAGGCGCGCGAGAGGCATGGTCAGGCCTCGCTTCGATCTTAGGGAATTGGGCTGCGGCCCTCTTGGTGAATGGTAACCTCGACGCCGCACGCCAGCTCCATATCGACAGTGCCGAGGCCCGTAGAAACGCGGGAGACCCGGAGATCTCGATCCTCGGCCGCGAGCTGGAGGCCCTACGCATCGACGTTGTGCAGGGTCGAGCGGCCGAGGCACTACCTCAGGTGGAGAGCCGGCTGGCGCGGGTGGAGAGCTGGTGGCGACGGCACCGTGATGGTCAGCTGACTCCAGAAGCACCAAATGCTGAAGTCCTCGCACGCACGCTGATCGGCGCGCTCGACATCGCCCGAAAGGCTCACTCGGCGATGGAAGATTGGGAACCGGCCCTCCGCATCATCGATACTATCCTGGAAGTTCAACACGCGCTGGAGCGACCGGCGGAGAGCATCGCTCTTGCCCGCATGAACCGGGCGAACGCGCTGGTAAGACTTGGCCGCCTAGCAGAGGCTCAGGCCGAAATGGAGGCCTGCCTGGAGATCTACCGAAACGACCCGGCCCGGAGCGCGAAGACGCTCGGCTCGATCGCCAGCTTGTTAGAGAAGCACGGCGATCTGCACCAAGCGATCTTACTCGGGCGCCGTGCCCTCGCCTTACACGAGCAGCTTTCCGATCCCAGCGACCGCGCGACCTCACACAGCAATCTGGCAAGATACTTGGAGAAAAGCGCAGATCCGGCTGAGCGAGCCGAAGCCCCAGGCCATCGATTGGCGGACCTCATGTACTGCCTTTTCGCCGGATTGAAGCAGAGCCTTGGGACCTCGATGCGGAACTACGCGATCCGCTTCCGCCGAGCCCAAAAAGCTGGGGTAGATCTGGCTGTTCCACCGGTGGCTGAGCTACTGGACATACCGGAATTTCGGCCACTGGAGGAGTGGCTGAGCGGACAGAGGTTGGATCGGGAGAAGCTGCAGGCCAAGGTCGACCAATTCCTGGACGCAGTGCGGCAGGCGGCGGTCAGAGCCGAGCCAAGCGAGGCCGCGAGCGCAGGCTGAGGAGCGACACCCTACTGGACCGCCAGCTCTCGGCTTTCGCAGTTTTCCTCGCTGCCAGAGCCGAGCCGGCGAGACGCCGGCGGTCCCAGGATCCTGCTGCGAGGCGGATGTGAGGCAGGAAGCGGGCGCTACAGCTCGACCGACTTTCAAAGCGAACGACGATCACTCGACGCCCCCTCTACGGCCCGATCCGCTCCAGATGCACGAGCGGGCCTTCGAGCACGCTCGGGTCGGTCAAGTCGATGGTGCCGCGGGCGGCCCAGAGGTTGTCGCCTTCCGGGTCGAGGAGGGTTTGGGCGACCTCCCAGGTGCGGTTGCCGGTCTTCTTGATCGTCGTCCACTGGTGGCGGCGGGCGTCGGCGGTGAAGCTGAGTTCGCCGTATTCGGCGAAGAAGGGCGCCAGGGCGGCTTCGAAGCGCTCTGGGGTCCAGGGGCCTTCCGGGTCGTCGGCCGCGGGGAGGGTGGAGGCCGCCGCCTCTTCCCAGTCGCGGTTGGCGAGCGCGCGCAGCAGTAGGTGAAGCTCCGCGCGGACCCGGGCGCCGAAGGCCATCGGGTTGCCCAGCAGCTCTTTGACCCGCAGCTCGCGGCGGTCCTCTTCGCGCTCTGCCGGCTTTTCGAGCAGCAGCTCGGGGTGGAGCCGACTTTCCCATTCTTCGATCAGGCTCGTGTCCGTGTGCTGGAGGAGCGCGCGGAAGAAGCCGATGCCGTCGTAGACCTCGGGGGATTTTGCCAGCTCCGGCACGCTCTGTTCGAGCGTCTTGTAGAGCTGCGAGATGTAGCGGAGAAGAACGCCCTCGCTGCGCTGGAGGCCGTACTGGCGGACATAGTCGGAGAAACCGAAGAACCCTTCGAGCATTTCGCGGCCGATCGATTTCGGCGCGATGTCGCGGTTGCCCACCCAGGGGTGGTCGCGGCGGAAGCGCAGGAAGTGGTGGCGCAGGAAATCGGCCATCGGCTGCGGGTGGGTGACCTCTTCGAGCCGCTCCATTCGCTCGTCGTAATCGACCCCTTGGGCCTTCAGTTGGGTGATCAGAACCGTCTTGAGCTTGTCCACCTGGCGGCGCAGGACGGCCTCTGGATTTTCGAGCACCGCTTCCACCAGCGTGATCAGATCGGCCGCATAGGTTTCGGACTCCGGATCGAGCTGGCCCAGGGTTTCGATCAGGAACAGCGACAGCACGTGGTGGAGCGAGAAGTCCCACTGCAAATCTTCCGAGATCACCACCCAGAAATAATCGCGCTTGGTGTCCTTGGAAACGCGCAAAACATCCGCCCGGTAGAGCGAGCGGACGATGATCGCCGAGAACTGCAACCACTTCGCTTTGCTCGACTCGTCCTCGTGGGAGCGCTCGATCAGCTCGCGCAGCGAGGCGAAATTCGGCCGGTTCGGGTCGTTGATCTCGGCGTCGCGCTGGAGCAGGTTGAGCACCATGCCGTGGGTGATGCGAAAGCGGGAGCGCAGCGTCTCGGGCGGCTTTTGGATCAGGCGCTCGAACGTCTCTTCACTCCACGAAACCTCGCCCTTGGCGGGGCCGCGCAACGGCGCTTTCGATTTCTTCCCCCCGGCGCTCGCTTTCCGCTCGCGCATTCGCTGCTCGATGATGTGCTCGGGCGCCTGTGCGACGACGCTGCCGCGGGTATCGAAACCTTTCCGCCCGGCCCGGCCGGCGATCTGCTTGAAGTCGCGCACCGACAGGGTCGCCACCTTTTTGCCATCGAACTTGGCGAGCTTGGTAAACAGCACGGTGCGAATCGGGATGTTCACCCCGACCCCCAGCGTGTCGGTTCCCGAAATCACCCGCAGCAGGCCTTGCTGCGCGAGTTGCTCCACCAACAGGCGATACTTCGGCAACAGGCCCGCGTGGTGAACGCCGATGCCGAACGAGAGGAAGCGGCGAAACTCTTTGCCGTACGGCGTATCGAGCCGGGCGCCGGCGATCAGGTCGCGGATCTTCTCGCGCTCCTCGCGCGAGGAGATCTTCATGCTGGTGAGCGATTGGGCCAGCTCCGCGCAGTCGCGCTGGGTGAAATTGACGATGTAGATCGGCGAGCGCCCGGTGTTGAGCAGCTCTTCGATCGTCTCGTGGAGTGGCGTTTCGCGATACTCGTAGTCGAGCGGCACCGGCCGATGCTCCGAGATCACATGGGCGACCTCGCCCCCGGTGCGCTTCTTGAGGTGCTCGGCGATCGCCGAGACGTCGCCCAAGGTCGCCGACATGAGCAGGAACCGGGTGTAGGGCAGCACCAGCAGCGGCACCTGCCAGGCGATACCGCGTTCGGCGTCCGAGTAGTAATGGAACTCGTCCATCACGACGTAAGGCGCGTCGAGCGTCTCGCCCTGGCGCAGCGCCATGTTGGAGAGCACCTCGGCGGTGCAGCAGATCACCCGCGCGGTCGGGTTGATGCTCGCGTCGCCGGTGAGCATGCCGACGTTTTCCGGGCCGAAGTCGTTGCACAGCGAGAAGAACTTCTCCGAGGCGAGCGCCTTGATCGGACTGGTGTAGTACGAGATCTGCCCTTCGCACAGCGCTTTGAAATGGAGCCCGAGGGCGACCAGCGACTTGCCCGAGCCGGTCGGCGTGTTCAGGATCACGTGCTTGCCCGCCATCAGCTCCAGCAGGGCCTCTTCCTGCGCCGGGTAGAGCTCGTAGCCGGCCTCGGCCGCCCAATCGATGAAGCGGCTGAGGATTTCGTCCGGATCGCTGGTCCCCCCCTCCGGCACGCGGGAGGCGAGGTTGGGGCCGGGGGCCAGGGCGGCGGCGGTGTGGGTTTCGGACTCGGTCACGGCAGGGCGATTGTGCCACGAGCGGGCAAGGAAGGCGTTCCGGCTGGCCGGCGACCGGCTCGGCCGGTAGGGAATCGCCGCCCGCGGACCACGGAGATAAGCTCGCGGCATGAAGACGATCCCTCGTTGCGCCCTGGTTTCGCTCTTGGCTCTCTCGCTCGGCTGCAAGTCGGGTCCGCCGGACGCCGCGCCCAAGGGCTCGAATCCTCGCGCCGCAAGCCGCATCGAGGGTCGCGAGATCTCCGCGGCGGAGGACGCCACGCCGCCGCTCGACGTCTGCCCGGCGCTGCTCGCCGGGGTGAGCCTGCCGGCGATTCGGCCGGCCGATGCGCCGATTCGGTTCGTCGCGTTCGGTGATTTCGGCGACGGCAGTCCGGAACAGTTGGCGGTGGCCCGCGCGATGGAGCGTTACGACGCGGACCGGCCGATCGATTTCGGCCTCACCCTGGGCGACAACTTCTATCCCCGGGGCATCAACTCCCCAGCCTCGCCCCGCTGGGAACGCGAATGGGAACAACCCTACGGCCCGCTCGGGGTGCGGCTCTACGCGACGCTCGGCAACCACGACCGCTATGACAAAGCGAGCCCCGGGGCCGAGATGGCGCGCTCGCGGCAAAGTTCTACCTGGTGCCTACCGCTCCCCTATTACACCTTCCAGGCCGGGCCGGTGCAGTTCTTCGCCCTGGATACCGATCCGATCGAACTCGGGGAGGACGTTTCCGAGCAGCTCTCCTGGCTCGACCGCGAGCTGGGCGCGAGCACCGCGCGGTGGAAGGTCGCCTTCGGCCATCACCCGATCTTCTCCTCGGGCACCGGCCACGGCGATTCGCCGGCTCAGCGAGCGACACTTCTGCCGGTGCTCACAAAGCACCACGTGGCGCTCTACCTCGCCGGCCATGATCACCATATGGAGCTGCAGCGGCCGGCGGGCGGCGTCTCCTTCCTTGTCTCGGGTGCCGGGGGACACGAGGTGCGGCCGGTCGAAGTCACGTCTCCCTGCGTCGCCTGGGCGCTCGGCACGACGCCCGGTTTCGCCGTGCTCGACGTCGATGACGAGCGGATCGAGGTCGAGTTTCGCGACGACGACGGCGAGATCCTGTTTTCTTCGACGATTCGCCCCGACGATCCTTCCGACGACCGCCGCGACTGCGTTCGCTAACCGAGTTCCGCCCCTTTCGGCCCGAGTGGCACGGTCCCTGCTGACTACTCCTGGTGTGACGGACATTCTCCCTGGAATCTCCATTAATCCGTCACCTAAGGAGGACACGATGAAATTTCAACGAATGACCTTTACGGCGGTGCTCCTCGGAGCCATCGCCCTATCGACCGCCTGGGCGACGATGCCCGCCCAGGCGCAGAATCTATCCGTCCGGGCGGAAGTCGGCGTCTATTACGACGAACTCTCCCCGTACGGCGAATGGGTGGACAACCCGGATTACGGCTGGGCCTGGGCTCCTCGCAACGTCGGTTCGAGCTGGCGTCCCTATACCGAAGGGCGCTGGGTCGACAGCGAATACGGCTGGACCTGGGTGTCGGAAGAGCCGTTCGGCTGGGCCACCTATCACTATGGCCGCTGGGCGTTCGATTCGCGCTACGGCTGGATCTGGGTTCCCGGCACCGTCTGGGGTCCGGCGTGGGTCGCCTGGCAGCATGGCAACGGCTATGTCGGCTGGGCTCCGTTGCCGCCCCAGATCGGCTTCGACGTAAACGTCGGCCTGCGCTTCGGCGGGCTCTCGTTGAGCGCCATCATCCAGCCGAACGAATACGTCTTCGTCGCCGATCGCGGCTTCCTGGAGCACCGGGTGGGCCGCCACGCCGTGCCGCGGGCGCGCAACGCCGAGCTGTGGCGCCGTGCCAGGAACGTCACCAATTACACCGTGGTCCAAAACCGGGTGATCAACCGTGGAATCACGGTCGACTCGATCGAACGCGTCACTCGGCATAAAGTGCCGCGGTATCGGGTGGCGGATGCCGCCGACCGCCGATCGGTCGGGGTCGAAAAGGATCGGGTCCGATTCTATCGGCCGTCGACCGCGAAGCTCCGCACCGGCCGGGTGGCCGTGCGCAACGACGCCGGGGTGAGGCCCGCCAACCGCTCCGACCGGCGCGAGGGACGTCCGGCCGTCCGGCCGGAGACCCGAGGCCGCCGTCCGGAGGCCACCCCGGTACGCCGCCCCACCCCCGAGCGTCGGCCCGAGGTGAAGCAGCAACCGCCGCAGAGTCGCAGGCCGGCTGCACGGGTGAGGGAAACCCCGCCGCAGGATCGCAAACCGGCCGTCCGGTCGAAGGAGACCCCGCCGCGGGCCCGTCGCCCGGAGCCGAAGGCTAAGCCGCATAGCGCCGATCCGAAACCCCGCGGCGCCAAGCAACAGCCGAAGGCCAAGGCGAAGAATCCGCACGACAACAAGCCGAACACCGACAAGCCGCACAACGACAAGCCGCACAACAACAAGCCGCACGGTAAGCCGCACGGCGGGTAAGGCCGGACCGGGTCGTGCCGAGGGCTAGGAGCCCTCGGCCGTGAGGCCCTCTGAACAACTCCCCCGGCGGGGCCGATCCGCCCCGCCCCTTCTTCTCTTCTCCCATCCCGATTGACAGCGCACTTCGGCCGCGGCTAGGGTCTCCTCCGTTCACTTTGGATTTTTCACCCGGAGGCTCCACCCCGTGAAGGATTGCGGGGCGGTACCTATGTCTCGGTCTGGAAGAAGCAGAAGGACGGTGGCTGGACAGTGTTGTCCAATTTCGGCACCGGCGCCGAGATGGCCACGGTCCCCCAAGCCGTCGTCCTAGCGCGGGTCTCCCGTACGCCCTGCTAAACTCCAAGTCCTGTCCGTCCGGATCGAACCGGTCCCGGCTTCGACTCTTCTCGCCCAGGAGCTCCCCGCAATGAATCGATTCCTTTTCGCTTCGAGGTCCGTCCGGTGTCTCGCGCTCGTCGCGTTCGTCGCATTCATGCCGGGAACCGTCGGTGCGCAGCCGCCCTCCTCGATCTCGCCGCTCGATTCCGCCTCGACCGGCGGTTATGCCGCGCTCGATCGGTCGCTCGCGCGGCTCTCGGTGCATGAACGGGTTTTGGTGATCGCCGCCCATCCGGACGACGAGGACACGTCGCTGCTTACCCTGGTCGCCCGCGGTCTCGGCGGCGAGGCCGCCTACCTGGCGCTGTCGCGCGGCGACGGCGGACAGAACCTGATCGGCCCGGAACTTGGGATCGGCCTCGGCCTGATCCGCTCGCGCGAGCTGCTCGCCGCCCGCAGGGTTGACGGGGCGCGCCAGTTTTTCACTCGCGCCTTCGATTTCGGCTACACCCGCTCGATCGACGAGACCTTCCGCTTCTGGCCGAAGGAGGCGATGCTTAAAGACGCCGTGCGGATCATCCGCCGCTTCCGGCCCCAGGTGGTCGTGTCGATCTTCCCCGGCGAGCCGCACAAAAACCACGGCCAGCACCAGGTCGCCGGCTGGACCGCCTACCAGGCCTACCGCACCGCGGGCGACGCCGCGTTCACGGGCCTTGAGGAAGAGGGACTGCCGCCTTGGCAGCCTTCGACGCTCTACCGCTCCACCTGGTTCCAAGACAAGGACGCGACGGTCAAGCTGTCGATCGCGCCGATCGATCCGGTGACCGGTAAGTCGATCCTCCAGATCGCCGCGGAGAGCCGTAGCCAGCACCGTTCGCAGGACATGGGACGGGTCCAGGCTCTCGGACCGCGGGAGACCTCGGTCGCCTGGGTGGCGGGCGGCGCGGGCGCGGAGGGGGCGGACCTGTTCGCCGGGGTCGACACCCGGCTGGTCGCGATCGCGGCCGGCCTGCCCCAGGGAGAGACCCGGAGGAAGATCGAAGAGAAGCTCACCGCCGTCCAGGCGACCGCCGAGCAACTGCGCCAAACCGAGAGCCCGGGGCGGATGACGGAGGCGGTCGCGCCGCTCGCTCACGCTCTCGCCGACCTGCGGGCCGCCCGCGGCCTGCTCGGCCCCAATCCGAACGCGCCGCCCGAGCAGGCGGTCGTCTACTTCTTGAACGAGAAGATAGCGATCGCCACCGAGGCGCTCACCGCCGCCGCGTCGGTCGCATTCGACGCCTGGACCGAGCGGGAGACCTACATCCCGGGCGAGACGGTCGCTGTCGCCGCGAACCTTTGGGCCGCGGGAAAGACGGAGCTGGACGAGGCCCGGGTGACGCTCGTCCCGGCGGCCGAATGGGGCGGTTCCGAGGTCGCGGGGGAGGCCAAGAGCCTGGCCGCCGGAGTGCTCGGTGAATGGAAGCTCGAAGCCATCGTACCGCCCACCACCCGGCCGACCATCCCCTACTTCCTCCGCCGGCCGCTCGTCGGCGCCCTCTACGACTGGAGCGAGGCGCCGGCCGCGGTGCGCGGCGAGCCGTTCGATCCCGCGCCGCTCGTGGCGCGGGCGACGTTCCGGATCGCGGGGGTCGAGGTGAGCTTGGCGCGCGAAGTGGTTTCGAGGGTCGGCGACCAGGCGCTCGGCGAGATCCGCCGGCCGCTGCGCGTGGTGCCGCCGGTCGAAGTTCTGATCGACCAGGACCGCTTGGTCTGGGCGCTGCCGCAAGGCAAGGGCGAGGCGGCCGCCGATGCCCGAACGGTCCGGGTGGAGCTGACTTCGCGCTCGCGCGCCGCGACGCCGGTTGAGGGAGTGCTCGAAGCCACCCTCCCGGCGCCGTGGAAAGCGCTGCCGCCAATCCCGTTCTCGTTCTCTCAAGAGGGGGAAAAGAAGGCCGTAGAACTCCGCCTGGAGCTGCCGAAAAACCTCCCGGCGGGTGTTTATCCTCTCTCTTTGGCGGCGGTGCTCGGCGGGGGAACGCGGGTCGACCTCGCGGTCCCCACGATCGAGTACCCGCACATTCGGCCGACGCCGATGCCGCGCCGCGCCGAGATCGAGGTCCGGGCGCTCGACCTCGCCCTGCCGCGGCTTTCTCACCTGGGCTACGTCCGCGGCGCGTCCGACCGGGTGCCCGAGGCGCTGCGCCAGGTCGGCCTGCCCGTAGAGCTTCTGGGAGCCGCCGAGCTGGCCGAGGGGGATCTGTCGCGCTACGACGCGATCGTGATCGGCAGCCGCGCCTATGAATCGGAGCCGGCCCTCGGCCCCGCCAATTCGCGCCTGCTCGATTACGCCCGGGCGGGGGGCCTGCTGATCGTCCAATACCAGCAGTATCCGTTCGTCGACGGCAAGTTCGCGCCGTTCCCGTTCGACATCGGCCGCCCCCATGATCGGGTGACCGACGAGACCGCGCCGGTGCGTCTGCTCGATCCGGCGAGTCCGGTCTTTACCACCCCGAACCGAATCGGCGCCGCCGACTGGGAAGGTTGGGTCCAGGAGCGCGGCCTCTATTTCGCCCACACCTGGGATCCGGCCTATACCCCCTTGCTCGCGATGACCGATCCGGGCGAGCC
Organism: Thermoanaerobaculia bacterium; assembly: GCA_038248205.1. Classification (GTDB taxonomy): domain Bacteria; phylum Acidobacteriota; class Thermoanaerobaculia; order Multivoradales; family UBA5704; genus DASYKS01. The sequence goes on from JBBRUC010000051.1 coordinate 27,873, forward strand.
CGAGCAGCAAGGCGGGCTCTTGGTCGCACAGCTCGGACAAGGAACGTACGTCTACTCCGGCATCGCGTTCTTCCGCCAGCTGCCGGCAGGAGTTCCCGGCGGCAACCGGCTGTTCGCGAACCTCCTCGGCCTCGCACGGTCGAACCGCGGCAAGTGAAATCACCGATCCGGCCGCGAAGGCCGACCAAGGTCGCCCTGTGGATCGGCCTGCTACTGGCGGCCGGTTGCGCTCCCCGTGAGCCGGCCGGACGCCTGCTCGACGGCTTCCGCCCGAAGGTCTCGTCGAGCGCGAAGGCCCCACGGAACAAGACGAAAGCGTCGACGCAAGTCAACCTCCGCGCCATCGGCGGACCCCGAAAGGCCTCGGCCTTGGAGCGGCACCGGGTCCGTCTGGGCACCAGCGAGCGGGAAGCGATCGTGACTTCGCAGTTCGTCACCTGGGAATTGCCGCTCGGGCCGTTGGCGCAAACGATCGAACTCGCCGTCGGCACGATCGCCGCACCCGCCGCGCCGCGCCCGGGCCATGCCCTGGCGGTGGTCCAAGAAGCGGGTGGCGACTCGACGGTCCTGCTCGACCTACCGATCTCCTCGGTCAAGGGCTGGACGACGCATCGGCTCAACGTGCCCCGCGGCGGCACCAAGCGCCGCCTGATCCTCTCCTGCTCCGGTTGGGTGCCGATCGGCTGGAGCGAGATCTTCCGCGTCGGCAACGCCCGCTCGAAGCGCCCGAACCTGGTCTTCGTGATCGTCGATACGCTGCGCGCCGATCACCTCTCGGGTTACGGCTACCGCCGGCCGACCAGCCCGAACCTCGACCGATTTGCCCGCGGCGCCCTGAAGTTCCGCCACGCCTACTCCGCGTCGACCTGGACGCTACCGTCGACCGCCAGCCTGCTCACCGGTCTCTATCCCGATCAGCACGGCGTTCTTCGCCTGCCCCAAGTGCTCCCAGACGAGGCGCTGACGCTCGCCGAACGACTGCGCGCGCTCGGCTATCGAACCACCGCGTTCACCGACGGCGGTTTCGTCGATCCGCAATGGGGCTTCGCGCAAGGATTCGACCGCTACGATTCCACCCGCGGCCAAGCCTGGGCGCCCAAGGACGTCAAGCGGGTGGTCGATCCGGCCGTCGCCTGGCTGGACCAGAACCGGAGCGCTCCGTTCTTCCTGCTGGTCCATACCTACGAGGTGCACCAGCCCTATTTCAACCGGGAGGGCGATGCCGATCCGTTCCTTCCCGAGGGACCGAGACCGCGGACCGAGGGCTATGCCATCGAGTTTCCCGCTCGCCTAGGTGGCTCCGAGCTGGAGCGGGCCGTGTCGCTCTACGACGGCGAGATCCACCGCGCCGACCGCTATCTGCAACGGCTCTGGCAGCGCCTGGGGCGCCTCGATCTCCTGGATCGAACCGCGGTTCTGGTCACCGCCGACCATGGCGAAGAGTTCATGGAACACGGCAACATGGAGCACGGTCTCGGCAAGGTCTACGACGAAAACGTCCGAGTACCGTTGATCCTGAAGCTGCCGGAAGGATCGTCCGGCACGATCGATGTCCCGGCCTCGGGCGTCGACATCGTGCCCACCTTTCTCGATCTCGCGGGCGCTCCCAAGAGCGAGATCGCGACGCTTCCCGGCCGATCGCTCCGGTCTCTGGCGGCCGAACCGCAAGATCCGGCCGAACCGCGGGAGATTCTGGTCGAGGGGCTCAGCTCGTTCCATCAACTCCACGAGCGTCGCTACCGCCTCGACCAGCGGGGGCACACCCTCGTGTTCGACGCCGAGCGCCGCCGCGCCCGCCTGTTTGACCGGGCGAACGATCCCGCGCTGCGCTCCCCGCGGCTCCCAACCGGCAGGGACGGAGCGCACGTCGCCCGGCTCGAACTCGCGCTCGCCTGGCTTGGCGGCCCGCGAGCCGTCCGGCTTCCGGACGAAAGCTCGGCCCTCGCGATCCCGCGCAACTCCCGGATCGTTCCGCTGGCGGTCTGGGACGGGCTCGACCAGCGCAAACTGCCGCACCAGGGCCAACCGGTCGCCCTCACCCCCGGCCGACCCCATGCCCTGTCGTTCGCCCTCCTGCCGGGCGGCGGCGAGATCACCCTCCGCCTGTTCCATCCCGGCCAGGAGCGCCCCGAGCAGGTCCGCCTCAACGAGCCCGACGGGAAGAACCCCTCCTTCGGCGCGCCCTTCGTCGGTCCGCTCCCCGCCTTGGCGAAAATCCTCGTCGGACTCAGCCTGAACCCTGCCGGATCGACCAAGCTGGAAGACCTCGACGAAGAAGGCCTTGCCGAGCTACGGGCGCTGGGGTACCTGCGGTAGGAGAAGGGTGCCGATCTTCGGGCGCGAAGTTTGCTTCACCGCCCACCCTCTGCGAGGATCGCCGCCGATCGCCCTCCCTGCTCGCCATCCGCTTGCCATGCCCTCACGCTTCGATTCCTCCTACCCGCGCGATTTGGCACTCATCTCGACCGGCCTCGACCTTGCGGGAGGCGGCCGGGCGCTCGTCGGCCGGCTGCTCGCCCGGGCAGGTGCGGATTGGGCTCGGGCGCGCGGAGCGCGGTTCGACATTTTCGCCCTCGGGCAAGCCGATCCCGACCTGGTCGGCCCGATCCCCGGGCGGCTGCGGGCCTTCGGCGGTGCGGGAAAGCCGAGTTTCGCCCGGCTCGCCGCGGCGGTCGCGGGGCTTCAGCTGCGCGGAAGGCGCCCGGCCTTGATGTTCGATCTGCTCGGCCCGGCTCGGATTCAGGCGGCCCTACCCCGCCCGCTTCGCTCGCCGTACCTGCTCTGCCTTCTCGGCATTGAGGTCTGGCGCCCGCTCGAACCGGCGCGCAAGCGCGCCCTTTCCGGCGCCGCGATCCGGCTCGCGATCTCGCGCTACACCCTAGCCCGGGCGCGCGAGACCCAACCCGGTCTTTGCGCCGAGATTCTGCCGCTCGCCCTCGAAGAGCGTCCCCCGGCGGGAACGGCCGACCGGGCGCTGATCGAACGGGTGGGAGCCGGTTTCGCCCTGATCGCCGGGCGGATGGCCGAAAGCGAGCGCTACAAGGGGCACGACGTGCTGCTCGAAGCGCTGGTGTGCGTTCCCGAGGCCCGGCTGGTGGTGGCGGGTGGAGGGGACGATCGCCCTCGGCTCGAAGCGAAAGCGGCGAAGCTGGGGCTGGGCGACCGGGTGTTGTTCACCGGCTTCGTCTCCGAGAAGACGCTTTCATTGCTCTACGACCGTTCGGCCCTGCTCGCGATGCCAAGCCAGGGGGAAGGTTTCGGCCTGGTCTACCTGGAGGCGATGCGCGCCGGCCGCGCATGTCTCGCCGCGCGCGACTCCGCTGCCGAAGAGGTGATCGTCGATGGCGAGACCGGCC
>JBBRUC010000052.1:0-31178 GCA_038248205.1 Thermoanaerobaculia bacterium
GATGGGCGCGAGCATTCGCCGGAGGTTCGAACCCTAGCGTTCCGGGGGGCGACTCTCCAGCCTAGAGCGCGGCGCCGTTTTGGAAAACGTCCTCTTCCTCGGGGAGGAGGGGGTTGGCATAGACCCAGCAACCGTTGATGCGTTGGCGCTTCGGCTCCTGGTCGCGGGCGCGACGATCGACGGGATAGGCCTCGACCGTCGAGTAGTGACCGACCAGCGACCGGCGCGTGCGGCTCATGTCGACGATCTTGCCGCCGGCGTGGGCGAGTGCGGCATGCCAGAAGAAGACGTCGCCTTTCTTTGGCAGGACGACCTCTCGGGCCAAGCCGACCCGCTCGCATTCGCGCTCGATGTGATCGCGGAAATCGAGTTCCGAAAGCTTTGATTCCGAGGAATAGAGCAGTCCCCCCGGCGGCCCCCAATCGAACTTGCGCAGCGTGTGCGATCCCGGGTAGTAGGCGAGCGGCCCCGCCTCCGGATGCACGTCTTCCAGAGCGATCCAGGAGGCAGCGAGATGGCTGGGGATTCCGCTCACCACATAGGCGTAGTCCTGATGGGTCCACTGCTCGGACGAGTGGATGAACGTCAACGACTGCATCGCCACGATTTCGGCCCGGAAGATGTGGCGCAGAAGACCCGCCACCTCCCGGTGCAGGAGGATCTTCTTGGCGGCGATCGAGCTGTTATGAAAGTCGATGTAGCGCAGGTGGCGGACCGAGAACGCCTCTTCGGGCAGGTCACAGATCGGCCGGGCGCCATATCCTTCGACCATCACCTCGTTGCGGTGCCGGTCGCGCGTACGATGGACCTCGTCGAGGTCGGCTAGGTAGGCGTCGATCAACTCCAGCTCGATCACGCCGGGCAGGAACACATACCCGAAGCGAAGCCAGCGAATCAGCGCCTCCCGCAGGTCGTACGGTGGAACCTCCGCCGCGGGGAGAGCATCCACGTAGGCGTCGATATCCGCGTAGATTTGATCGAGCCAGGGTAGGTTCGCGGCATCGAATTCAACTCGCGCGGACGAGGATTCCGTAGGTCCGGTCTGGCCGGACGGCGCTCCGAGAGTGTTGATCATGGGGGAAAGCTAAAGCGGAGGAGGGGTTGGAGTCAATTATTGGACCGCTCGGAGAACGAAACAACGGCGGGATCGAGAAGATCCCGCCGCGGAGTTTTGCGCCAGAGACCGAAGGCTAGTTCTGCTGGGCGGTGAGCGCCGCGACCAACTTCTCGAGCGTCGCGAGGCGCCCTTCGAGTTCGGCGTTCCTGGCGGTGAGGGCGGTGTTCTTCTGCTCGACGTCGCGGTAGAGCCCTTGGATCGCCGCCAGAGCGACTCCGGCGGTATCGCTGATCGCGATCCCCTTGTCGTTGATTCCCAGCTGGAACGAGGAGAAGAAGTCCTCGGCCACCGGACCCATGTGGCGCACCTTCGGATCTTCTTTGTAGACCCAGGTGGAGATCGGCATGGCGAGCACCCGCTTCAGTACGTCGCCGCCATCGACGCCGGCAAAGTCCTTCTTGTAGTCGCGGCTGGAGTTTTGGGTAAGGGCGCCGCTGATGGTCAAGGCCCCAGCGGCGGTGAGCGAGAACTCGACCTGGGGATCGGCCTGCTGGAGGATCTGGAACGAGCCGCCGTTCAGGCCGTTCGACCACCGGTCGCCGCTGTTGGTGTTCTCGAAGATCAAGAACGGCTCGCCGTTGTTCGACATCGTGAGCATCTCGCGAAAGTTGGTGGTGGTGCTCGCCTCTTGAATGGCGATTTTCGCGGTTCCATCGGACCGCCGGACGTGGAGGCTGGCCGTGGGGCTCGCGGTGCCCATTCCGACGTTGCCCGAGGCGCTGATATCGATTGAGCTGGTAGGAGCGCCGGGCCGGATACGGAACGGCAGCCTGGAGCCGCCCGTGACATCGCGGACGAAGAAGTTCGCCTCGTTGCCCGCGATGTCCCAGGTCTGCGCGGTGAATCCGCCGGAGTTGTTCTGCTCCAGCCGCAGCGCCGGGGAGTTGCTGGTCGAGACGTGCAGGTCGAGCACCGGGATGGCGGTGCGGAAACCAACGCGGCCGGAAGAGTTGACATAGATCGAGTTGGTCGTGGCGGAGCCTTCGATGGTGAAAGGCACACGGGCGGCGGTGATGTCTTCGATCGAGAACTTGTTGAGGCCGCCGCTCGCCGAATCGTTCGCCGTCAGCTGCCAGTCGGTGCTCGGAAAGCTGCCGACCGAGGTGTCCTCGAACTTGATCCGCAGGCTGTTTTCCTTCAGGCGAATCGTGTCGAAGCCGAAGCTCTCGCCGTTGACGCAGTCGAGTCCGACGCAGGCGCTGCCTTGAACGATCAGGTCGTCGGGGATCACCTGGTCGCGCAGGAGGGCGGAGGAACCGGTTTCTCCAGCGTTCACCCGCGGCGCCACCGAGCGCTCGGTCGTCGGTTCCTGAAGGTTGGCCGAAACCGGGCTGCCGCCGGCAACGGCGAAAGTTCCGGACTGGACCGGGATCCTCCCGATGCCGGCCGCGGCGAGCATTTGCTGCTCGACGGCCGGGTCGTTGGCACGGCGCGCGGCGGTGAGCGCCTTCTTCTGCGCCGCGTCGAGGCGGGGCGAAAGCACCAGCTCCCACGTGTACACGCCGTCGGCCGCGAGATTGCCGGCGGCATCCGACAGGTCGAAGGCGGGGACCGAACCGCTACGGAACTCCTGCCGGTAGACCGAGCCGTCCGGCCGCGCGACCGAGAGGGTGGCGGTCTCGTACGGCGCGTGGAGGGTCCACGTTACCCGGCCGGCCGCGAGATCGGCGCTCGCAAGGTCCGCGGCAGCGGCCGGCGCGAGCGCGATCAGGAGGGCCGAACAGAACCCGGCGACAAAGGCTGGAACCCGAAATGAGATACGGCTTTGGTACATAGATTTGCTCCTGGGAGCCCTTCGATCGAATCTCGTCACAGCGACCCGAAGGACTCGTAAAGCGGTCGCGGACGGCAACGAAAGAGGCAAGGGACTTGTGGGATACGGGCGTGTACTGCGCCCAGGGGCTTGGGGGCTAGTAGAGTTCGGCGCGATCGTATCCGGATTCGTTACCCGCGGGGAGCAGGCAAAACGGCGGCGGGCAAGCCCGCCGCCGTTCTCCCTTCGGGAAGGGGGTGGTCCGTCTACCGCTCTTGGGCCGCCAGTTGCTCAAACCTCTTTTCGAGGTTCGAAAGCCGCTCGGCGAGCTGCTCGTTCTGCACCGTGAGCTCCGCGAGCTTCCGATCTTTCTCGTCCACCAGTTGGCTAAGCCCCTGGATGGCGGCGAGGGCGACTCCGGCGGTATCGCTGATCGCGATCCCCTTGTTGTTGACTCCGAGCTGGAACGAGGAGAAGAAGTCCTCGGCCACCGGACCCATGTGACGCACCTTCGGGTCTTCCTTGTAGACCCAGGTGGAGATCGGCATGGCGCGCACGCGGTTCAACACCTCCTGGCCATCGACGCCGGCGAAGTCCTTCTTGTAGTCGCGGCTGGAGTTTTGGGTGAGGGCGCCGCTGATGGTCAAGGCTCCGGCGGCGGTGAGCGAGAACTCGACCTGAGGGTCGGCTTGCTGGAGGATCTGGAACGAGCCGCCGTTCAAGCCGTTCGACCAACGGTCGCCGCTGTTGGTGTTCTCAAAGATCAAGAACGGCTCGCCGTTGTTCGACATCGTGATCATTTCGCGAAAGTCGGTCGTGCCGCTGGCTTCCGTGACGGAGACCTTCGCCGTGCCGTTGGTACGCCGGACGTGGAGGCTGGCCGTAGGGCTGGTGGTGCCGATGCCGACGTTGCCCGTGGCGCTGATGTCGATCGAGCTGCTCGGCGCGTTCGGCCGAATGCGGAACGGCAGCTTCGAGCCGTTCGTGACGTCGCGGATGAAGAAGTTCGTCTCGTTGCCCGCCACGTCCCAGCTCTGCGCCGAGAAACCGCTGGCAGAGGTTTGCTCGAGGCGGAGCCCCGGTGTGTTGCCGGTCGCGACGTGCAGGTCGAGCACGGGGGTGGCGGTGCGGAATCCGACCCGGCCGGAAGAATCGACATAGATCGAGTTGGTCGGGGAGCTACCCTCCACCGTGAACGGCACCCGCGCCGCGGTGATGTCCTCGATCGAGAATTTGTTCTGGCCGCCGCTGGCGGAATCGTTGGCGGTCAGCTGCCAGTCGGTGCTCGGGAAGGTGCCGACCGACGTGTCTTCGAACTTGATCCGGAGATTGTTTTCTTTCAGCTTGATCGTGTCGGAGCCGAAAGTCTCCGGGTTGACGCAGTCGAACCCGACGCACAGGCTGTTGTGAACGACCAGATCTCCCGAGATGAGCTGATCGGGGGTGACGCCGCCGGCCGCTCCGGCCAGAGGAAAAGCCGCCCTGGGGGTCGACTGGTGGCTGGTCGACTCGTTCAAGTTGCCGGGGACCAGCCGGCCATCGGCGACGCCGAACGATCCCGCCTGCGGCGGGATCGGCACGATCCCTGCGTCGGCGAGGATCTGCGCCACGCGGTCCGGATCGTCGGTCTTGCGAGCGAGGATCAGGGCGTTCTTTTGCGCCGCCGAGAGTTTAGGCTGGATGATCAGCTGCCAGGAGTATTCGCCATCCGACGCGGTGTTGCCAAAAGGGTTGGAGATTTCGAAGGTGGGAACGGAAGTGCCGGGGAAGTCCTTCTTGAACGTCGAGCCGTCCGCCCGGGCGACCGAGAGGGTTGCGCCGTCGTGTTGAACGGTGATGTCCCACGTCACCTGATTGGCGCTGGCCTCGGTGATCACAACCTCCTCAGCGAGGGCCGGCCGGACGGGAAGCATGAGCAGGAACGCCGAACAGAGCCCGACGATGAGGCCGGAGGCGCGGAGAGAAGTAGGTCGGTTGGTCATTGAATTCCTCCAAGGAGCCCTTTGAGAGAAGACTCGTCGCGGCGACCCGAAGGACTCATGAAAGCGGTCGCGGACGGGTGATGGAAGGGGCCGGGTTCGAAGGTCGTCGTTGGGATGGGCGCAATCCCAACCGGATTCGTTACCGGTACGAGGAAGAGGAGAACGGAAAGCGGCGGCGGATGCTATCGCCGCCGCTTCTAGTTTCGATGCGACTCGGTCGGAACGCTTCGGTCCTGAGCTTACGGCTGCTTGGTGGCCATTTCCTGCATCATGGACTCCAAACGGGCGAGACGGGTTTCGAGTTCGGCATTTCGGGCGCTAAGTTCGGCGTTCTTCTGCTGCACTTCGCTATAGAGCCCCTGGATCGCGGCGAACGCGACACCGGCCGAGTCGGTGACCGAGATCCCCTTGTCGTTCGGTCCCAGGCTGAAGGCGGAGAAGAAGTCCTCGGCCATCGGACCCATGTGCCGGACGTTCGGTGAGTCCGCTTTGTAGGACCACGTGGTGATCGGCAGCGCGAGCACACGATCGAGCACCGAGCGGCGATCCACCTCGTCGAAGCCCAGTTTCACCTCACGGCTTGACATCGGTGTCACGGTGCCGGACACGGTCAGGTTCCCAGTGTCGGTCAGCGCGAACTCGGTACCGGTGTGAGCCTGATCGTTGATGATGAAATTGGCGCCGTTGGTACCCGTGGACCAGCGCTGGGTGGCGCTGCTGTCCTTGTAGATCAGGGCCGCGTCGCCGTTGTTGTTGAGCTCGAGCAATTCGCGCCCGATCGTCGTGCCGCTCGTGTTCGAGACCAGCAGCTTGCCGTCGGTGCTGCCGGTGGCGGTGCTGGTGAATAGGCCCGAGCCGCCCGCTCCGGCCAAGACGTGCAGTTTGCTGGACGGCGACGCGGTGCCGATCCCGACGTTGCCCGAGGCGGCGACGTCGATCGAGCTGGTCGGCGCGCCGGGCCGGATGCGGAACGGAAGGCGCGACCCGTTGGTCACGTCGCGGAGGAAGAAGTTCGCCTCGTTGCCCGCCAAATCCCAGCTCTGGGCGGTGAAGCCACCGGAGGAATTCTGTTCCAGGCGGAGCCCCGGAGTATTGCTGGTCGAGACGTGGAGGTCGAGAACCGGGGTCGAGGTCCGAAACCCGACCCGGCCGGTCGAGTCGACGAAGATCGAGTTCGATGCGGCGCTGCCGGTGATCGTGAACGGCACCTTGGCGGAGGTGATGTCTTCGATCGAAAACTTGTTCTGGCCGCCACTTGCCGAATCGTTCGCCGTCAACTGCCAGTCGGTGCTTGGGAACGTGCCGGTCGAGGTGTCCTCGAACTTGATCCGGGTGTTGTTTTCCTTCAGGCGAAGCGTGTCGAAGCCGAAATTCTCGTTGTTGACGCAGTCGAGGCCGACGCATGCGCTGCCTTGGACGATCAGGTCGTCGGCGATCACCTGGTCGCGCAGGAGGGCGGGGGAACCGATTTCCCCGGCGTTCGCCCGCGGTGCGACCGAGCGCTCGGTCGTCTGTTCCTGGAGGTCGCCCGGAACCGTGCTGCCGCCCGCGACGGAGAAAGCTCCGGACTGAACGCGGACCTTGTCGAGGCCGACGGAGGCGAGGATCTGCGCCTCGGCGGCCGGGTCGTTGGTGCGACGGGCTGTGGCGAGGGCATTCTTTTGCCCGGCGTCGAGGTGTGGAACGAGGACGATCTCCCACCGATAGGAACCATCGACGGCGAGATTGCCGGTGGCGTCCGACAGATCGAACGATGGGATGGCGGTAGACTTGAACTCTTTGCGGAAGACCGTGCCGTCGGGGCGGGAGACGGTGAGAACCGCCCGGTCGTAGTTCCCGGAAATGTCCCAGGTCACGCGGTTGGAATCGAGGTTGCTTACTGCGAAGTCGCCCGCTTGCGCTGGTGCGACGGCCAGGCCGCTGACCAGGGCGAGGGCCAGAACGAGACTCTTGGCGTGCAATTTCTTCATCCTCTTCTCCTCGGCTCTCCTCCTGTTGAACTGACCTCGGCGACCGGAGGAGATATCTCTCTCACGTTCACGCACGGTGAGAGAGGCCGCCGAAGGATAGGGGCGGAGGATGCAGAGAGCGGAGGTGGGGACGCACCTCCAGCTAGAGCGTTTTGTGAACGCTTAGTCTAAGCCGATCAACCCCGAAGGTCAACCTCCTGAATTGGTTGCGCAATCTTTGGGGATGGAGGGGCGAGGTGCTCCTGGCGGTAGGTGGGGCCACCATTAGCCAGGCGACGGCCGAGGGGTCAGCCGGCGTTCGGGCGAACCGGCGCTTCCCGCTTTGCCGCACCCTGCCATTCGAGCACGGTGGCAGGCCGGCTCTCGCGCTCGGCGGCCGGACCGAGCAGGCGCGAAAAGGCGTCCGAGTAGCGGTCGGGATCGGGATCGATCCGCTCGGGGCGATCATCGAAACCGGACAGTGCCGCTGCGACGCCACATTTCTGGGCGGCCGCGACGACGGACTCCAACCCGATTCCGCGGAGAAGGTCGCGGACGATCTCGCGATTCTCCTGTCGGCTCGACCGAGCGTGCAGAAATTCCTGGATCGCCTCCGCTTTCAGAGGACTCTTGTCCGTCGTCTCGTCTGATCTGGCCTGGTTCACCGGTTTCTCCTCATACCAACGGGGTCGATACAAAATGCCCTTCTCTGATCATTCGTTTCCGCTCGACCCCTTTGGAGGGACAACCAAATTGCCTTGCCCGAGATTTTTCCTGCCGGCCGCCAACCGTCGATGCCCTCGGCCCCGGCGGCGGGGCCGACTCGGGGTATTCTCCGGCGATGAATTTGCGCCCGCCGTTTTTTGGCTTTCGCTCGTGCGGCGCCTGCTTGCTGATCCTTGCTTACCCCGTCCTGGGCGCCTGTCGCTCGCCCGAACAGGCGGCGGTGGCGCGGGTGGCGCCGCCCCTTCCCGAGACGGCGGAGAGGGCGCCGATCGCAGTACGGGTGGCGGGGGATAGGGCGCTTCTCGAAGCGGTCCACGCGGGAGACTTCTTCCGTTGGGTGGCGCCCCGCCATCCGGAGCTGCGGATAGAGGTCGGCGCCGGACAGACGTTTCTCGACGCGGCGGCCGGCGCCGAGATCGGTGTTTCCCTGCTGCCGGTTCCCGCGGCTTTTGCCGCGGCGGCCACGGGGTTGCCGGTGCGGTTCGAGCCGGACGCGTTCTCGATCGGCGGCGAGCGGTATACCCAAAGCGCGCACGTCTTGACCCTGCGGCTGCCGGCGCCGCCCGGTCGGGAGGCCGGTCGCTGGCTGGTGGTGGGCCGGGAGCGGGCGGCGATCGCCGCCGGGGTGGACGACCTGTTGATCCGCCTCACCGGGACGAGCCGGCGAAAGACCGAGGCGCCGGCCGATTTCGAGGTGCGCGAGACCCAGTGGCTCGCGCGCCGCGGGCGGTTCGTCGCGAGCGGGACGCCCGGCGAGATGGCGATCGATCCCGCCAGCGACGACGATGCGATCCTCGCCCGGACGCGGGCGCTGGCCGGGGCCGGGGTGGTCGCGAGCGGCAGGGTCTCCCTACGCGGAATCTCGGACGATTCCCGCCGCGCCGAATGGGCGGACCTGGCTGCCGACCTGGATCGATCGCTCTCGGCCATGGCGGCGCGCATTCCGTACCACGGCGACCTCGCGTTCGAGATCGCGGTCGAGCCGGACTATGCGGCCGAGGCGCGCGCCAACGGCGCCGTCGGTGAGGCGGTCGAGGGGCGGCGCACGGATCTGGCTTTGGTGTTCGATTCGGCGGACCGCCACGCCTATCGCTTCGCGCTCGCCCGTCGGCTCCTCGCGCGGGCGGGGCTCGCGGACGGCGCCCGCGCGCTCCCCCCGGGAATCATCGATGGCGCGGCGCTCTGGCTCTCCGGCGGTTGGTACGGCCGGGCGTATGGCGAATGGCTCACGCCGCTCGCCCGCGCGGGGGCCTTTCCCGCCGCCGCCGAGCTGCTTGCGCCGACGCGTCCGGAAGACGGTTCCCGCCTGCTCGCCGCTCCGGTCGCCGCGGCGTGGGTCGAAAGCCGGGCCGGCAAGACGTTGCGCCAGAAGCTCTCGACCGATCTTCCCGCCAACCCTGCTCTCGATCGAGAGCTGCGATCGCTCCGGGCGGCGGCGAACCGCATCAGCGAGCCGGCCTCGGCCGGCCCGGCGCGCGCGGCCGCTTGGGACGGTGCGGCGGTACCCTTTTTGCGCGGCGTTTCCTTCGCCATGCTCAACTCGATCGACGGCGGCTACCACGCGCCCGGGGTCGCCACCGAACTCTCTCGGCTTGCGACGCTCGGCGCCGATGCCGTCTCGCTGATGCCGTTCGCCTACCAGCGCGATGCGCACGGGCCCCGGCTCGCCTTTCTCGACGACCATCCCTCTTCAGAGACCGACATCGGCCTGCTCCATGCCGCGCGGCGGGCTCATGCGCAGGGCTTCTCGGTGCTCTGGAAACCGCACATCTGGGTCTCCGAGGGGAGTTGGCCGGGAGAGATCGAAATGCGCGACGAGGCCACCTGGTCGCTCTGGTGGAGCGCTTACCGGCGCTATGTGCTTCACCATGCCCTTCTTGCCGCGTGGGCGCGGGCCGACATTTTTTGTCTCGGCGTCGAGCTCGATCGCACCGTGACCGGCCCGGAGCGGGAGCGCGCTTGGCGCGAGCTGATCGCCTCGGTGCGGGTTCTGTTTCCCGGCCCGCTCACCTATGCGGCGAACTGGGATCGCGCGCCCGAGGTACCGTTTTGGGATGCTCTCGATTTCGTCGGCGTCGATGCCTACTATCCGCTGGCATCCGGGGACCAGGCGACCGACGCCGATCTCGCCGCCGGAGCGGCCGGCGTGGTGCGCCAACTGGAGCACCTGGCCAAGACCGCCCGCCGGCCGCTGCTGCTCACCGAGGTCGGTTTTCCCGCCCGGCGCGCGGCGTGGCGCGAGCCGCACTCCGAGGCGGGCGAGTACGAGGAAGAGGATCAGCTGCGCTCCTACCGCGCGCTGTTCGGCGCTCTCGGCCGGCGCCCGTGGCTGGCCGGTGTCTTCCTCTGGAAAGCGTTCAGCGACGAGGCCGGAGCGGGTGGGCGGCACGGCGGCCGGGCCGATTTTCGATTTTTGAACCGACGCGCCGAGGCTGCCGTGCGCGACTATTTCGCGCTCGGCGCGCCGGGCGCGACCGAGGCGGCGGGAGGGAAAGGGACACCATGACCGAAGGCTTGCTCGCCGCGGCGTTGGAAGCGGCCGATGCCGGAGCCGACGTGCTCCGGCGCTATTTTCGTACCGCCGATCTCGACGTCCGGCGCAAGGGCGAAAACGACTTTGTCACCCGCGCCGACGGTGAGAGCGAAGCGGTGATCATCGCCGCGCTCCGCGCCCGCTTTCCCGATCATCACGTCCTCGCCGAGGAGCGCGGGGTAGAGGCCGGGGGCGCGAGCGATTTCGAATGGGTGATCGATCCGCTCGACGGCACGACCAATTTCCTCCAGGGGCTGCCGGTCTATTGCATCTCGATCGCCTGCCGGCGGCGTTCGGGCGAGCTGTTGGCCGGCGTCGTCCTCGATCCGGAAGGTGGTAACCGCTTCGCCGCGGCGAAGGGCCAAGGGGCGACCTGGAACGGGCGAAAGATGTCCGTCTCCGATCGGCCGGGGCTCGCCGGTGCGTTCCTCGCCACCGGCTATCCGTGGCGGGCGCACCCGACGCTCGATCTCTACCTGGACGCGTTTCGCGACATCTTTCTCCAGGTCCGGGCGATCCGGCGCTGCGGTGCCGCGGCGCTCGATCTCGCCTACACGGCGGCCGGGGTCTACGACGGTTTCTTCGAGTTCCGGCTGTCGCCGTGGGACATTGCGGCGGGCGTTCTCTTGGTGGAAGAGGCCGGAGGCCGGGTCACCGACGTCGACGGCGGCGCCGGCTCGTTCGAATCGGGAAACGTAGTTGCCGGCGGCTTCGGCGTCCAGGCCGAGCTGCTGGCGAAGATCGCCCGATATGCCAGCGAAGCCGAGATCGCCACCCGATTGCAGGCGGAGGCCCAGGGTTGAGCCAACGGCCGCTCCGGGCGGAGAAGCTCGCCACCGGCCGGCGCCGTCGCCAGAGTGTCGGGACCTCCGCGGGTCCTCCCGCCGGTCCGTGGGTGGTCGAGGTCCAGATCCACCCGGCCGACGGGCGCCGCAAGGTGCGCTATCTGTTTCTCGGCCGCTTCGCGCTCACCGTCGCCTGCCTCTTGGTCCTCGGCTACCTGTTTCTCGTGGCCCTTGGGTTGGCGCTCACCCGCGACGTCTTGCGCGCCGCCTTGGGCGGCGCGGAGATCAAAGACCTGGTGATCGAACGCTCGCGGCAGGGAGCCCGGCTTCAGGCGCTGGTCGCCGAGTTGTCGGCGTTGGAGGAGCAAACCAAGGGACTGCGCCTGCAACACGCCAAGCTTCGTCTGGCCTATGGTCTTCCGCCGCGGCGCCGCGAGTCGGCCGAGCCGGCGTGGCGCGATGACGAGGCCTCGATCTACAGCGGCGGGATTGCCGAGGGAGAGCGGGTCCGGTCGGTCATCGCACGCAATTTGAGCGCTCTGGACGCGGGGCTTGCCGAGGCCGGCCGCTACGAGGCGTCGCGACCGGCCGAAGTGGCCGAGATCCCTTCGCGGTGCCCGCTCGCGGGCGACGACCTAGTGCTGGTGGCGCCGTTCGGCAACCACCGCAACGCCTTCACCAAAGAGCTTGAATCCAACCCCGGCGTCGATTTCGCGGCCCCCGCGGGCGCGCCGGTGGTCGCCGCCGCGACCGGTGTCGTCGCGTTCGCCGGCCAGGCTTCGATCGGTTCGAGCCCGGCCTGGTTTCGGCTCGGCAACGTGGTCGTGCTACGCCACGGCGATCGGTTCGCCACCGCGTACGGCCACCTCGATCGGATCGACGTCCGTCCCGGCGCGAAGGTCGTGCGCGGTCAAACGTTGGGCACCGTCGGCAAGAGCGGCTGGACGCTCGCGCCGCAGCTCCACTACGAGGTGCGGCGGCGTGATCCGCATGGCGATCTGATTCCGGTCGATCCGCGGATCTACATGCTCGACCGCCATTGGCACGACGAAGAGCGGCTGATCGTCCGCGCCACCGCCAATCCGTGGGCGGCGCCCGGGTCGTGGGATCCCATGCCCGGCGTTCGTTGAACCTCCGCTAGAATGAGAAAATGGTCTCCAACCGGCGGGTGAGCGATAGGGTCGTGCGGCGCTTGCCGGTTCGCTTCTGGCGGGCCGGCGAGGCGCGCCCGATCTCCGGCTACACGACGAATATCTCGGCGACCGGCATGTTCGTCGTCACCCAGCAGCCGGCGCCTAAAGGCGCACGGGTGCGGGTGGAGATCGAAGACCCGCGCTGTGGCTTCGTGGTCGAGACCGAGGTCGCCCACGCGCACAAGGTGAGCGTGGATCTTTCCGCCCTCGGACCGTCGGGGATGGGTCTCCGCTTCGTGCCGATCGAAGCGCTCGTTCGCGAGCTGTTTCCGCGGGCCGATCGGACCGGCGCCCAGCCGATCCTGAAACCGCAGGATCCTCCTCCCGCCGCCGCGCCGGCCGCCCGCGTCACCGTGCCGCCCAACCGGGTACCGATCGTTCGACCGTTGGCGGTTCCCGCGGCGCCCGCGACGATCGTTCGTTCGCCGATCGTCGTTCGATTCTCTTCCGTCGAGCAATTTCTCGCAGTGTATGAGCGCGATCTGCGCCAGGGCGGGCTGTTCGTCTCGACCGCCGAGCCGGCACGAATCGGCGATGCGGTGGAGATCGAGCTTCATCTGCCGGAGCCGCTTTCCGGCCACGTCCTCTTACAAGCGCGGGTCGTTCACCGGATCGACTCGCGCGAGGGCGTGGGGATGGAAGGGCCGAACCTGCTCGCCGGCATCGGCGTCGAACTGATCGACTCCAAGCGGGCGCTCGCGGTTTTGCAACCGTATCTGCTCGGCGCGCGTCCCCCATCGTAGGGGAGGGCCAGTGCCCGCGGCGCTTCAGCGCTTTCCGACAGCGCGTCAGCGCCTTTCGACCATGCCCGCCGGCTCGGCCTCCGCTCCCGGCGGCCAGGGAATCAACAGCCCGCGGCCGATCCCCTGAGCCGCCGGCAGGCCGTAGAGCCGCTCGACGAGATGCATCGCGGCGGCGTAACTGCGCGCGCCGCCTTCTGAGGTGATGACCTTCCCAGAATCGACGAAGTTGACGTTCACCCGCAGGTCGAGCTTCGGGAACCGGGTCGCGAACGCCTGGTAGTCGCCCGGAAAGGTGGTGACCGGCAGACCGTCGAGCAAG
This sequence comes from Thermoanaerobaculia bacterium, assembly GCA_038248205.1. Taxonomy (GTDB): domain Bacteria; phylum Acidobacteriota; class Thermoanaerobaculia; order Multivoradales; family UBA5704; genus DASYKS01. The sequence continues at coordinate 13,101 of JBBRUC010000052.1, forward strand.
CCGGCCGCCGCGAGCACGAACGCGCCGTCGCAGAGCGACAGCACCACCCGGGCGCGGCCGCCGGTCTGCCGGACCCAGTCGATCAGCGCGCGGTTCTCCAGATCCTTGCCCATGCTCCCCTCGGCGCTCGGCACCACCAGGACGTCGATCGCCGGCGCGTCGGCGAAACTGTATTTCGGCTGAAGGACCAGGCCCTCGAACGTCGTGATCGGCTTGCCGTCGGGCGAGACGGTAAACACTTCCATCCCCGGCTTGGCGTGAAAGACCGTGTGATGGAAGACGTCGTACGGCGCCATCAGCTCGGTGTTGTAGACGCCGTCGACGACCAGAAAACCGACCCGGAGCGGCGCTTCGCCGGTAGGGGACGTTGCGGCGGTCGCCGGGGGCGCGGGAGTCGCCGCGGCGCAGGCATTGCCGACAGAAAGGATCAGGGCGAGGGCGAACAGGGTAGGGAAAACCGGCTGCCGGGGCATCGGAAGATCTCCGGGGAAGGTGAGCGGGAAGGGGGGGCGGAATCCGCCGGGTCGATAGGGCGTTAGAATAGCTGATCTCACGACCCCGCCGCGCCTTCCCGCGTCAGGCGGTTCGCAGGAGGTAAGTCACCGTGCCCTATAGCCCGCTACTCGTCAAGCCCATGCGCGAAGAACTCACCTCGATCGGCGTCGAAGAATTGCTCACCGCCGAGCAGGTGGATGAATGGATGAACCAAAAGTCCGGCACCGCGATGCTGGTGGTCAATTCGGTCTGCGGCTGTGCCGCCGGCATGGCCCGCCCGGGTGTCCGCCAAGCTCTCCAAGGCGAGGCGCGTCCCGATCGCGTCGCGACTGTGTTCGCCGGCCAGGATCTCGAAGCGACCGCGCGCGCTCGCTCCCACATGCCGGAGATCCCGCCGAGCAGCCCGTCGATCGCGTTCTTCAAAGAGGGCGAGTTGGTCTACTTCCTCCCGAGGCACCGGATCGAGGGGCGCTCCGCCGACCAGGTGGCGGACGACCTTCAGAGCACCTTCGCCGAGCACCGCGCCGTCTCGGCGTAACGGCACCTCGATGGGAACTTTTCATCAGGGCAAGAGCGACCTCCATGGCATCACCGTGGTGGTCGAGACCCGCGGCCCGGATCTGTTCGTCGGCCGCTGCGACGACGTCACCGAGCGCGGCGTGATCTTGAACGACGCCGACGTCCATCGGCTGGGGGACGAGACACCGCGCGAAAAGTACCTGGAGCGCGCCGCCCGCTTCGGGGTCTGGAAGAAGTTCGACCGGATCGTGATTCCGAACGACATGGTGACGGAGATCCGGCGCCTCGGCGAAATGACGGAATGAGCACCCCCACGGCGCCGATACCCTGGATCTCGGTCGGAGCGGTGGGGGCGGCCCTCGCGGTGATCACCGGGGCGTTCGGTGCCCATGCCCTGGCCGATCGCCTCGATGCGCATGCGCTCTCGCTCTGGGAGACGGCGACGCGTTACCTGATGTACGGCTCGCTCGGCCTGATCGGGCTCGGGCTCGCCCGGCGGGGATTGGAACCTGTCCGGCAGCGACGGCTCTACGCCGCGGCGGGCCTATCCCTCGCCTTGGGCACGGTCGTCTTTGCCACCACGGTCTTCGCCTTGGCGCTCGGCGGCCCGCGCCTGCTCGGCGCGGTGACGCCGCTCGGCGGTTTGGGGATGATTCTCGGCTTCCTCCTCTTCGCGCTCGCGGCGCGAGCTGCTAGCATCCGCTAGAACGATAGCGATCAGCGGGGGAGGAACGAGCATGGCGGAGTCGAGGACGGTCCTCGGACGGGTGATTGTCGGTTCGCTCCTGGCACTGGCGCCGTTTGCGCCGCGGGCGTTGCGCGCCCAGGCGGACCCCTGTGCCGCCTCGACGGCCGACACCGGTTTTGCCGAGGTGTCGGTCAACCTCCAGGCCGGAACGGTCTCTTCCGTCCTGCCGTTCGATGTGCCGATCCGTTTCTGCGGTACGTTGGCCTCGGGCGCCAAGAGGGTTACGCTTCAGTACGTTTCCGACCGCAAAAACCCGCCCCAGGTTGACGACAACTGTCGTGGCCCGGAGGGCGCACCGATCGCCTGGCTGCCCGCGACGCCGATCGACGGGCGGATCGACGGGACGACCTTTCGCACCGTCATCCCGCGACTCGAATCGCAGCGCTATTACGCGTTCTGTTTCCGCTCCGAATCGGAGGTGACGCCGGAGGTGGCGGCCGCTTTCCGGCCGCTCGCGCTCGCCGCGCTCGACGCGGGGCTGGCGCCGATCGAGCGGGGCGACCTGACCGCCGACGAGAGCGAAGCGTTGCGTCGGCGACTGCTCGCGGCGCTTCTGTCGCAAATGAAGTCCGACCTCGCGATCGCGCCCGGTACGCTGTTCGATTCCCGCGAGCCGCACAACGATCTCGCCGATCGGTTCAACGGCCGGATTCGCCAGGTGTTGGAGCCGCAGCTGCGGCGGAAGGCGTTCCTCAAGACCTACGCGACCCTCCAGTTCGATCTCGCGGCGGCGCTACGCGGGCTCCAGGACGATCCGGCCGTCGGCCGTCTGGTGGCGGCGCTCGCGGCGCCGTCCGATCCGAATCTCGCGACGCTGTCCAACGCCTTCCGCGGCGTGCTCGACGCGATGGCGATGTCGCCCGACGCGACCGGTCGCGCCGCCCGCGGGCTCGATCCCGCCTCGGCCGAAGGCGAAACCCTCGACGAGACACTCGATCCGGCCGTAGCGGGCGCGGTCGCCGCGCGCTACGACGCGCTCGCCCAGGCGCTCGCCGGATTTCCCGCGCTGGTCGAGCGCGCGACCGGGCCGGGCGGCGTCGAGCTGCCGGAAGGGGACGCAGACGCGCTGCGCTCCCTGGCGGAGCCACGCGGTCCGGTGGCGCGGGCGGGAGCCTTCGCGGCGACGCTCGCTTCGACCGCCACCAATGTGCAGGCTAGCCTCGCCGCGCGCACCGCGGCGCTCGACCAGCTCGCCGCCGAGGTGGCGCTCCGCGCGGTGGGCGTCCAGATCGTCGACGCCTCCAGCACCGGGACGTTTGAAACCTTCCAGAACTATTACGTCAGCGCCGACGCCGGCCTGGTCGCCGCCCCCGAGCTGGACGCCGTGGTCTCCTACGTCGGCGTCAACCTCTATCTGCGGCCGGTCAACAAGAACGCGCCGCTGCGCCAGCTGGGCAACTTCCGCCAGACGTTCTCCCGCCGCTTCGCCTTCACGCTCGGACTCACGGTCCAGAGCATCGCCGATAGCAGCAACGGCAACGGCCCGACGCGCCAGGATCTGTTCGGCAACCAGTCGATGCTGCTCGGCGCGGGCTTGCGGATCACCGACATGATCCGGATCGGCGGCGGTGCGCTGGTGTTTAAAGAGGACAACCCGAGCCCGCTGATCACCAAGTTCGACACGGCGGTCTCCTATTACTTCACGGTGTCCTTCGACCTGAACGTCGCCCGCGCCTTCAAAGGCGGCCTGGGTGGCCTGTTCCCGGGCCAATAGCCAGTCGGTCCAGGGGGAGAGACTGAGAAGCCATGGCGATCCAGATTCGTAAGAACCTTTCGGTCTCCCCGAATCCGACCACGCTGCCGAAGCGCATCGAGCTGGTGCAGACGCTCCGCGCCACGCCCGCGGAGGAGCCGATCACGCTCGAATACCGGCTCGCGCCGGATCATCAGATCTGGTTTCAAGACGGCGACGATCCTCCGGCCAAGAGCTTCTCGCGCCAGGAGACGGTGGGCACCACGGATCAGATCTGCCGCGACCGGGTCACGTTGGTATTCGGGCCGGGCATCGGGCCGATCGAGCTGGTACAGATCGATCAGACGATCACCGATTCGTTCGACATTCAACAAACGGATCTGGTGCTCGTCCAGATCCAGAAATCGTAGCGACCGATGCGCCGTTCGACCGCACTCGGCAGTTTGGTTGTCTCCCTCCTCGGGCTGGCCGCCGTCGGCTGCTACAAGCAGAGCGATTACGAACCTCCGGCCCTGGTCGAGGAGTCGTTGGTCGTCGGCACGGTCGGTGGGGCGACGTCGATCCCGGCGGACGGTGTCTCGCGCTTGACGATCGTCGCGCAGCTCGATCGGCGCGCCGATCTGGACAAACGGACGGTGGTTTTCTCGACCAGCGCCGGTACGCTCGTCGGCGGCGCCGCGGCGACTGTGTCGGGGGAGCGCGAGGTGGCGGCCGACAGCACCGGCCGGGCGACGATCGAGCTGGTGAGCGCGCAGCAGGTCGGTCCCGCGGTGGTGCTCGCGCGGGTCAAGGAAGTTCCGGGCCTGTCGCGTTCGCTCGCGATCGGTTTTACCGCCGCGGACGCCAACGACGTCATCCGCTTTGTCACCAACCCCACCTCGGCCCCCGCCGACGGCGCTACGAAGACCGTGTTCACGGTCGAGGTCTCGTCGGCGCTGCCGCTCGGGACGCAGGTCACCTTCTCGACCTCCGGCGGCCAGTTCGCGCCCGAGAGTTCGGCCAACGCCACACGCATGATCGATGGTTCGTTCCGCGCCACGGTCCAGCTGGTGAGCGCCTCGACGATCGGTGGCGGCATCGTCCGCGCGACCGCCAATCAGGTGACGCGCGAAACGGCGATCTCGTTCGTCCGCGCCCTGCCCGACCGCATCCTGGTTTCGACCGGCGGCAAGGTGACGGCGCAGGCGGGCCTGGCCGACCCGGTCACCGTCACCGTCGGCTTCGAGCGCGATATCGGCAGCGTGACGGTCGGCACCGGGGCCGTCTTTTCGGCCACCGACTCCTCCGGCCGGGCGATCGGTCTGTTCCGCGATTCCTCCACCGTGGACGCCAACGGCCGCGCCGCATCCACCTTCCTCGCCGGCACCACCAGCTACCGCGGCCCGGTGACGATCGCCGTCTCGACGCCCGGAAGCTCCGTTCGCGGCACCGCGACGATCGAGATCACGGACTAAAGGAGCGCCGCCGGAAGGCGGCGCTTCCCCCGATTGGGCGTTCCTATCCCACCAGTTTGGCGTCGAGCGAAATTTGGACTCCGGCGAGAGCCGCCGAGACCGGGCAGCCTTCCTTGGCGCCCTTGGCCTGCTCTTGGAACGCCGCGTCGTCGATGTCCGGAATCTCCGCTTCGGTGATCAGATCGATACGGGTGATGCGGAACGCATCGCCGACTTTTTCGAGATGGACCTTGGCCGCCGTGGCGATCCGCTTCGGCGCGAATCCGGCGCGGCCGAGGGCGGCCGAGAGGGCCATCGAGAAGCACCCGGCGTGGGCGGCGCCGATCAGTTCTTCGGGGTTCGTTCCGCCCGCCTCCTCGAAGCGGGAGCCGAAGGAGTAGCGACCTTCAAAGACGCCGCTGCCGAGCGCGAGGCGCCCCGAGCCGTCTTTCAATCCACCTTCCCAAACCGCGTTGGCACTGCGTACGGGCATGACTTGGCCTCCTTTTCTATTCGATTGACTTGGTTTAAACGGGTTCGCCGACGCCGTGACGTCGGGGAGCCGTGCCGGCTCCGCCCGTCTACGGCTGGGCTTCCCGAAACGTGAGCTTCGTTCCGGGCGGGAGCTTTTCAAGCGCGGTGATCGTTACGGGCGACCGTTGCTGCCAGTCCACCTCCAACGTGCAGCGGACGACATCGCCCGGATGGACTTCCGCGAGCGAAAGCCCTTCCGCCACCGGAAACGGCATGGACATGGGATCCATTCCCACCTTCTTGCCGTCGCGGTCGGCAAAGCCGTCGATCGCCTCGTGACGGATCAGCAGATCGGCGTTCGGCCCTTCGGGGAGCTGGATCACCTCGGCGCGTATTTCGTAGCGTTGAACCGGCCCGGCCGGCCGCGAGCAGGACCAAGAGCCGGCAAGAACCAGTAGCAAGGCGGCCGAGAGGAGAAAGTGTTTCGAGCGGGGTGGTGTCGGATGTAGGCACGGGCGAATTGAGCAGCGCATTTGAACCAAAAGGCTACCATGAGCACTGCCGGACCGATCGCGAAGCCATGACCTCGCGGCCGAGTCAGGTAGAGTTCGTACAGAGCCGATAGGAGGACTGCTGGATGAGCACGACACGAGTGAGCCTCAACCTAGGAAACATCGCCGGGCCGGTTGCGGCGCGGCTGGAAGGTTGGCGGCAGGAAGATCTGGGCCGCCGGTTTTGGGAGAAAGATCCGACGATTTGGGCGGATCCCGATACGCCGGAGGTGGTCGATCGGCTGGGCTGGCTTGGACTGCCCGGCGAGATGGTCGACCGATTGCCGGAGATCGAATCGTTCGGCGCCACGCTGGCAGCCGATGAATTCCGCCACGCGCTGGTGCTCGGCATGGGCGGATCGAGCTTGGCGCCCGAGGTGTTCCAAGAGACCTTCGGCAACCGGTCGGGTTATCCGGTGCTCCGCGTACTCGACAGCACCCATCCGGCGGCGGTGCTCGCGCTGGCCGCCGAGATCGATCTTTCCCGCAGCGTGTTTCTCGTCTCGTCCAAATCCGGCGGGACGACCGAGACGATGAGCTACTTCCGCTACTTCTGGAGCCGACTCGGCCAATTGGACGAAAAGGCCAAAGAGCGGCTCGGCGGGTCGGGCAATGCATTCGCGGCGGTCACCGATCCGGGAACCTCGCTCGAAGAGCTGGCGCGAGAGCGCGGTTTCCGTTGGCTCTTCTCGGCACCGCCCGACGTCGGCGGACGCTACAGCGCGCTCACGCCGTTCGGCCTGGCACCCGCCGCGGCGATCGGCGCCGATCTCGCCGGCCTGTTGGCCCGCGCGAGGGCGCTCGCCGATGCCTGCGGCGCGGCGGTACCGGTTGGAGAGAATCCGGGATTCGTACTCGGCGCGGCGCTCGGGGAGCTGGCCAAGGTCGGGCGCGACAAAGTGACGTTTTTCACCTCGCCCGCGCTCGCCGGCTTCCCCGATTGGCTGGAGCAGCTGATCGCCGAAAGCACCGGCAAGCACGGCAAGGGGATCGTGCCGGTCGCGGGCGAAGTGCCCGCGGACGCCGCCGCCTACGGCACGGATCGGGTCTTCGTCGGACTCTCCTTGGCGGGAGAAGAGGGAGAGACCGAGAGGAGGCTGGCGGATCTCGGAGCGGCCGGGCATCCGACGGCGTCGTTTGTTCTCGGCGATCGGCTCGATCTGGCGGGCGAGATGTTCCGCTGGGAATTCGCGGTAGCCGCGGCCGGCGCGGTGCTCGGCATCCAGCCGTTCGACCAGCCGGACGTACAGTTGGCTAAGGACCTTTCCAGCCGGGCGATGAAGGGCGAGCTGACCCTCGAAGCCGGGGGTGAAGAGGTGGACGCCGGGTCCCCCGACCTCGCGGCCACGCTCGACCGCTTCTTGGCCGGTGCCGCGGCCGGCGACTATCTGGGCGTTCATGCCTACCTCGCGCCCTCTTCGGCGACCACCGCGGTGCTCCGGGCGGTCCAGGCAAGGCTGCGCGATCGGACCCGGCTCGCCACCACGTTTGGCTACGGCCCGCGCTTCCTCCATTCGACCGGACAGTTGCACAAGGGGGGGCCGGCCGGCTGCCGCTTCCTCCAGCTGGTCGATCGGCCGGGCGATCCGGTGCCGGTGCCAGAAACCGATTTTACCTTCGCCAAGCTGATCCGTGCCCAGGCGGACGGCGACCGGCAGGCGCTGGTCGACCGCGGGCGGACGGTTCTGCGGGTCGATCTCGGCGACCATGGGGCGGCCTCGCAAGCCGGACTCGCCCGTCTGCTCGCGGCGCTTGGTGCCGGGCCGGGACGGTAGAGGCATGCTGCTCGCCGGGGATGTCGGTGGAACTCACATCCGGCTCGGCCGGTTTCGGCTCGGTGCAGCCGGCCGGGTCGAGGCCGTCGGCGAGATCGGCGAATACAAGAGCGCCGATTTCGCCGATCTCGCCACCGCGGCGACCGAGTACCTGGGCGAGGCCACCGGAACCGGGTCCGAGGGCCTCGAAGCCGCCTGTTTCGGTATTCCGGGGCCGGTGCGGGAGAACAAGGCGACCACCCCGAACCTCCCCTGGTCGGAGCTGGACGGCGACGCGATCGGCGCCCGTCTGGGGCTTGCCGCCGGTCGCTCGTTGCTGGTCAACGACCTCGCGGCGGCGGCGGCCGGGCTCGACGATCTGGCGGCCGACCAGCTCCGGGTGCTCCAGGAGGGGGAGGGGGACACGAACGGCAATCGCGCCCTGGTTTCCGCCGGGACCGGGCTCGGCATCGCCCTCCAGGCTCGCGTCGGCGATCGCTGGGCGACGCTCGCCACGGAAGGGGGGCACATGGATTTCGCCCCTCGGGACGAGGAGGAGTGGGAACTGCGCCGTTTTCTCTCCGAACGGCTGGCGACCGAGAGCGCCGGGCATGTGAGCGCGGAGCGGCTGGTTTCGGGACCCGGCCTGGTCAATCTCTACGAGTTCCTGCGCGACCGGCGGGGGCTCGCCCCGCACCCCAAAGTCGAACAGGCGCTCGCCGACCGGGCCGCGGGCAAACCGGACGCCGATCCGGCCGCGGCGATCGCTCAGGTGAGCGCGGCGGAGGATTCCCCCCTGTGCGACCGGACGATCGCGACGTTCTGCTCGATCTACGGCGCGGTCGCGGGCAACGTGGCGCTGGTCGGTGGCGCCACGGGCGGGGTCTACCTGGGCGGCGGCGTCGCGCCGAAGCTGCGCGACCGGTTGGCCGACGGGTTTTTTCTCCGCTCCTTCCGGGCCAAGGGTCGCTTCGCCGGCTATCTTTCGCGGCTGCCGGTGCGGATCGTTCTTGAACCGCATGCCGGTCTGCTCGGCGCGGCGAAGCTCGCCGCGGAAGCGGCCGGCTCGAATTCGTAGCACTGCGCCGTAGGTTTCTGATTCTAATAAGAATTGTCCCTCCGAAGGGAGATTGGGCGCGGAGTTTTTCCGATTTGGTAGAAAATTTTTGTCACGGTTACCGATTCCGGACAAACAATGCCTTGTAGAGGCGACACCGTGCGGCATGACGCCGCCGAAGAGTCGTCGAGCAAGGAGAATCGTTATGCGTACCAAGTTTTTCCACCGTCTGGTCCCCGCCACCCTGGCCGCCGCGATCCTGATCGCACCGCTTCCGGCTTCGGCCGCTCCGCGGAATTTCGGAGCCTTCGGCTCGATGTTCGAATCGAGCTGGGGGTCGATCGTCGACTGGACCGGAGCGCTCTTGCGGCACCTGTGGGCCGAGGAAGGAGTCTCGATCGACCCCTTCGGCCGGCCGGCGGTGGCCCCGGAGGGCGCTCGGCACCTGTGGGCCGAGGAAGGGGCCTCGTGCGATCCTCTCGGCCGGCCTGCGGCTGAGCCTGCCGCAACAGCCGATGACGATCGTCAGTAACTCGTAAAATCACCGGGTTCAGCCTTCCGATTCGGAGAGAAGTAAATTTGCCGAAGATTTTTGTCCCAAAATATCCCCTTGCGGCAACCAAGGTATGTAGAGAGAGAATTCTCGAACCTTGGGAGGAGTGCCGGATGGAGATTGAACCAGGGCATCTGTCGATCGAAACGTTGGCCCGGTGGCTCGCGGGGGATCTCCCGCAGGAAGTCGTCGTAAGGGAGATCGCCCCGCATCTCGAAGCGAGCTGCTCAACCTGCCGCGAGCGTTTCTACCAGCTCAACGAGTTGCAAAGGGCGGTGGGGCATTGGAGCGAAACGGTGGTGCTATTCGAAGGGCGAGAAGCGCCGGGCCAGCTTGCCCTGTTGGAACGCCTGGCGCTTCCCGAACAGCTGGGCCTCGTCGAACGGGATGGAAACCTGCGGACATGGGCGCTTTGTGCACTATTGATCCGCGAAAGCCAAAAAGCCGTTCTCGAACAACCGATGCGCGCAGTGGAGCGGGCGGAAGTTGCGGTACGAATCGCGGAACAGCTGTCTGGGGAGGTGTACGACTCGGTATGGGTTACCGATCTATGCGCCCGTGCCTGGGCTCATCTGGCCAACTCGCGGCGAGTACTCGGAGAGCTGATTGGGGCGGATCAGGCTTTGCGTACTGGCTTCGCCCTGGTTGAGCGAGGGGGGACCGGGGCTCCGGAGGTACAGGGTGAGCTGCTCCATATCCAGGCGGCACTCCGGCGAGCCCAGCGCCGCCTGCCGGAAGCGCTGGTTGCAGCTGACGACGCGATGGCCCTTTTCCTTCAAGCGAATGCGGCGTCTGCAATGCGGCGAGTTCGTCTAACGCGGGCGAACATTCGGGAGGAACTCGGCGATCTCGACGGCACGCTCGCGGAACTCGAAAGCCTCATTGAGGAGTTCGAGGCGCTCGATGCGGTCTCGGGGCTCGAAGCGGAGTCCGAAACGGTGCCGAGAGCCTATGCCCATCACAACTTATTGATCGCCTTAGTGACCGCTGGGCGATTCGAAGAGGCCTCCCGCCGCCTTGAGGAGGTCCGTGGCCTATTTCTCCTTTCGAGTCCGCTCGACCGGGTCCGCCTGCGTTGGCTCGATGCTCGAATCGCTGCGGGACTCGGCCGAGCGGAAGAGGCCGAGGGTATTCTGCGCGAGGTCCAGATCGAATTCTTCGAAAGGAAGATGGGCTACGACGCGGCGCTCGTGGCGTTGGAGCTGGCGACGCTGTTCGCCGATCAGGGGCGAACCGCGGAGATCAAGCAGCTAGCGATCGAGGTGTTGCCGCTGTTCGAATCGCGCGAGGTCCACCGCGAGGCCTTGGGGGCGCTGATCCTGTTCCAGCGGGCGGCCGAGCAAGAGCACCTGACCGTCGAACTTGCCCGGCAGGTGGCGACTTTTCTCGCCCGAGAGCGCTCGTCGGCCTTTTAGTCCGGGGAGGAGCTTGGGGCGGCCCAAGGTGGCCGCCCCGAACCTTCGGTCGATTCGCTCGGCGTTTCCCCGCGCCCTGCTATGATCTCCGCCGTTCACCAGCGTGTCCGAAAACGCCCGGACGGCACCGCCGTCCGACAGTGAGGTACGGCGGCGATGACCGATCCATCGGTTCCCCGCGATTCTCGGCGGGTTCCGCTCGAGACGAGGGTACAGCTCAAGTTCGAGAAGTTCAGCGGATTCATCAACGAATTCTCCGCCAACATCTCGCCCGGGGGAATCTTCATCCGCTCGGATCGGCCCGAGCCGGTCGGGACTCTGGTCGATTTCGAGTTCCGCCTGGGCGACGGCTTCGAGCTGATCAAAGGGCGGGGCGAAGTCGCCTGGGTGCGGGAGGCGAGCGGCGATGCCGCCCACCCCGCCGGCATGGGGCTTAGCTTCCTGGAGATTTCGCCGCAGGGCAAAGAGCTGATCTACAAAGTGGTCGATCGCCACATCCAGGCGGGAGGGGTGCCGTTCGACCCGAAACCGCCCGCGCCGTCCGCGCCACCTGTGCCCACTCCGGCACCTACGTTTGCGGCGCCCCGGCCGCCGATTGCGCCCCTGGTACGGCCCGCGCCGCAAGAGCCGCCGATCCGCGATGCCGACAGGCTGCTCCAGCTTTTCGAAGAGGCGACGGCCCGCGTCGAGGGCGTCGCGGTGGAGAAAGCCGCTCCGTCCGCTCCAGCCGGGCCGTCGACTGCCGTGCCGCCCGCGGCCTCGTCGAGCCCTCCGGTCCTGCCGCCGCCGCTCGAACGGAGCTGGGCCGGCCGGGCGCCGATCCTCGCGCCGCCGCCTGAAGTTCCCCTGCGATCGCTCGACGACACCCACACCTCGCGCGAGATCCTGATCCCGCCCGAGCCGACAAAGGGCGGCGGTAAGGAGAAGAAGGCGCGGCGGCCGTTGCGGTTCGGGCTTGTGGCCCTGCTCGTTGTCCTCCTGCTCGCCGGTGTCGCCGCGTGGCGGGTCAAAGATCTTTGGTGGGACGATTTCTTTGGCGAGCCCGATGCGGAACCGCTTCCCGCGGCGTTCGCCCATCCGGATCGAAAGCCGATGTATCGCAGTCAGCCCGGCCAAGCGGCTTTGGGAGTGGGGTCGCCTGAGCCCACTGTGGTGGAGGAGAGCGAACCGGCCGCACCCCCGCAAGTTGCGGGAGCGTCGCAGGAACAAACCGCCGAGGCGGGGGATAGCACCTCCGCGGGCGCTCCGGTTCCGGTTGCGCCGCCGCCGGCTTCGGTCCCGCTGCCGGCGTCGGGCGCGACCGCAACGCCAGGCGGCACGGCGGCACCGGTTGCTTCTGCTGCTCCAACCGCTCCCGCCGAGGCCCCCCGGCCGGTGCTCGAATCGCTGAAGTCGATCTCGGTGCGCGCCGTGGGCGGCGAGACCGAGGTGGTGCTTGAAGGGGACGGCATCATCCGCTCCTCGAACTTCGCGACCTTCCGGATCGATTCCGGAACCCCGCGGGAGCTGATCCGATTCAAAGGCATTCGCCGCGCCTACCCGTCGGCCAAGGTAGCGGGGGGGACGCCGGAGCTGGTGCAGATCCGGATCGGGTACCACAGTCCGGACGAGCTGCACGTCGTTTTCGACCTCACCGGACCGGACGTCGTGGTCAAGAGCCTGGATGCCTCGGGCGCCCGGCTGGTGATCCGGCTCGGCCGAAAGGGTACGAGGGCCGGCGGCTGAGGTAAGATCTCCTCCGCTTCTCCCGATCCCGTAGCGTCGTCGAGCGCGAAGGCCCGTCGCGCCGCTTCGATCCGCGGGATCTAACCGGGAGAGGTCGAGGCAGGAATCCGTCGTATGGCCCGCGTCGATCGCCTGAAACAGCGGCTTCTGCGCGAACTCGTCGAACAGAACGTCGAGCTCGTCGCGGGATTGCCGAGGAAGACCCTCAAACGGAGGCGGCGCCTTCGCCTGGGCAGCTCGTTGCTCGGCCTCGCGCTGCTGCCGGTGGCGTTGCTCGCCTCGTCGCGGCTGTTCGCTCCGGCGCTGGGTCCGGTTGCGCCGCCGGTCGACGGGAGCGCCGCTTCGAGGGTGTCGAATCCGGGCCGCACGGAGGGCAGGGAGATTCCCGAGGCTCGGTTGGCGGCGCCGCGGCCGATCGACCCTTCGGTGTTTCCGCTCGCGGTACGGCGAATCGCGATCGATCCGGGGCATGGCGGCGCCGCGGTGGGCACCCGAGCCGCTTCGGGCCTATATGAAAAGGACATCACGCTCGACATCGCCCGGCGCGTCCGCCGGCTGCTCGAGGAGGCTTCGTTCGAGGTGGTGATGACCCGCGAGGAAGACCGCGCCGTCTCGCTACGCGAACGAGCGCGGATCGCCAACGAAGCGCAGTCCGATCTGTTCGTTTCGATTCACCTCAATTGGATCGCGGGCGGCAACACCCGCGGGGTTGAGACCTACTACCTGGGGCCGACCGACGATCCGGAACTCGATCGGCTCGCGGCGCTCGAAAATCGTGATTCCGGCTACGCGGTGGCCGATTTCCGCCGCCTGCTCGACCAGGTCTATGCCGGGGCACGGCTGGACAGCTCGCGCCGTCTCGCCGAATCGATCGACGGCTCGCTGTTCCGTTCGCTCTCCCGTCTGCCGTCCCATCTGCCGACCTCCGGCGGTTCCGAGATCGCCGATCGGGGGGTGAAGACCGCACCGTTCCTGGTCCTGGTTTCGACCGAGATGCCGGCCGTGCTCGCCGAGGTTTCCTGTCTTTCCAACGAGACCGAGGCCGAGCTGCTGACCAAGCCCCTCTACCGCCAATACATCGCCGAGGCGCTCGCGCGCGGCGTTCGCCGTTACGCTCTCGCGGCCGAGAGCGCGCCGGAGAAAGGAACCTGAAGCCCTCATGAGCGAACGCCAAGCCCTCCATGTCGGGATCGATCTCGGCACCTCCCGGAGTTCGATCTCGGCCTCCAACGGCCAGCGCCACGTCGTCGAGAGCTACGTCGGCTGGCCGCTCGACATGGTCGCGCGGAAGGTGCTTAAAAAGAGCGTACTGATCGGTCGCGAGGCGCTGGAACAGCGGACCATGCTCGACCTGCACCGGCCGCTCGAAGAAGGGCTGATCAAAGACGGATCGGAAAAGGACGAAGCGGCGGTGCGCGAACTCCTCCGTCACCTGGTCCAACTGGCCGGAGTCGATCCGTCCGATCGTTCGGATTTTCAGATCCGCGCGGTGGTCGGTGTACCGGCCGAGGCGCTGCGGGTCAACAAGCAGCAGGTACGAAAGGCGATGCAGGGAATCGCCGACAACCTCCTGATCGTTTCGGAGCCGTTCGCGGTCGCCTATGGCCTGGAAGAGCTGCTCCACACGATGATCATCGACATCGGGGCGGGCACCACCGACATCTGCGTGATGAAGGGGCGGCTGCCGACCGAGGACGATCAACGGACCTTGACCCAAGCGGGAGACTCGATCGACGAGCATCTGTTCCGCCTGATCCGCGAGCGGCACCCGCAGGCGAGCGTGTCGCTCCACATGGTGCGTGGTTGGAAGGAGGAGGGGAGCTTCGTCGGCGAGCCGCTCTCGCCGATCCTGGTCACCGCGCCGGTCGCGGGCAAGCCGACCCGGTTGGACATCACGGCGGAGATGCGTCAGGCCTGCGAGGCGATCCTGCCGCCGCTGGTCGAATCGATGTTCGATCTGCTCTCCCGGGTCGATCCCGAGTATCAGGAGCGGGTGCGCCAGAACGTCGTCCTCTCCGGCGGCACCGGTCTGATCCGCGGCTTGGGACCCCGCCTGGAGCGCGAGCTGCAAGCGGTCGGCGGCGGCAAGGTGCGGGTGGTGCGCGATCCCATCTACGTCGGCTCGGACGGCGGTCTTGCGATTGCTCAAGACGCGCCGGAAGGAGATTGGGAAAAGCTCTCGACGGACGAGCCGAAGCGCGGTAAGTAAAAAAGGTTTCTCAACGCAAAACGGGAAGGCGATTCGGTTCGCCTTCCCGTCGTTCGCGCCGGGCGTGTTGGCTTTCGCTCACTTTGCGATGGCTGCTCGGATCGGCGATTCGATCGAGCCTTTCGCGTTAGCACGCGCCGCAGCCGAGCGGCTCGCCCCCAGGATCGAGAACCCGAATTACCTCGGTCGCGGGGGCTGTATCTGGTCCGGTGGAGTGGTCATTCGTATCCTCCGTGGCCGTTGACGATAACGTCACGGTACGCCTCTCGAAATTCTTTGTCAACCGGGAATTGTGCCCGGTGTTCCGCTTTCCTTTTCACCTTCCAATTCCTTTGGCGAGCGCGGCTCGATCGAACGCCGGCCGAGCTTTTGCGCGACCAGCGCACCGAGCACGAACGTCGCCTCCGCCCAAACGAAACCGAGAGCGCAGGCTAGACCGAAGCCCGCCCAGGGAGCGCCCAGCGATGCGGCGCGCAGCTCGCCGAACTTCTTGATCGCGTCGTCCCCTCGCAGCACCGTCCGCGTTGCGGCATCGTTCCATGGACCGAGCCGCGTCGTAAGGATCGAGCCGATCTCGTAGGCGTCGCCCGTGAGCGAAAGGAACGGCGCGAGCGCGAGCGGCAGGCTGAGTCCGAACAGGAAAGCCCGTCGTGTCGCCACCGCCCGGCGGAGCAGCCAGACACCGGGAAACAGGGTAAGCAGAAACGGCCCGAAATCGGTCGCGAGGTAAACCCAGTCGCTGCCGCCGGTATCGAACCCGGAGAGGCGCCCTGCGTACTCGCTGCCGGAGACGACGAACGGAAAGATCTTCGCGAGCAGAGCCCCGCCGTACAAGCCGTCGATTTCCAATCGCTCGATGGTACCGCCGGCCGCGACGCACGCCCCCGCATGAAGCAGCTCGTGAATCGGGACGTAGATCCACCAGCCGACCGCCAGACCGAGAAAGATCCGCGCGAACGCCGCCATGCCGCCGTCGAGCAACCGATCGAGACCGCGAAAGGCGTCGAGCGCGGGGCGCAGAAACGCCTGGGGGAGCGAGCGAAAAGGGCTCAAGAGGCGGACCGGAAGCCCACCGCCCGGTGGGAGTTGTCGCAGAACGGCTTGTTCTTCGAGGCGCCACAACGGCAGAGCGCGGCGCGCGTAACCCGGCGGATCGGCGTACCGTCCTCGGCCTCGATCGCGAAATCGCCGTGGATCAAAAGCGGGCCGTTGTCGAGCGGCAGGATCACTGGCTCCGGATCGGGCTCCTCGGTCGATTCCACACCCTCTTGGGTCCGCACATAGGAGAGCGCGCCGCTCGGGCAGAGCCGCACCGCCTCGGCGATCTCGTCCGCCCCCGCCTGGTCGGGCGCCACCCAGGGCCGGGCATGGACGTCGAACACGGCGGGCAGCGCTTTCAAGCAAATCGCGGAGTGGATGCACAGCCGCGGCTCGAACGTCACGGCGATCTCATTCGTGCGGTAGGTTTTGCTTGGGGCGCCGGCCATGGGGCTCTCCTCTGGATTGAGGTTCCATCATAGCGAAGCCCAAGCGTCGCATCGCCCCGACCGGTACATTCTCCCGGCGAGTGCGTTCTCTCGCGGGGAGAATGCGAGTCGGC
Organism: Thermoanaerobaculia bacterium; assembly: GCA_038248205.1. Classification (GTDB taxonomy): domain Bacteria; phylum Acidobacteriota; class Thermoanaerobaculia; order Multivoradales; family UBA5704; genus DASYKS01. Next base: position 29,327 of record JBBRUC010000052.1, read on the forward strand.
ATCTATACGCTCGATTGGAGGGTGGGCTACACTCAGCCGGGTTACGGAAAGTATGGGAGCTACCTCGGTCGCGATTTGGATTGTGATGCTCGTCGCCGTGTACCTGGCGGTGGGTGTTGTGTTCGCTCTGGCGTTTCTTTCCCGCGGCATCGGGCGGGTCGATCCGGCTTCACACGGCGCCCCCTTGGCGTTTCGCGCTCTGATCGCCCCGGGTGTCGTGGCGCTTTGGCCTCTGCTCGCCCGACGGTGGCGAAAGGCGGCTGCGAGCCCCGGCAGCGAAGGGCGCGGCGCGACGGCGGAGGGCGGAGCGTGATTCGGCCTCTTCGCACCGCCCATCGACGGATTTTCCTTGGGCTCGCGATCCTCCTGCCGCTCCTTTACGCTCTCGCGCTCCTTGGCCGGAGCGCCTCGTGAGCGCCTCGTACACTTCGATCGGCTGGAGTGGCCGGAAGAAGGCGTACGACGCGGTGCTCTTGGTGGGGGTAGGCCTTTTTCTGGGTGCGTTTGTGGGGATCGGCGCCTGGCTCTTCCCCTACGCGACGGCCGAGACGTTACTGATCCGGGGGCTCGGCACGGCGGCCTTTCTGCTGCTTCACGTCGCTCTCTCGATCGGCCCGCTCTGCCGGCTCGATCCGCGCTTCCTGCCTCTTCTCTATAACCGGCGCCACCTGGGCGTCCTGATGTTTCTCCTGGGGGCGGCGCACGGCACGTTCGCGCTGATCCAGTTTCACGCCGGGGGGAACGTCAATCCGTTCGTCAGCCTGCTTTCGAGCAACACCCGATGGGGGGGCCTGGCCGAATTTCCGTTCCAGCAACTCGGGGCGGGTGCGCTCGTCATCCTGTTTCTGATGGCCGCGACGAGCCACGACTTCTGGCTCGCCAACCTGTCGCCTCGGATCTGGAAAATGCTCCACATGGGGGTCTATTTCGCCTACGCCCTGCTGGTGATGCACGTGGCGCTCGGTGCGTTGGAGGACGAGCGGAGCCCTTGGCTCGCCGGCCTGCTCGGGGCGGGGCTCGCAACGATCCTCGCGCTGCACCTCGCCGCCGCGTGGAAGGAGAAGCGGCGCGACCGGCCATGGACCGGCGATGGTTCGCTCGACGGGTTCGTCGACGTCGGGCCGGTCGCCGAGATCTCCGAGAAGCGGGCCAAGGTGGTGGTACTTGGGCGAGAGCGGGTGGCGGTCTTTCGCTACGACGGCAAGATCTCCGCCGTGTCAAACGTCTGTCGCCATCAGCTCGGGCCGCTTGGCGAGGGAAAGATCGTCGACGGCTGCATCACCTGCCCGTGGCACGGCTATCAGTACCTGCCCGATTCGGGATGCTCGCCGCCGCCATTTGAAGAGAAGGTCGAGACCTACCGGACCGCCGCGCGCGATGGACGGGTTCTGGTTCATCCAAAGGCCCTTCCGCCCGGCACCCGGGTCGAGCCCGCACGGATCGAGGAACCGCGGGCGCCAAACCCGGCGGAGAGCGCGCCTGAATTCTTCATCGGCTGGCTCGAACCGCTGCCGCCGCGGCTCGGTCGCCGCACCCGGGCGGTTGTCGTGGCGGGGTGGGTGCTCGCCCTCGGGGTAGGCCTTTGGCTTGCCGCGGCACAGAAACCATTCGCCCCGGCCATCTTCGAGTACGGGCGGCCGCGTATCTTCACCGGTCGGTTGCAAGCCGGGCCGATCCCAATGCTTTGGGTTTCGCCGCCCGATCGTCACCCGCAAGTCGCGAGCGCGGGGTACTCTCTGGTCGCTCCGGCCAAGCACGGGGCGGCCGGTCTGGTCGCTCCCTGGCAGGGTCGAACGGTTCGATTGCGCGGGACATTGATCCGGCGCGCCGGACAGGCGATGATCGAGATCGA
>JBBRUC010000053.1:0-30966 GCA_038248205.1 Thermoanaerobaculia bacterium
ATGCCCTGGGTGGAAAGATCCCACAGAATGGCGGCCTGAAAGGCCGCGAGCGCTTTCTCGCTCACACGTAGCGCCCGTCAGATTCGTTTTTCTAGGCCTCCAGGAACGCACGGAGTCTGCGGACCTGTCGACCTTAGGTTCTCGCGGCCTTTCAGGCCGCCAGGAGGTGGTGATCCATGACCCAGGGCATCGGCCTTCGGCCTCAGCCCTGGGCTGGGTTCTCCCGGCCCGTTGGGCCGGCCTCTTGGGTTGCCGGTGCCGCCTCCTCGCGGGTCAATGCCGACGCGCAACCCGGAGCCCGGGGGGGACCCGGGGGGGGGCTCCGCAGGCGCGGACTTTGACCAGGCGAGAGGGTAAGCTTCCCGCGAGGTGGCGCATGACCAAGTTACTGGCAAAGATCGGCGAAGGTGGCAGGTTGGTCATCCCGGCTGAGTATCGCAAGGCGCTCGGGGTCACTCCAGGCGACGAAGTGATGCTGATTCTGGACGGCCAGAACATCCACATCTCGACTCCGAAGCAGGGAATCCGGCGGGCGCAAGAGCTTGTCCGCGCCTATATCCCGGAAGGGCGAAAGCTATCGGAGGAGTTGATCGCGGAGCGGCGGGAGGAAGCGTCTCGGGAGTAGCCAACGTTCAAGAAGGCGCCCCACCGCCCCCACAGAGCGAAGCGACGTAGTCGGCGAGCCGGGCCAGCTCGGCCGCTTCCTCGGGACGGTCCACGGCCAGGCGCTCGCCCTCCTGGGCCAGGCGGAGGGCGAGGCTCTTCTGATGAAAGAACGGAGAGAAGTCGATCAAGACCCGGCGCTGCCGATCGTCGAGATCGGCCATCCGCGCCCAAAGATCCTCGGCGATCGCGTCATCGGCCGCAGGAGAATCGATCGGGGGGCGCTCGGGCGTTTCCTTCCGCAGCAGCAATCCGAGTTCGAGAAGCGAACTTTCGACGAGAATCGCGACCTGTCGGCCGACTTCCTCGGCGGGTGATTCGAGCCGCAAAGGTCCAAGCGCCAGGGGAAGATCCCGGAAGCGGATCAAGACGGTGGCGACGTGCTCGAGGAGGGGAAGTTGCCAGCCCGCCGCGTCGGCCAGCTGCTGGAGCGTCTCGCGGCTCGGAACGAGCTTGCCCCGCGAGTAGAGGGAGATGGTGTTCTGGATGACCCCGGAGAGCTCCGCGAGGCGATCCTGGGACAGCCCTTCCAAGCCGAGAAGCAGGCGAACGACGATCGCTTCGGGCCGAAAAAACTCCTCGTCGGGGGTTTCGAGCCCCGGGTCTATTTGAATCATGATGGTTTGACCGGAAAATTCCGGTTTTTTCGCCGCGGAGCGTGGCATGGCGCTACGTCTCCCTCGGCGCAAAGGAGAACCGTCATGTCCAGACCCACCCCTCGCCCGTTGGTGCCCGTCGTTCTCATCCTGTTCCTTTCGGTAGCGGTACTCAGCCCAACCCCGGCGATCGGCGCCTCGTGGACCGATCGCGGGTCCGCCGCGTTCGGCCGCTTCTGGGCGGCGCTCTCGACCATTTGGGCGAAGGCAGGTTGCATTTACGATCCCAATGGCCGCTGCCGCGAAGGGCAGGCCGTAGCGGCGAACCCGGGCGGGCGGCAGGTCACAGCAAACACGGGCTGCATCTACGATCCGGATGGTCGATGCCGGAGCGGTCTGGCGGTCGAGAGTGAGTTCGGTTGCGGCATCGATCCAAATGGGCGTTGCCAGCCGTAGAGGGAAGCCGAGCGATCGTCCGACGAGGCTCTCATCGGCCCTCCGGGGCTCGGCGAACGGCGCGCAAAGCAGCCACCGCTCGCCGGGCCAGCTCAACGGTCGCGGCCTCGCGATTGGCGGCCTCAAGAAACAAGCGCACGGCGGTGAGCGCCTCGCGCTGGATGTCAAGGTTGGCGAACACCGTGGTCAACTGGCGCGCAAGGTCCCGGGTTTCAGCGGTTCGATGGTCGCGGAGGTAGAGAATCGCGAGGTCGAGGCCGGCGAGGGCAGAGTCGTAAAAGCGGTTCTTTGCGGTGAAGTCGGTGCGGACCTGGTCAATGGTGGCGATGGCGCCCTCCCGGTCGCCCAGGCCCTCTTGAATTCGACCCTCGAGCCAGGAGAGACGGATACGAAGGATAGGCTTACCGGTGAGAAGGAAGCGCTCTCGTACCCCGGGCAGAAGTTCGCGCGCCTCGCTGAAACGCGAGAGGTTCACGAGGTTGACGCAGAGGTTGAAAAGGAGGCTTGTGTAGTGCTTCGGCTCCGAGCTTTCATCGACCCAGAACACCGCGCACCGAAGGGCTTCGAGCGAGCCTTCGTAGTCACCTTGCTGTTCGAGGACAAAACCCCGATTCAGGTGGATCAGGCCTGCAGCTCGGGTTTGGCCAACCAGGGCGAGCGCCCGGTCGAGCAACGCGAGGGCCTGGTCGAACTGCCGCAGAGCGCAACGGAGCGAGGACTCCAGGTCGAAGAGCCGGGCCTCGGAAAGCAAACCGGCCGGCGCGGTGACCCCCTCGGGCCAAAACTCTCGGGCGATGACGAATTCCGCCTCGGAAGGACGGAACTTGGCGGCAACCCGGTACGCGTTGCCGATGTGGGCGTGAGCATAGCCGAGCAGACAAGCGCGGAGCGCCTCGGAGGCCGGGGCCAGCTCGGCCGAGCGGAGCGCGAGCCGGGCGAGCTTCATCGCGGTGTCCGGCCGGTCGTGCGCCTCTTCGATGCTTTCGGCCGCCAGCCGCTCGACCAGCGCCCAGGTTGCGACACCGGGAATGCGCTCGATGACCAAAAACCGGTCGAGGTCCGCAACGGCCGAGAGTTGGATCCAGGTGCGGGCGGCGGCGGCGCGGTCTTTCTCCGCCTGGGCGGCGAGGACGACGGCGAGAAGCGAGCCTTGCGCGGTTCGGCTGATCGCTTGCGCGGCGGTCCAGGTCGAAGCCTGCACCTCGTTCACGACGGGGATCGGAAGCTCGGCGGCAAGCCCCTGGCGAAGCAGTTGGTGGGCTTCGACCTGCGCATCGACCACCTGCGGAGCGAACCCCAGCGTTCGGGCGATGCGGTCGAGGCGCCGGGGGCGCAGGGTCGTGACTCCGGTCTCCCAATCCGAGATCGTACCGGGCGCCACGTCGAGCAACGCAGCCAATTGAACCTGGGTCAGGCCCAGCTCCTCACGAAGGTCGCAGAACGCGGCGCAGGTCGCAGGCTTGGGCGGCGGAGGCGGTTTCGGTGGGCGCATGGGAGGAGGGTTCTCAGAACTAAGTTGCCGGTCAACGGTTTTTAGGGACAAGAATCGTCCAGAAGATTCTGAGCATTTCGGTTTTCCCGAAAGATTGGCCAAAAAGTATCCCGAGTCATCGTCTTCAACAACATCTTGCGCTAGAACGCGGTTCCTTGGGGTTCTTTGCCCCATGCTTTTACGCATGGGCGACACCCTCAGCCGCAGGCCGGTCAAAGGTCGCTTATCCCATTCCCGGGGCGCGCGCCCGTTGGAGGCTTCTGCGCGCCCTCCTTTTTCGTCCTCCGCCGAGGTTGAAAACGGTGAGAAGGCGAGCGGGCCGGGGCCGAGACGGGGCCGGGCCTGGCGAGCCGCAAACGGAGGCGCGGATTCTGCGACTCTGCGGCGTCTGGCTCGGCTTCTCTTGCACCGCGGTGAACGCTTTTCCCGGGAAGGCGACTTCCTGGAGGCCGCGTTCCACTTCGAGGGCGCGGCCACGATCTCGGAGGGGGTGGGTAATCCGATTCCAGCAGCGGAGGCGGCCCTTGAGCTGGGCCGGTGTGCCCTGGTCTGCGGCCATACCGAGCTGCTGGCCAGCCTCGCGGGCCGGATCGACAATTTGGCTTCGGAGCACTCGGCGTCTTTGCCGATCGGCGGCTTCGTCGGATTGCGCGTCTGGGCGCAAATCCTTCGGAAGGCGGAAAGCAAACCGGTCCAGTTGTGCCAGCTGATCCAAGATCGACGGCGTGAACGTCGAGGCGCGAACCGGCTGGTTTCGCGGCCGGCCGGCGAGCCCGACGGGATCGATGGCGGCTTGCTGGCGGGGTTGTTCAGGTCCGCTCAGGCCACCGCAGGCGGAGCGCCGCCGATCGACGCGGATTGGACCCTAAGTGAAGACGGGGGGTGGTTTGTCCGAGTGATCGAGGATGGCCCGGCCGCGGCTCGGATCGAATGCGGGCAAAGGATTGTCGATCTGGCTGGGCGGCTGGGATGCCCGGTGCGACGGCAGATTGAAGTACGTCGGGTGGTCGTGAAGGTGGCGGCCGACCGCCGCGGCCGCGCCTTGATGTACGTCCTGCAGGAAGAATCGCGAGGGTTGGAGCAGGAACCCTCGTGAGGAGCCTGGAGGCGGAGGAGAGTAGCAGCGGGCCGTGGACGGTCGCACAGGCACAGGAGGCGCTCGTTGCGGCGGTCGACCAACTGCTTGGTATCGAGGACGCCTTGGAGCGGGTTTACAAAGGCCTGCCGCCCCCTGCGGATCTGAATGACCGGCATGAGTACGAAAAGCCGTTCGACGTGGCGACGGAGGTGCTCGCAACGATCGAATGCGTTCTGGCGGACAATGTGCGCCCTGCGATTCGCGACTTGCAACGCGTGGCGCAGGTTACCGCCGAAGAGTTGAGCCGGGATTTTTTTGACCGGCGAAGCCGAGGACCCTCCTGAAGAACTCGACGAACGCGACCAGGATCTCGATGCGCGCGCGAAGGCGTTCAAGAAGGGCATTGAGCCGCCCGGTCTTGCCCCCTCCCGCCCCGCTGTGCTCGAATCCGCCCCGCGATGATGACCCGCGAGGAGTACGAAGAGCGCAAGCGCCTGATCGAGGCGCAGCATCGGGCGACGATCGAGTTGATCGAGGCGGGCCGGGAGGCGCAGCTTCGGGCTTTGGAATTGGTTTGGCTGGGTGGAGCGGGTGAGGTTCCTCTTTTGGCGCAGGAGGCGGTGCCGGCGGTTGGGGAGGGGGATCGGATGCCTCCGACCGCACCGATCGCGCCGGACCCCGAGACCTCGGCTCCTGCCGGCCGGCGCAAGGCCTGGCAGGTGATCGAGGAGATCGAGGAGGCGCTGGAGGTGCTTCCCGAGGTTTTCGATCATCACGACCTGTGCCAGGCGCTCGGCTACCCGTTGGATCGCGGTGTGGCACGGCGCAACCTCAAGCTTCTGGTCGAAGAGGACGTACTTGCCATGGAATCGAGCGAGAGCGGACGGTTCAGACTCCGCTATCGGAAGCTGGGTCCGTCGGCTGCTCAAGAGCCGGAGTGAAGTCCCGCGATCGGGTCATTCCCCGCCGGGCGAGTCGATTGAACCCTGGGAGAAATTCGGCCAAGTCACCGAGAAATTCGATGAAGTCACGCAGAAATTCGATTTCCTGGGTGACGCCAGTGATTTCTTCGGTGACTTCAGCGATTTTCTGGGTGACGCCAGTGATTTTCTGTGTGACTTCAGTGATTTTCTGTGTGACTTCAGTGATTTTTTCGGTGACTTCAGTGATTTTCTGTGTGACTTCAGTGATTTTCTGTGTGACTTCAGTGATTTTCTCGGTGACTCCAGTGATTTTCTGTGTGACTTCAGTGATTTTCTCGGTGACTCCAGTGATTTTCTCGGCGACTCCAGCGAATTTTCGGGTCGCTTCACCCCTTTTCCGGGTGACTTCGGCGCGCGCCGCGTGACTTCAGTCGATTTTCTGCGTGACTTCAGAGGTTCCGGCGGTGGCTCGGTCCCTTTTTGCGTGACTTCCGGTGAATTCTTGGGGACTCCGATCGCTCATCTCGGGGCGCCGGGCGAAATGCGGCGTGGGTTGAGCGCTGGCCTGGGCGCGCCGGGCGATCGCGGGCAAGGGCGGAACGCTCACCTGCGGGCGCTCGGCCTTTGGCTCTCGTTGAACAGCCTATCGGCGCCCGGCCTTTGGCCAACCCGCGAGCACCGCACGGTACCAGGCGCGGCGGAACGCGACGACTCCGGGGAGCGCGCGGAGCGAGGCGCGCAGCTCCGGGTGCTTGGCGAAGATCGCGAGCGCTCCGGTCCAGGATTTAAGCGGCGCGGTGGCCGCGAGCAGCTTCGGCGATCGCCACGTCGGCCCGGTGCCGAACGCTTCCGGGTGGCGCGCTCGGAAGAGGTGAAAGTTCGAGCCATACCAGGTGGCATGGGCTTCGAGCGCCGCGCGGTCCTTGCGCACCGCCGCGTGCTCGACGATCGCGTCGGGTACGAAGGCGGTCGGGAACCCGGCGACGCGGGCGCGCAGGATCCAGTCGAAATCCTCGCTGGTGGTAAGCGCTTCGTCGAAACCGCCGATCGCGTTCCAGGCATCGCGGCGGACGGCGAGGTTCAGGCTGCCGATTGGCCCGCGGGTGTTCGCCTCGGCCGGGCGGTCGGCGAGCAGCTCGTGAAACGAAGCGATGTTGTCGGCCAGCGCCCAGACGCTCGTCTCCTCGGGATTTCGCGGAAAGGTCACAGCACCCCCCGCGACGGGAGCCTGATCGAGCGCCTTGGCCAGTCGTTCCGCCCAGCCAGGAAACGGCCGGCAGTCGGCGTCGAGAAAGAGAATCTTCTCTCCCTGCGCCTGGGCGACCCCCAGGTTCCGCGCCGCGGCCGGGTTCACCCGCTCCGGCGTTTCGATCCATCGCACCGAGCCATCCCGCGGCACCAACCCCGGCCGGTCGCTGCCGACCACGATCACCTCATGCGGCGGTGCGACGTTCCATTGGGCGCGGATGCCGGCGAGCGTCCGCCCGATCCAGGGGGAGTCGAGGTTGGGGATGACGATCGAGAGAAAAGGCATCGCGGCGGCAGAGTCTATAATCGGCGGCGTACTCCTCTCTTCGGTTGCCACCCCATGAACGAAATTCTCCCCCCTTCCACAGCTATCGGGTCGGTCGAGCTTGCCGTGCGCGATTTGGATCGGGCTCTTTCCTTCTATACCCGGCGAATTGGGCTGGAACGACTTCCCGGTGGCGATCTCGGTCCGGTTCATCTGGGAGCTGCGGGGATTCCGCTGCTGTCGCTGGTCGAAAATCGATCGGCGCGGACGGTGCGGGGTACCACCGGGTTGTTCCACTTTGCGATTCTGGTTCCCTCTCGGTTCGACTTGGCCCAGGTGCTCGCGCGGTTCGCGGCGACCGAGACGAGACTCTCGGGGGCGGCCGACCATGGCGTGAGCGAGGCGCTCTACCTGTCCGATCCGGAGAGCAACGGGATCGAGATCTACCGCGATCGCCCCTCGGACGAGTGGCCGCGGACGGGGGGCCAGCTCGCGATGTACACCGAGGCGCTCGATCTCGACGCGCTGCTCGGCGAGGCGGCCGCGGTGGCGGTTGAGAGCCCCACCCTGCCGGCCGGCACGACGATCGGCCATGTCCATCTGCATGTTCGCGACCTCGCCGAGGCGGAGCGGTTCTACGTCGGAGTGCTCGGATTCGAAGAGATGCAGAGGTATGGGCCGTCCGCCCTGTTCGTCTCGGCCGGCGGCTATCACCACCGTGTGGGCTTGAACACCTGGCAAGGAGAAGGGGCGCCCGCGCCGCCGCCGGACGCTACGGGGTTGCGCCATTTCGTAATTCGCCTGCCCGACCGGCCGGCACTTGAACGGCTGGGGGAGCGCCTTGACCGTGCCGGCTGGGCCGTGGAGACAGGCGGGACCGGGCTGTCCACACGCGATCCGTCGGGCAATGCAATGCGGTTTGAAGTTTCCGGCGAGACTCTCTAATACCGGAGTCGCTGTACTGCCGCTCCTGAAACAAGACGGCCCAACCTCCGTGATCATCACGGGAGGAGGCCTCCGCGGCATGAAAACCGGAGTTGTCACGTTTCAGAGGTCGAGCGCACCAACAACTCTTGAACGGTGGTGGTGGTGGTGGGCTGCGGATCTGACATGAAATCTCTCAGCACATTCCTGATCGGAAGCATCGCTCTCGCCATGGCGGCGCGCGCAGCGTCGGAACCCTCTTCGACGGCATCTGCGGCCGTCCGAATCAACCTCGTTGCGGAACTCAAGACGGAATCCCTGAAACTGCCAGCCGGTCATTGGATCCTGCGGCCGGCGGATTCAGGGGAACCGCTCCGAGTTGAGATTCGACCCGGAGCGCGTTCCTCGGTCGAGCTTCCGCTGGGGAGGCGCTGGGAGATCGGTCTAGAAGCGGAAGGCTTTTGGGCCGTTCGTCGGGTTGTTACGGTCGAAGCCAAGCTCGCCGAGCAGCCGGTTCGAATCGAGGTTTGGCCTTTGGGCGCGGTGGAAGGCGAATTGAGGCTCAGCGACAAACGCGACAAGTTGCCGACGACGCTTGAGGTCGCCGTCCTCTTTCCGGCGGAGAGAAAGACACAAGGTCCGAACGGCCGTTCAGGCTGCGATCTGAAGCCCAAGGATGCGGAAACGGTGAGCTTTCGATGCCTCTTGCCGGCGACGAAGCTTGACCTGTCGTTCCAGCCTGGCGGCGGTTTCGCTCCGGGGTACGTCCGGGGTGTCGAGATCTTGGCGTCCAAGGCCCGCAGCGTTCAGCCGCTCGTTCTGCGTAAAGGGGGCTCGGTGGCCGGGTGGGTCCGCGTCGAAGGGGGAGCCCTTGCGCCGGGACTCTGCTTCGCGCGGATCGAACCCGCTCTCGGACCCTCGAACGGCAACCCGCGACTCGGCCTGAGTGTTCAGAGCACAGGCCATGAAAGCCCAGTGGCGGCGGACGGCTCATTCGAATTTGTCGCACTCACGCCCGGGGTGTATCGCCTGAAGGTCGACCAGGCGGGCCTCTCGCCCTTCGTCTCGGGGCCGATCCAAGTGTTGGCGGGAATCCAGACACTGCTGCAGGATGCCGTTGTGCTGCAGGCGCCGAGCGACCTCGAAGTCGCGATTGATCCTGAGGCGGACCCGCAGGGGCAGCCTTGGCAGCTCAAGCTCATTCATAGCGACAGAGTCAGCTACGGACCGGCCTTCGAGGGGGCTACGAACGAGCAAGGCATCGTGCAGGCGAAAGGCCTGGAAGCGGGGTCCTACAGCGCAACGATCAGTGATGCGATCGGCAACAACTACTGGTTTGACCAGCAGTTTCGTGTAGGAGGAGCGAGCGGAGAACGGCGCGAGATCCGCCTCGACCTGTTGAGTATCCGCGGGACGGTTCGGCGGGCCGACGAGGCGCTCGATGCCGTGCTCCTCTTTGGTGGCAAGTACGGTGCAAAACGGGTTCAAATGGAGGCGACCAGCGGCGAGTTTTTTGGCGTGCTCCCGCACGGGGGTGGTTGGGTGGTCGATGTCGAATGGGGAGAGCCTTCTCGAACCTCTACGGTTTCGGTCAAGGTCGAACCAACCAGCGAGCACCGAGCCGACGTCGAGATTGAAATCCCGGCCAGTCGCGTCTTCGGGCGCGTTGTCGACGCCGCCGGCCAACCGGCCGGAGCTGCCTTGGTGGCCGGTAGCACCAAAAAGGGCGGCTCCTTTCACACCACGGCCGACAAGAAGGGCGCATTCGAGTTCTACGGCATACCGGAAGGTGAAGCGACGTTCGTGGCAGACTTTGGCGAACGTAGCGATCGCCAATCCAGCGAGCCGCTGGTTCGAGTGGTCGATGCCAAATCGGCGACGGGACCGATCGTTCTAGCACTTCGCCGGGCAGGTACTTGGGCGGGTCGTGTTCAGAGCGAGTCCGGTCCTGTGCCTGGGGCCTCCGTCCTCCTCTTCTCGTCAAAGCCCGGCCCGGACCTCTCCGATAAGGTGCAGTCAGATCTCGACGGCCGTTTCGAGGCGCACCTTCCTGCCCGGGTGACGGAGGCCATCACCATCGTTCTCGCTCCCGGCTACGGTCTACGAGGCTTACGTCTTCCGCGACCGGGAGGCACCGTATATCTGTCACCCGAACAAGGAAGCCTCGCCATCGAACTCCCGGACGATTTCGAAGAGCGCTTGAATCGAAAGGAGATGCTCGCCATCTCTCAAAATGGACTTTTCCTCTCCCTCTCTACGCTCGCACAGTGGGCGCAGAAACAGGGGTCGCCCATCATTCCGTTTCACCCCCGCTTGGTGATTCCGGGGCTGGCGCCCGGAAGATATCAAGCCTGTTTCGCGCCGCTCGATGCTGCGATTCTCAACGCAGGCTTGGTGGACGCTCGCTCTTGCGTGGGGGGCAATCTGCAGGCTGGCGGCGTACTTGAGCTGGACATGGCTGAACGCCCGAGCGCACGTTGATAGTTGGCGGCTACCAGAGGGGTTTAAGACAGGCGGGCAAGCGGTGGTTTTGGGGCCATCACGTCCCGTGCTGTCCCGCAAACTACCTGCCGCACTACTAAGACCTATCGCCCGGATCTCAGGGCAAACTCCGTCAGTTCACTACGCCGGAGACCGTAAACTCGTAGGGGCTGTCTTCGGGGTCGTCGCTCCGAATCGACACGGTCCCGAAAAATGTTCCGCTCCCCGCCCCCTGCAAGCGGACCCGGAAGTAGGCCGAAGATCCCGGTGCGACCGGCGACTGCGGTGTCTCGATCAGCGAGAACGCGCTACCACTCACCAGCGCGGTCGGATCGGTCAGGTTCAGATTGCCAGCACCCGAGTTTTCGATCCGAAAGCGGAGCGATGTCGCAACTCCCACCGTCGAGGTTCCGATCGCAACCGTCGAACCCTTTGCTACCGGGCTGCCGTCCCAGGCCCGCAGGACCGCGAGGTTGGGTAGGAGTGTGCTGACCGTCCCAACCAGGTTGAACCCAAACGGGCTGGCGCCGAGCTCGTTGGTTTGGAGGATCGCGCTCCCGGTGAAGGTACCGGCGATCGAAGACCACAAACGAATTCGAAAGGCGCCGGTCGCCCCCGGTGCCACCACCGGTGGCGGGTCGGCGACCTGGCTGTAGCCTGCACCTGCCGTGACCGTCCCGGGGTTGGCGATGGTGAGAGCTTCGTTTCCATCGTTGAAGATGGTGAACCCGCGGGAGGCCTGTGTGTTCACCGGCGTGCTCGGCAGGGAGTAGGTGCTGCCGGGCAAGATCGTCAATCTGTCACCGGAGACAATGCGCACCTGCGGGTGGATGTTGTCGACAGTGACCGAACGGGTCGCGGTACCGAGATTGGAAGCCGCATCGTAAGCCCTGAGCGTGAGCGTATGTACCCCTTCGGCTACATTCGTGCTGTTCCAAGAAAAGGCATAGGGGGCGGTGGTGTCGGTGCCGATCGTCACGCCGTCGGCGGCGAGGTCCACCCGCACCACCGCGACGTCATCGGTCGCGCTGGCTTGAACGGCGACCGTGCTACGTACGATCGCCCCCCCAGTGGGCGCGAGGAAGCTCACGGCGGGAACACCCAGGTCGTTGGCGACGTTGACGCTCACCGTGGCCGACGAGCCGACGTTGCCTGAGGTATCGTAGGCCTTCGCCTGCAAAGTGTGTAAGCCGCTGGCGGCGGCGACGGTGTTCCAAGACGCAGCGTACGGAGCGTTGCTATCGGTCGCGATGAGCGCGCCGTCGAGGAAGAATTCCACCCGGGTGACGCCGAACGCGTCCGACGAAGTGGCCTGTAGCGGCACGATGCCTCGGACGATTGCCCCGGCGGCCGGCGCGGTCAAGGAGACCATTGGCGCCGTGGTGTCAATGGCCACCTGAACCGAGACGGATGTCGACCACGCAGCATTTCCACAGGCGTCGAAGGCACGCGCCTTGAGAGAGTGACTCCCCGTACCGGCAGCGGCGGAGTTCCAAACCCAGGTGTAAGGCGCGGTCGTGTCGCCGCCGACGCGAATACCGTCAACGAAGAACTCGACTTTGGTGAGGGTACCGTTGTCCGCGGCAGCCGCTTGCAGCAAGGTCGGACCGGTAACCGTCGAGCCGGCCGATGGACTCGCGAGCACCACCGTCGGTTGCTGCAAATCCTTGCAACTATTGTCGACGGTGAAAATCCGCTCGATGTAGGTGGGCCGGGGATAAACGGTCCGTCGGTCGATCGCGACCACTTGGAGCGTGTGGCTGCCGTCTGCAATCGACCTCGTATCGAGGCTCCCCGAGAAACCGATGTACGGGCAACTCGGATCGGAGGCGACGGGCTGTTCACAGGCTCCGACGGTTTCCACGTTGCGAACGAAATTGTCGAGCTGGAGGGGAAGGCCGTCGAGCCAGAACGCCATCGATCCCGTGCCCAACTCCGCGTGAGCGACCGCGCCGGTGATGTCGAGCGAGCCGGACACGGTCTGCGCTTCAGAAGGCGTGAGTACGGAGATCCACGGACCCGCTCCGCCGGCCGGCAAAGGCAAGCTGGTCCTTGCGGTCAAGAAGCTCTGTAGGGTGCAGGTCCAACTCTCTGCCCCCCAGATTCCGATCGGATTGGCGGGCAGGTCAGGCGTCGGTACCGTCGGCTCGGGGCAAGGGCTCGGTTGCACCCCCCAACAGCGCTCGGCTACCGTCACGGTCCCGGACGGCACGCAGTCCCAGTAGGAAATCCACGGGGCGGCTCCTCCACCGATCGGACAAAGCTCCGGGAGAGACTCGCAGATGTCCACCCCGCCAAACCGAGAAATCGGAGTGACGGTACGCGGGTCCGGAGGACAAACCTTCCCCTCGCCAGCAAAAGGATTGCAGTTTTGATAATCGACCTGCCTACATTGCGGAAAGAGTATGAACGGATGCGTGCCATGCGAGAAGTCGGACGGCTTGAGCGTCCCCTTCATCAAACTGTTGGCGGCACAAGTGTCGTGATCGAGACCGAGCGCATGTCCCAACTCATGAGCAATGAACCAATGGGCGAACGGATCGCTCCAGTCGACGGTCTTCGTGCCGATCTTGCCGTAGAGGGTGATTGAATTGTCGTTTGCGTCCCAGATGGCCCAAGAGAATCCGTCAAGATTCTGGCCATCCGAAGAGTCCGGCACAAACTTGACCAAGATGCTATTCGTGATGTCCTGAGGTGGAGTCCTCTGTGTGCCCGAGGTGACAGAGAAGGCGGGAAGGTTGGGGGAGTTGGGACAGCCGCCCTGCCAATCAGCGGCGCCGGCAGGCAGCACCGATGGATTCGGGACACTCGGCGCCACGATGAGCTGCACGTTTGTCTGACTGGTCAGATAGATGGGACCATCGCTCTGAACGGCACAATTCCCCATGGCACCTGCTCGGGTGGCACAGAGCAGGGTTATGGCTGCCGAGAGGAAGCGGATTCGATCCTTCCACGGCCCAACGCCGGGGCCGATCACGGGCGATCCTGACCGGCCGCCACAGATTTCTTAAGGGCGGTGAGGGAGATTGCTTCCCGATTCGAGAGGAGCTTGCAGTCGGGGTTCGGCAGCACCTTGCCATCGTGTAGCAGAAACCATTGCTTAGCCCATACGAAGCGGGAGTGCTCAGAATCGTCAACGGCATTCAACACAATCCGATCGCCCTTGCGGACGACGAGCTGGCCCGGTATCACCGTGCAGACTCGTACCTCCTCAATCTGCAGGCCCCCATTGAGCTGAAGGAAGCTGATTTCTTGGCCGGGGACGGCTTTCCCTGTCGTGTCCCTTAAGACCTGATCTACTTCGAGAAACACTAATGTTGCAACCACGCTCAGGCCCGTATACCAGCCCGGTACGGCGCGCCGCACCACTCCGGTGACCGAAAGGTCCGAACGGAGTACCAGATCCTTGAACGTAAGGGAGCCCGGTTGCGGCTGCTCGGTGAAAGTATCGCCAACCGGGGGTTTGAAACAGCCATCGACCAAGGGCGGATACACGCCGGGCTTCCCCTGGTGGCGATCCCGATTGCTCTGAACGAAGTACGCGAGAGTAGAGATCGAATCCGTGGCAAAGGCAATTCCATCAACGTTGCCTTCTTTGAGCTCAGCCACAGTGGAATGTACCAAAACGCCTTCCGGAATGAACCGAGGAAAATTCAGGCTCTCGTCCGCCCAAATAAGATCTTCTTTGGGATCGCTACTCTGGCCGTGGGCGGAAGGTAAGCTCAGCGCGAAGACACTCAGAAGTGCGGCAGCGGCGATTTTGGTCATGTGAATCCTCATGGGCATGCTCTGTAGGCTACTGTCGTACCGTAGCATCGGAAGCGGACCTTGGATAGAGACCATGATTGCCCGGCGGGTGGTCCCGCGAGGTTGCCCCTCGTTTGCCGCCTTCCCCATCGTTGACACCGCGCACAAGATCGACAAGGAAAATTGCCTCGCGATTTCCAAGGCTCTTGCAGGCGGGGTCTGGAAGAATCTTGCCCTCCTGAATCAGGAAGAACTGCATGGCCAAAACGAAGCGAGGATTCCCTGGTTCGTCCAGGGCATTGAGCAGAATGCGGTCACCCAAGTGAGCGACCAGCGAGCTAGGGTTGAATGTACAAATGCGGACATCGTCGACACGTAGACTTCCGCCGAGCTGTATGAAGCCAACCTCCTGGCCTGCCAGACCCTTGCGGATAGAATCCTTTAGGGTCTGGTCAATCTTTAGGACCACCAGAGTTGCAACTCGCCCAAAGGAGGTATCCCATCCTGCTACTGTACGAACCACAGTGCCGACGACTGAGAAGTCGGCTCGCTGAACGAGCTGTTTGAACGAAAGAGATCCAGGCGGTTCGGGAGCAAACGAATCGACGGCCGGAAGTCCATCGCAAATCTCAACCGTAGTGGCACCCGGAGCGGTCTCTTCCAACAGGCGCTGCCGACTCTTCGCAATTCGGTCCGCCAAGGGAAAAAGCTTGTAGTCGAGAAACGAGAATCCGCCGACCATGCCCTGGCGAATCTCCGCCTCGTTCGACTTCTCTAGGAGGCCTTCTGGAATGAAAAGCGGGTAGTGCCGGGCCTCGTCCGCCCAGAGCAGATCCGCTTTGGGATCGCCACCCTGCCCGTGGGCTGGAAGCATGCCCAGCGCCAATACAGTCAAGAGTGCAGCCGCGGATATTCTCTTCATCGGAGTCATCACGGGAATGCTCTGTAAGTTCCTGCTATACCGTAGCATCCAGAGCGGGGTTTGGATAGAGGTTCAGGGCCCCATGACACTTAGTTCTCAGCACATGGAGGGCGCCTCCCGCCGCTCCCGCCGCCGGACGCCACGGGGTTGCGCCACTTCGTAATTCGCCTGCCCGACCGGCCGGCACTCGACCGGGTGGAGGAGCGCCTCGACCGAGCCGGCTTGGCCGTGGAGACGGGCGGGACCGGGTTGTCCACGCGCGATCCGTCGGGCAATGCAATGCGGTTTGAAGTTTCCGGCGAGACTCTCTAATACCGGGGGAGCCACCGGGCGTCCTAGGGATGGAGGCGGTCGAAATCACAGACCGCCCGAACCCACCGGAACCCTCCCGGAGAAAGCGAGTCCCCCGTGAAAAAGAAGAAGCTCCAGCTGAACCGCACCACCCTCCGCAACCTGAACCCGACCGAAGCGACGGCTGTCGAGGGCGCCGGCACCCTGACCGTGGGAACCTGCTTTTGTACGATTCTCACTTGCAACGTCAGCTGCGGCGGCACCTGCCAGAACACCTGCTTCGCGGCGGTCTGCGACCCGCACTACCTGCCCCACTAGCAAGACGATCGTCTACGCCGTATCTCGCCGTGGGAGCCGCCCAAGTCGGCTCCCCGGCGAAGCCTTGTCGGTTTGTGTCTTTTCGCGGAGTATCCCCACCCCCCGGAAGAAGGCAGCGGCCCTTCGGGGCGTCGGAGTAGAATGCTGAGGCGAACCAGAAAAGCGAGGAACGTTATGGCCCTGATGAAAGTAGAGATCGAGCTCCCCCGCGATCTCCTGGCTGCTCTCGATATTCCGGAACCGGAGCTGAGTCGGCGGGCCAAAGAATGGGTGATGCTGGAACTCTTCCAGGAGGGCGAGATTTCCTCGGGGAAGGCCGCTGAGGTCTTGGGGCTTTCAAAGTCGAGCTTCCTCGATCTCCTCTCTGAGCACGGGCTTCCGTACCTAGATGCCGACCCGCGAGAACTGGCGCGAGATGCGGCGGCAGCCCTGGCGGCCCGCCCGCCCGTCCAAACCTAAAGTGGCGATCGTTTGTAACGCCGGCCCGCTCATTTCTCTAGCCAGGATCGGCCGGCTCGACCTCTTGCCGGCGCTTTTCGGCGAAATCATCGTTCCGCTTGCGGTTCACCGGGAGGTGACCGCCGATGAATCGCTTCCCGGCGCCAGCATTCTGGCAAAGGCCGAATGGCTGGTGCTGAGAGAAGTTCAAGATCGCACCGGTTTGGAGCATCACTTTTCGTCCCTTGATGCTGGAGAAGCCGAAGTATTGACACTGGCGCGAGAGCTACATGCGACGGCGGCCATCGATGAGAAAAGAGGGCGGCGCCTTGGCTTGGAAATGGGAGTTGCGCAGACCGGAACCATAGGAATTCTTCTTGCAGCAAAGCAGGCTGGCCTGGTTCCCCTCCTCAGACCTCTGCTTGATCAGCTAAGGGCGAGAGGAGTCGGTTTATCTCCTCGCCTTGTCGAAGAAGCCTGTCGGCTGGCGGGCGAGAGCTAGCAGATAGCCAGGAACGCCTCCTTGTCCTGAAGTACCAGCCGCAACCTCGCGGATGCAATCTGATAAGGTTCAAGATCTAATCAATACTCTGTTGCTCCTGAAGGAGCCGCCATGCGTCGGACCTCTCGACTTAGTCTGATCTTGCTGGGAATCCTCCTTGCCCTCTTTGCCTCCCCGATTCACGCACAGAAACTGCTCGCCGACGGCATCCGCGACCTCTCGGACCAGGTCACGGCGAAGGTCACGAAAGAGAGGAAGCAGCGCCTCGCCATTGTCCCCCTCCGCGAGCTTTCCGGTCAGCCGACCCTTCTCGGAGCGTACCTCTCCGAGGAACTGACGACGGCGCTGGTTCAGGCAGGATCGTTTCAGGTCGTCGAGCGGTCCCAGCTCGATCGGATCCTCGCCGAGTTGAAGCTTGACCGCTCGGGATTAATGGATGCGGAGAGCGCCAAGAAGGTCGGCAGGTTCCTAGGCGCGGACGCCATCCTCACCGGCACGATCACCGAACTCTCGACCTACGTCGGCATCAATTGCAGAATCATCGACGGACTGACCGGTGAAATCCGGGGCGCCGCTGGAGTGAAGATCGTCAAGGATGCGGACCTGAACAAGATCATGTCGACGATGAGCCCCGAAGGCGATGTTTCGGATCGGCGCCTTGCACCTGGGCCTACACAGGTGACGTCTCCCTCCAAGAATAGTTTTCGTGAGGTGGTGAACGGTTTCGCGTTCGAACTCAAAAGTTGTTCGGCATCCGGGAATACCGTTAGCTGCGAGCTGCGGGTGACTAGCCAAGAGGTGGACCGCACAATAGATCTCTACAGCAGTGGGGGCTATTTCTCGCGTCTCGTCGACGTCGATGGCAACGAAACTCGGGCCTCAGAAATAAATCTGGGTGTCAGTGGCGGCAGGGTGGCCCGCTCAACACTCATCGCGGGGATCGCGACCAAGGGCCGAGTCACCTTCCTCGGCGTAGCCGAAGCTTCTATGGCATCTGTGATCGAGATCAACGGAGCATTCAGATACGACCATTTTAGCGTCCAATTCCGAAACGTTCCGATCCAACGCAAGTGACGCCTGAGCGGCTCAAATGAACGCATCCGACCACGCAGAGACCAGGCAAGGCCGACTCTTTCGCTACGCGGCGATCGCGACCATCGTAGGTACTTCCATTCTTCTATTCCAGTGGCTTGATCCGCGCTCTCCGAACTCTCCCTTCTCGAGCGCGGAGAAGCCAGCTGAGCCAATCGCCGTCCCTGAATCCACCACGGCTCCAGCACCTGAAACCGATCCGGGCGGCACGGTTGGGCAGCCAGTCCCATCATCGACTAAGGCCGGTGCATCGCTTCTCCCACCAGTGCATCCTCACCCAACCGACAAGGCGACGCCCATTGTTGACCCTGACCCGACCCTCTTCTCCCTCAAGAACGGTGAGCAGAAGGTCTTCTCGGACGGCGATCTCTCCGTATCCGGTGATTTCAACCAGGTCGGCGAAATGGTCGTCCCCACGCTTCACATTCAGGTGCAAGGGAAGGAGCCTGAGGACCACGCACTTCTGACACCTGGCGGGCGGTTCGAGGTCGCGATCGGCTCGAAGACATTCGTCGTTTCGGTGCTCAGGGTGAATGAATTTGCGCAGACTCTCGAGCTGCAGGTGGACCTGGGGAAATGAGCGGATCCACCCAATCAGGCGGCTTTCAAGGGCAAGAGATCCGCGTCCGGCAGCGGCGCCAGGCCGAGGTCCGCCAGGACGCTGTTGATCGTGGCGGCCGAGACTTTGCCGGGTGCCGTAATCTCCAGCCCCATGGGTCGACCTCCTGCCGTGAAATCGATTAGGAGCCCGGGAGCGACCCGCTCGGTCCGAGCGCTCTTCGAATTTCCCTCCCGAGGGAGGTAGAGATAGGCCGCAAGGGCTCTTCCGTGCCGGAAGGTGATCTCCAAATAGGTCTCGTTCATGGTGAGGGTTAGGCTGGCCGCCCTACCTTTCACTATCCACCCGCAACACATCCCCCTCCGCCGTTTCCACCCCGCCCACCTTCTTGTGGACGTACAACACCGAAGCCACCGCCAGCACTGCGCAGGGGACCGCCGGATCGGTTGCCCTTCCTCCAATCGCGTAGAGGGCTCCGCCCAGCTCGGCCGCTCCGGGGGCGGCTGCGGGTAGGGGGAGGGGTGGTCCTTCGGTCCAGCCGAGGGGGGGCTCGTAGCGTTGGACGGCGTTGCTGGCCCCTACCGTTCCTTCGCCTCCGATCAGGAGCAGGCGGCCGTCGATGGCGGCCAGGGCGGGGCGGAGGCGGCCGTAGAGGAGGCGGGTTCGTTTTCTCCAGGCGTCGGCTTCGACTCGGTATTCGTCGTGGCAGCGGGAGAGGGTGCGGCCGAACCAGAAGACGTGGCGTTCTCCGCCGAGGACATGGAGCGCGCCTCCCGCCGCTCCGGCCGCCAGGCCCCAGCGGGGGACGGGGAGGGGGGCCAGGCGGGTCCATTGATCGGTCAGCGGGTCGTATCCTTCGTGGTCGCCGAGGTAACGGGTGCCGGTCCGGCCGCCGACGGCGTGGAGCTTGCCGCCTAGGGCCGCGAGCGCCAGGCCGCCGCGTGCCTCCTTGAGGCTCGAACGGCGGCTCCAGCCGCTCCCTTCCGGATCGTAGACCTCGACCGTGCCGACCGGGTGGCCGGCGGCGTCGAAGCCGCCGACGACGTAGATCTTGCCGCCATCGGCCGCGGCGGCGAAGCCGCGGCGCGGTTCGGGCAGGCGCGAGGCGAGGGCGGGGTCGCCGGTCGTCGGGTCGATCTCCCACAGCTCGCCGGTTTCCAGCAGGGCGAAGAGACGGGTGCCGAGCGCGAACGCCGAGATCGCCCCCGGGTGGCTGCGCGGCAGGGCGCCGAAGGTGAGCCAGGTCGGATCGTCGTTCGCGAACGCCAGGCGCGATCCCGTCCAGACGTAGCCGGCCGGCGGTTCCGGCGTTTCCCCGAGGATCGAAAAACCGGGCGGCACGAATCCGATATCCAGGGCGAGCTTTCGCGCTCCCACCGCGTGATCGGCGATCTCGGGGGCGCCCACCGCGTCGGGGGTGCCGAGCCGGCCGAATAGGACCGGCGCGCGGATCGGTCCTTGGACGTCGAGATGAGAGCGGATTTCGAGCGGGCCGTACATCGCGTCGCCGGCTTTCGAAACCGCGCCGATCGACACCGGCTGGAACAGAAAGCGGCGATCCTCCACCCGGGGCGGCGGATCGAGGTGGACCTCGGCGAGCAGCGCGAATGCCCGGTCGGGACCGCCAGGGGGGAGCTGGCGCGGCTCCCCCGCGGGGTCGCGCGGCCCTTCGATGTCCTCGGTGCGGCTGCGCGCCGGAAGCCACCAGAAATCGCCGGACCGGTTCGGATGTTCGCCGGCAAACGAGATCTCGATTCCCGCTTCGATCGGCAGCCAGCCCGGCCGGACCGTCACGGCGAGGCTGCCGTCCACGGCATTCGCATCCGCCGCGTGATCCCAGACGCGCAGGAACGGATGTTGGCCGGAGGCGACCGTCTCATCCGGAGTGGGCGAAAGGTTGACCACCATCAGGTCGGGATCGACCGTGGTCACCCGGTAGAGCCGGCCGGGTTGGCCGGACAGCTCCGTCGGATCGTCGAGCCATTCGACGACCGAACCGGTAGGAATCGCCAAGCGCCCGCTCTCCGGCGAAGTGAGGGTCGCCTGGGCGCCCGCGAGCGAGAGAACGGGGAAGGTCCGGGAGCCGTTTTCCCGCGACCATTTGAAGGTCGCCGACCGGCGGGCGGTGGGCTCGCCGCCTTTGCCGGTTTGGCTCCCCGAGCCGAGCGGCAGGCCGGGGTCGTGAATCTCGATCCGGTACAGCAGATTGCCGAGCATCGTCGGCGGCGGCAGGGTGCGCCGGGCGGCGAGCGTACCGCGCGGGCTTTCCGCCGCGGCGAGGAAGGCTTCCCACGTCTCGCGAGCCCCGTGTTCCCCCTCGCCCTCGACCGGCAGCAGCCGCACCTGGGCGATGGTTTGCGACCGGGTGGTGGTGGTCGGTCCGCCAAGGGCGACCTCGGCGATCTCCGGGTCTTGGATCGATGTGACGAAGCGCTGCGAAACCTCCAGATAGGCGAGGTGGACGCCACCCTCGGGAAGGGCGAGCCCGGGGGCGTCCCGCTGCGCCGTGTAACGACCTGGCGCGAAGTTCTCGGCGGCGACGCCGCGCACGTAGTAGCGGCCGACGCTCAAGCCCAGATCCTGGACCGTCCATTCCGGCCGGCTGACGCCCGCGCCGAGGACGCCGTGGGCGCCGCCCTCCGTTCGGTCGCGGATCGCGTCCCCCTCGTTTTCGTCGAGCGGCCACGAGGCGGCGAGATCGTGGGTCGGGAAGTCATCTCCCGCCACAGCCGCCGCCAGCTCGTCGACTCCGAAGGCGCGATGCCACCAGCGGACGCCGTGGATGCGGCCGGAAAAAGGCATGTAGGGCCGCCGCCCCTCAAGCGCCGCGCCGATCAGGAACACGGCGGGCAGATCGGCGAGCGGCCGGCCGACCGGCAGCTGGGCGGCGAGCCGGCCGTCGACCCAGATCGCGGTGGAGCGGGTGGCCGAGGTGATCGCGACGTGCTGCGTACGGCCGAATTCGAGCGGTCGATCCGCGGTGATCTCGATCGCCAGAACGCCGGAGCGGCGGAAGGCGAGCCGGCCGTCGGCATCGAGAAAAAGGACCGCGGCGTCGCTCGCAGCGGTGCCCGCGGAGGTCGCCGTGCCGGCCGGGTCGGTCGAGTCGCCCTGGGCGAAGCGGCCGAGGATCGCACCGCCGCCCGCCGTGGGGCGAATCCACGCCTCCCAGGTGAACCCTGCGGCGTCGTCCGCAGCGCCCGCAGCGCCCGGTGGCACCGCGCGCGGGGACGGCGGGGCGGGGACGTAGGCGTAGTCGTCGCGGCCGTCGAACTGGAGCGCCCCGAGCAGCGAGATGCCGAAGCCGGCGTAGGGAAACGGCGCGCCGCTCGCGCCGATCAGGTCGGCGGTCCGCAGCTCCGCCAAGCGGCCGGCGATTTCCGCCTGCTCGTTCCAATCGGAGTCGAGCTGGACCCGGCCCTGCTGCATCCAGACCGCGCTGTAGCGGCGGTCGGGTTCGGTTAGAAAGCGGGAAAAATCACCGGTGGCACGGCTGCGCATCGCTCGGGCTCCGTTAGGTGGCGAAGACGATCTCGGCTTCGAGTCCCCAAGGGAGGAACTCGGCGGCGATCGCGGGGAGAAGCGCCAGCCGTGCCGGCTGCCGCAGAGAGTGAAAGGCGCCCAGCTCGCCATAGGGACCGCGGGCGATTTCGTGCGGGCAGTCCGGGCCTAGCTGGGCGTAGCCCGGTTGACCGTAGAGCCGCGAGGTGAAGCTCGGTGGCGTCTGAAGGCCGCCCAGCTCGGGCAGCGTCGAGTCGAGGTGCGGTGTGACCGAGTCGGGCGGCAGGTACGTTCGGCGAACCAGGCCGCGGGTGCGGCGAACCACCCGGACCTGATGGACGAACAGCATCTCGGAGGCGAGATCCAGCTCCACCAGATGGACCTGGCCGAAGATCGTCGAGCGCTGAAGCCAGGCGGTGGGGCCGGGCGGGTCGGCGAGCGCCGAAATGCCCAACGGCCCGCCGATCGCGAGCGAGTCGCCCGGTGCGTCGACGATCGAATCCGCGATGCGCAAGCGGCAGCCGTCGGCCGGCAGCAGGATCGGCCCTACGATGCTCGATTGCAGAGAGACCTCCAGGCTGACGGGGGAGCCGCCCAGAAACGTCAACGCGGGCCGCGCGTCCGGCCGCAGGGTGCAGTGGGTGAGGTTGAGCGTCGCCACCTCGCCCGAAAGGGTGATCGAGCCGTCGATCCATAGGCCGTTGAGCAAGAGCGCGGCCGTACGATCCTGATCCTGCTCCTCTTGCGCCGGCCCGTTGACCTGCAGGTCGCCCGCCAAGCACGGCCGCCGTTCGCAAGCGGCGACGATTTCGAGCCGCCTCCCGGCGCCCTCGGCGGTCGCCAACTCCACCGCGAGCGGCGCCGGGGCGAGGTAGAGATCGTCGCTCGCGATCCGGATGCTTCCGGTGCGCGGGACGAACCCGCCCGCGCTCCCGAGCGCCGTGTCGTTCCAGGCGGCGATCGCTTCGGGCAGGGTGGCGAAATACAAAAGGTCCGTGGCGCGAGAGCCTTCGTCATCCGCCGTCTGCGTCGGTGCGGTACCGGTCACCTCGGCACGCCAAACGTTGTTTTCGGCTTCTTCCATCGGCCGCGCATACGGCCCGCCGCCCAGGTCGGCGGAAAAGGCGTAGGCATAGCCGACTTCGAGCTTTTCGACCTCGATCCCTTGCGGGAAGGCGATCCGGCCGAGCGCGGGGTCGATCGCGACCTGGATCGCCCGTTCGCCGGTCCCTCCGGGCAGCGGAACCGAGGTTGGCGGCCGGCTCCAGGAAGAGAGGTCGCAAAACAGCATCGCCTGCTGCGGAATGCGCTGCACGGCGCCGATCGTGCCGGCGTAGCGCACGCCGATCTCGACCGCCGGCTCGGGGCTCAAGAACCCGTGCTCGGTACCGTTCCTGCGGGCGAGCGCGGCCGCTTCGGCATCGAGGGTCGCGGCGACGAGAGGGGTCGGCAGGTTCGCTTCGCGCGGCGGCCCTTCGCGTCGGCGGGGCGGGTTGAACAGGGGGGCGTCGATGCCGAACGGATGAAAGGTATAGGTTCCGGCGGCGATCTTGCGCGCCGCCGCGCGCGCCATCGGAAAACTCGCGAGGCGCCAGAAGAACAGGCCTACCCGATCCAGGCCGTAGCGCTCGCGGTCGCCCGCGACCGAGATCGCCGCGCGGCCGGGCAGCGGACCGCCGGAGCTGACCTGGACGTTTCGTTGGATCGAATCGAACGGGCCGCCGAACCGGACCGATTCGCCGCGGGAGCCTGGGCCAAGCCGGCGCAGGTCGACGGTGCCGCCACGGTGGGGATGCGGGTCGAGGAGCGACTGGGTGGCGGCGAGCAGCGCGAACGAGGGAACGGCGAGAGCTGGCCAGGCGGTGGCGGCGGAGGCGGCACCGGCCAGGGCGTTCGGCGTTCCTTTGCGCCGACGGTAGTGGAGCGACCGGCCGACGAACGCGCGGGAGGTAAGGGCGCGGGCGAGCGTGGTGCCGCGCACGCCGACCAGGTCGCCGATATACGGCAGCAGCCACTCCTCGCAGGTTTCGACGAACCAGTCGTCATAGAGCGCGGCGATGCTCTGTTCGATCGCCGCATACTCCTGGTCGAACACGGCGAGGAACGCGCGCAGCCCTTGGCCCGCCTCGGCGTCGCGATAGCGCAGGATCTCGGGCAGCAGGCCGTACAGGCGCTCGGGTCCGAGGTCGCTCATGGCACCTCCGCCGGATCGCCCGGCAGCGAGAGGCGGATGCCGTCCGGATCGATCATCACGATCTCGGCCGGCCGCAATCGCCCGGCTGTCGAGTCCCAGGTCGCCGGTCGGGCGGGGATGTATTCGGCGAGTTCTCGCGGCGTACCGGTGCGAAACAGCGCATCGAGCTCGACCGCCACGACGCCCGGCACCGCCTGAAGGACCGCGATCACTTCCGAGCTTGCGACCTCCTGGCCGAAACGGCGCGCGGCAAAACCGAACGCCGATGTGAGCGCCGAGCGGAGGGCCTCTTTGAGCACGTCGGCCGGCGTGTCGGAGCCGCTTGCGACCTGGACCCGCGCGGCGACCGAAAAGCCGACCCGAGCGTAGGAGACGATCGCGAGCGGCCGGGCCAGGTAGCGCCGGCCGTGGATCGCGGCGGAAAGGGTTTGGTACAGCTCCGAATCCGAGGGTACCGGCGCGCCTTTCGTCGCGGCGACGGTGAGGACGATCAGCCGCGACCGGCCGTCCCAGACCACGGAAGTGGTGGCGCGGGCGATCCCGGGGAAGGTGCGGGAGAAATCGGCATAGTCGTCGAGCGACACGATCCGATCGAGCGCGCGCACCGCGAGCGGGCCGGAGGTGCGGGCGTTCTCGGACCCTTCGGGCGGAATGGCACCCGGCGCGGGCTCCGGGTTGGTCACTTCGCGCAGGCCGAACGGCCGCGACTGGAGCAGGCGCAACGCGGCGGCCGGTTGCCCCGACGTCCACTGGCCGGCGCGGTAGGTCGCGACGACGTTTTCGATCCCGGTTGGCAGCCGGGCGCCGTAGCTGCCGTCGCCGAACGTCACCACCGCCGCGCCGGCCTCGTCGAGTTCGACCGCATAAACCCGGCTCGCCGGACCCTGGCCGTAGAGCGTCGGCACTTCGCGCCAGGCGACGCCGTCGACCAGAACCTGAAGCGTCGACCGGTACCCGGTTCTGGCATCGGGTACGAAGGTGAGCGGCTTGCCGCGTAAGGCAAAGCGCTGATTCGCCCGGTTGGCATTGCCGCTGCCGATCACTTCGTTCGGCACGGTCTCGCCCTGGCTCGCGGTCGCCACGTTGGCGTTGATCGTCACGGTCGAGGGATCGTACAGGTAGCGCAACACCGGAGAGACGAACAAAGCGGCGCGCGGAGTCCCGGTCGCCGGGGTCGGGTTGTCGGTAGCCTCCGGATCGGTCGTCTCGACGGCGGTGGCGCCGAGGCACGAAACCGTTTCGGCGACGCTCGGATCGTCGTCGCCCGCAGGCTGCTAGGCCAGTTCCTCCTGCCGGGCGATCAGCCGGCCGCGGACGCCGCTCGCGGTCTCGACATGCCAGAGGATCGTCGGTCCGGTGAGGGAGGCGGAGGCCTCTCCGCTCGGCTCTCCCGGCGCATGCAGGATCATCAGCTTTTCGCCGGGGCCGACGGTGGGCGCCTGAGCCTTCTCGTCGGTCGCGAGCGGTCGAGGGGATGCGGTGGGCACCAGAGTTGCGCGGATGCGGCGCCCCGAGATCGCGAGCAGCCGGCCGGCCTCGGGGGCTTCGGCGAAGGGTAGGGCGAGCTGCAGCAGGTTCCCCTTGAGCGGTTCGAGGATCGGCAGTCGGGCGGGGCTAAGTTCGGAGCTGCCGACGTTCGCCTCGGTGGCGCGCAGATCGAAATCGGCGAGATGCCCGTCGTCGATCACCTCCAGGCGGCTCACCTGGGCCGAGACGCCGAAGTCGTCCCGGTTGACCGTCAGGACGCCCTGCACGGGAAACGCGTCGACGCGCGGCGGCAGCGGCGGGAAGGGCGCCGGCCGCGGACGGCTCTGGCTGAGCACGGCCCAGCCTTGGGGCATGAGGTCGGGCATGACGGTCGAAAGATCGATCTGGCCCTGGGCCAGATGAAACCCCGGCCATTGATCGCACAAGAAGCCGTCGAACGGTGTGGCGATCGACACCTGGCGGTCGCCCGCGGCGAGGGCCGAGATGGCGGCTGGGGAACCCGCGGCGCCCGAAGAACGGCTGCCGCCTGGTTCGAGCGCGCGCCAGCTGTCGCCGAGATCGTCCGAAGAAAAGAGGCCGGTGGCGACCTCGCCGGAAACATCGGCGACGGCATAGAGCAACGGCGAAAGGGTCGTCTCGTCGATCGTCGCGGCGAGCAGACGAACCGGCGCCGAGGCGCCGAGGGTGCCCGGAGTGGCCGGCGGCAACCCGGTGGAGGCAGGCGAGAAGCGATCGCCGCCGTCGCTCGAACGGTAGAGGCCGGCGTCGGTGGCGGCGAATACGAACGTCTGACGCGATCGAGAATCCGTGGTGATCGCGACGCCATGCGCCGCCGCCGGTCCGTTTTTGGTCCGTGGATAACCCCATCCCGCGCCGTGCCAGCGCCGGCCGGTGTCGGTCGAGCGAAAGAGCCCCTGGTCGGTGGCGGCGAAGATCGTGCCGGGATCGGCACCGACCGCAAAGGCGCGCACCGTGACGTCGGCCAGACCGGTGGCCGGATCGAACTGCGGCAAGCCCTGGTTGATCGGCGTCCAGCCGCCGCCGCTCGCGAGCGCCCGAAAGATCCCCTGGGCGGTGCCGGCGATCAGAAAATTGCCATCGCGGTCGCCGGTCGCCGCCAGCGCGAGCACCGGCTGGCCGGTGAGCCGGGGTTCGGGCCGGGTCTTGCGGGCGAACGAAGGGAAGATCTTCGCCACCAGGCCGCGCAGCTTGGTTCCGAACGCCGCGAGCTTGTCGCTGATCGTCGCCGCCGAGCCCAGGGTGGGCTGCCTACCCTGATTGCGCCGGAGCGCGAGGGCGGCCGGGGCCAAAAAGCTCCAGGTGGCGCCGCCGTCGGTCGAGCGATAAACGCCGGACTGCGTCCCGGCGAACAGCTGGTTTCGCGCGCCGATGCACAGCGCCTGGATGGGCGTCTTGCCCAAGCCCGAGGTGGGCGAGCGCCACCCCTCGGGAGTCGCGCGGAAAAATCCCTGGACGGTGCCGGCGATCAGGTTGCCATCGGCATCGAGCGCCAGAGTGAGCACCTGAGTGGTAGGCAGGCCGGAGTTGTCGCCCCGAAATCCAACGCCCCGGTCGTTGGACGACGAGATGCCCCCCCGCCGCGGGCAGACCGCGATCTTCGTCGCATCCGGTACCTGATCCCAAGGAACCGCGTTGTAGCCAAACAGATGCCCCCGCTTGGAAAACGCAAAAACCCGCGGGCTGGAGAAAACCAACGGATGGCCGGACCCCGCGGCGTCCTTCAGGCCGTCTCCTCCGCCCTCCTCGCCTTCCCTCCGCACGAGCGGCGCCCCCCATGTGGCGATCGTCACCCCCCGGGCGCCGATCGAGCTGCCGGTCGTGCCCGGGGTCGTCCCGCCGTCGCCGCCGGAGAGTAAGGCGTCGGCGGCGGTGGAGTTCGCGGCCCGCGTCCGATCGATCGTGACGCTCGACAGGGTGCGAAACATCCGGGTGGCACCGCCGTCGGCGACGATCAATAGGCTGGATCCGGCGCGTAATCCCGTGCGGGTTCCTTCGAGCGCGATCGAGGTGGCGCCGACCAAGAGCGGCGGGAGCGCCGTTTTGTCCGCGGCGAGCGGCTTGATCGCGCTCCAGCTCGCGAAGGCCTGGAGCGAGACGTCGAGTTCGTAGACCTCGGGTAGTCGGTTGGTGCTGTCCGGCAGGCTCCGGATCTGCGTCCGCAGCGGAACCGTCACCCCTTCGGGGAGGCGGCGGCCGGTGGCGACGGTGAACGCCAGGTTCGCGGTCCCCGCGATCCCCGGTCGCGGCGCGTAACCGATGGTTTTGAGCAACTGCCAGATCGAAAACGGTTCGATCGCCGTGCCCAGATACCCTTCGTTGGCGATCCGTTCGAGGTAGAAGGTGAGCACGTCGCCCACCACGGCCCAGGCCTCGGTCAAGCCGAGCAGCCAGTCGCGCGGCTCGCCGAGATGCAGGTTGGCGAGCGGCCGGCCGTCGGGCGGTTCCGGCTGGACCCGCAGGCGCGCGAGCATTCCGACGAGGAACGTCTCGTAGGTGCCGGGGCGGAAAGCGATCGAGCTACGGCCAGGCGGGTTCCAGATCGGCAGGCCGAGAGGTTCGATTCTCGCAGGCAAGACGGCGGGGACGAGCGGAATGAGGGGCGACGTGGACACGCTCCCTTTTCGCGGCGATGCCCCGACGAGCAGGCGCAGGTCGATCGGCGGGGTCGAACTCATCGCGACCGCTCCATCAGGAATTCGATACCGCCGAGCTGCGGCGCTCCGGCGATGCTTTCGGCGCGGACGATCTCCAGCATCTCGGGCTGAATGCGGCCGGTGTCGATCTCGCCCCGCGCCGGTTGGCCCCAGCGCTCGAAGCGCAGAACCTCAATGCGCAGCACGCCCGGGACAGCGGCGGCGCAGGCGATCACCTCGGAAAGGAACACCGGCTGACCGAAGGTGAACCGGTCGGCCGAGAAGAATCCCGTCGGTTCGGTGGCGGAAAACGCCGACTGAAGAGCGCGCTCGACGTCGTAGCGCAGCGCGCCGGCCCGGAGGTGGACGGCGAGCGCGATGTCGAGCGGCAGGTAGCGCGGCGGCAGAATGCGCAGCGCGGTACCGGCGAGCAACCGAATTTCCAGGTAGGCGTAGAGGCCGGTTTCGAAGTAAGGATCGAACGGTCGACCGCCCTCGCGCTCGACGTAGACGAAGGCGGTCGTCCAGCTGCCGGTCCAAACCTGGATCGCGGCCGCCCGCAGAACCCCGGGAAAGCTCTCCGCGGCATCGACGAAGTCGGCTTCGGTGACGCAGCGCTCCTGCGCCGCGAGCGCCTGCGGCGCGAGCAGGCGAATCCGGCTTTCGTATTCGGGATCGGCTCCGCCCACCGCTTGGAGCGGGTTGCCGGCCGCCGTCACTCCCTGGACTCCAAAGAGCCGATTGATCGTGCCGGGGCCGAGATTGCCATCCGCCCCCAGGCCGACGCGGTAGGTGGCGGAAAAGCGTGTGCCGGGCAGCGGCCGACGGCCGTATTGACCGTCGCCGAAGCGCAGATGCGCCGTGCCGTCGGTCTCGACCTCGACGACGAAAGCTTGGGAGAACGCTCCCGAACCGAGCAGGTCGGGCACCGGGAGCCAGGCCGCGAGGCAGGTGCCGTCGGAAGCCAGTTCGGCCAGCTCGACCCTCGGCATGGCGAGCCGGGTTTCAGGTTGCAGAAACCCGGTCGCCGGCAGTTTGCGCGAAGCTGCGGGGTCGAACGGCGGGGCTTGGGTGATCCATCTCTTGGCCAGCGCGGGGGAGTAGGTTGGACCGGCCGGCACGGGCGGCAGCACTTCTGAAACCGTCTGTCCTTGATCGATCGGTACGAGGTTGCCGAGCACCCAAGCCAGCTCGCGATAGAGGGTGCCCGAGACGCGGCCCGCGACGGGGAGCGGGTCGGGAAGGGCATCGGCCGCGAACCAGATGATCTCGGTGATCTCGGTGCCGAACGCCGGGTCGATCGTGACCCTCGGCTTTTGCGACAGGCGGACCGGATGACCCAACGGGGCATTCTTGACCTTCGAACCGGTGGTCGAATCGGCCGGCGCGAAAATCAAGACGTCGCCCGCGTCGAGATCGCTGAAGCTGCCGACGAGCGCCGCCGAAGTAGTTCCGGCGGCGAGCGTGTACTCCATGGCGCCCCAGGTATAGAACTTCATCACCAGGTGCTCGGGGACCAGCAGCGTGTCGGCCATGATCTCGAAGGTGTTGCTGATCGCCGCATCGACCCCCGGGTCGCCGGTCCCGGCGTCGGCCGGCGACCCGACACCCGCGGCGGAGATTGCGGTGGTCGCGGTTCGGGCCGCGATCGCGGCCGGGGCTCCGGGGCCTTCGGCGTAAGCCGGCACGCCGCGCTTAAGCACCATTTTCTTCGCGACGTCCACCTGGAGCCAGGTCCTGGCGTTGGCGCCATTGCCGATTGAATAATCGAGCAGGCGCGCATGACGGGCGAGCGAGATGCGGCGCCGCGCGGTGCCCAGGTAGGCCTCGGTCGCGACGGCATCTTGGTAGTAGGAAAGGTTGTCGGCGGCGTAGGCCAGCGCCTCGATCACCGCGACGCCGAAATCCGCGGGGTTACGCTCGGTCCAACTCGGAACCGCGAGCGTCATCCGTTCGAGCATCAGCCGGCGAAAGCTCTCATAGTCCTTGGCCAGGTAGTCGATCGAGGTCGGCGAAACGGTCGGCGCCTTGGCGACCGGCACGGATGCCGCGGGAGGGGGCGGCATGCCGTCGAGCGTGAAGGCCGCCTCGCTGAAGAACCGATCGAGATTCGGAACCCCGGTAAGCGTCAAGGTGTAGACGATCATCCCACCCGAAGCGACGGCGGCGTCGTGAGGCGGCGGGCCGGTGCGCTCGGCGATCAGGTCGAGCACCGGCCCTTCGGGGTTCGTCGGGATCTCGATGATGCGTAGCCCCGGATCGCCGCCGCCCAAGACCGAGAGCCGGATGTTGCCGGCTTGCAGCCCGGGCGGGATCGCCGCCTTGGGTTGCGCCCTCGATGCGGTCGCCACGAAGTACAACCTCAGGCGGTACCGAGCCCGGGTCGAGTCGGCGGGTTTCGCCGCCAGCGGCTCGGACTCGACGTGATCGAGCCCGCGCTGGGTAGCGCTGTGGGCGATCGCCAGCCGGCGGCGGTCGCGCAGCGAATGCGGTACCGCGAGTGGATCGGTCATCCCGACCTCGGACGGCTGAAGCGGCTGCGGAAGCTGCGCTGGCTCTGGCGGATCTGATAGCGGATGTCGATCACGAGATCGCTCTCGGTGAACGTCAGGTCGACCGCTTCGACCTGGATCAACTGGCCGAGCCACTGCTGGAGCTGCCCCTGGACGAGAAACCGGGTCGCCGCCTGCAACTCGTCGCTCGCCGGGGCGAAGATCAGACGCAGCAGGCCGGCACCGAACGTCGGCCGGTTCACCCGCTCGCCCGGCGCGGTGAACAGCACCTGCTCGATCAGCTGCCGAATGTGCAGCTCTTCGCCGGTCTCCGCGACCCGGCCGCGGCCGTCGATGTGGAAGGGATAGTCGATCTGCATCGGGTGTCGGGGCCGCGGTAGGCTAGATTACAAGCGGTTGCTGACCATCGATCAGCAGGTCGCCGTCCACTTCGACCAGGCCGTTCAACACCTGGGTGACCGCGGTGGTCATGACGTCGGCGATCGCGGTGATCTGAATCGCGGCGGCGGCGGTGACCGCCACGTCCGCCCCCGCCGTGACCTCTACCGCGGCACCGCCGGTGACCGCCACGTTGCCGCCGCCGGTGACTTCGACCCCGCCGCCGCCGGTGACCGCCACGTC
>JBBRUC010000054.1:0-30581 GCA_038248205.1 Thermoanaerobaculia bacterium
TCAACATCCTCGACCTCGAAATGATCGCGGCTCTCGAAGCGCACCTCAACTCCTTGGCGCGGGAGAAGAGCCTACAGATCCTCGTCGTGCGCGGCGCGGGGGAGCGGGCGTTTTCGGCGGGAGTGTCGGTGCAGGACCATACGCCGGACAAGGTCGAATCGATGCTCCAAGGGCTGCACGGGACGATCCGCAAGCTCGCGGACTCCGAAGCGGCGACGATCGCCGTCGTCTCCGGTCACTGCCTGGGCGGCGGCATGGAAGTGGCGCTGGCGTGCGATCTGGTGCTCGCGGCGGACAACGCCAAGTTCGGCCAGCCGGAGATCAAGCTCGGCTGCTATCCGCCGGTCGCCGCGGCCCTTTACCCGAGCCGGATCGGCGCCGGGCGGACGCTTGAAATGCTGCTCTCGGGCAGGAACGTTTCGTGCGAAGAGGCGGAACGTCTCGGCCTCGTCCACTGGCGCGTGCCCGCCGATCAGCTCGACACCAAGCTCGCCTCGATCCTCGACGATTTTCTCCAGTGGAGCACGCCGGTCGCCCGCCTCACCAAGCGCGCCGTACGCGCGGGGCGCGACTTGCCGTTCCATGAGGCGCTCGACGCCGCCGAGCATCTCTATCTGGACGACCTCTGCGAAACGCACGACATGGCCGAGGGGATCCAGGCGTTCCTGGACAAGCGCCCGCCCGTCTGGAAGCACCGCTGATTTTTCCGAGTAGACCCAACAGGAGAAACCCATGCCCGAAACCGTACTCTTGGAACGCGACGGCCGTGTCGCGATCGTGACCATCAACCGCCCCGACAAATTGAACGCCCTGTCGCAGCAGGTGCGCGACGACATGCTGGAAGTTCTGGCCGAGATTGAAGCGGACGATTCGATCGGCGCCGTGGTGATCACCGGCGCGGGCGAGAAGTCGTTCATCGCGGGAGCCGACATCGGCGAGTTTGCCGGCCGCTCTCCCCTCGATCAGCGCGAGGCGATGCGCAGCCCGCGGATCTTCGATGCCATGGCGACCTTCCCGAAGCCGGTGATCGCGATGATCAACGGTTTCTGCCTGGGCGGAGGCTGCGAGGTCGCCGCCTCGTGCGACATC
This sequence comes from Thermoanaerobaculia bacterium, assembly GCA_038248205.1. Taxonomy (GTDB): domain Bacteria; phylum Acidobacteriota; class Thermoanaerobaculia; order Multivoradales; family UBA5704; genus DASYKS01. Next base: position 1,090 of record JBBRUC010000054.1, read on the forward strand.
CGGATCGCCTCGGACAAGGCGCGTTTCGGCCAGCCGGAGATCAAGCTCGGGCTGATTCCCGGCGGCGGTGGCACGCAGCGCCTGCCGCGCCTGATCGGCAGCGGTCAGACCATGCGCTTGATCCTCTCGGGCGAGATGATCGACGCGGCCGAGGCCCAGCGGATCGGCCTGGTCGAGATGGTCTTCGCGGCCGACGAGCTACGGGCAAAGACCCTGGAGCTGGCGGCCAAGATCGCCTCGTATTCGCCGCTCACGCTCAGGATCGCCAAGGAATCGATCCGCAACAGCGAGAAGCTCCCGATCGAAGAAGGGCTCTCCCACGAGCGCGACCTGTTCTGCCTCTGCTTTTCGACCGAAGACAAGAAGGAAGGCGTCGCCGCCTTCCTCGAGAAGCGCCCAGCGGTCTGGGTGGGACGGTAGGGGCAGGGAGGGCTCAGGAGCCCCGCCCTTCTGGGCGCTCCCCGTTTGAGCCGAGCCCGCCCACTCCTCGTCATCCCGAGCGAGAACGAGGGATCTGGTGGGCGGGTGGCCTTGAATCCCACTGTGGTCGCGGGCAGTTTGGGTCAAGAGCGTAGAATGGCCCTCCGTCCTTTAACCTTGGAGTTCTGGAGGCTTTGCTCATGCAAAAACAGCTCACCGCGATTATCGAGCGCGAGGACGATGGCTACGTAGCGCTCTGCCCGGGCCTGGACGTCGCAAGCCAGGGAAGCACGATCGAAGAAGCACGGGACAATCTCCGCGAGGCCGTCGAGCTGTTCTTCGAAACGGCATCCGAGGAGGAGATCAACCGACGCCTCCACGACGAGATCTACGTCACTCAGCTGGAGGTTGCGGTTGGGTAAACTGCGCGTCCTGTCGGGGAGGGATGTTTGCGGGATACTCGCGAGGAAGGGTTTCGTCGCGGTCCGACAACGCGGAAGCCACGTCGTGATGCAACTCCAGCGCAAAGGCACGACCGTCACGGTGCCCGTCCCGAATCACCCAACCCTGCGAACCGGTACGCTACTCTCGATCATTCGGCAATCTGGGGTATCTCGAAGCGAGTTCGAGTCGTGACGCGCGCCCGGTTCGGTCGCTCGAGAGGCCGATCAGGAAGCCATCGCTCGCCCGATATGACGGGCGAGGAGCGGTGCGGAGAGGAAACCATCATCTCTCGCGCACCCCTCCTCGGTCGGCTCAGAACCCCGGCAGTGCGGCGATGTCTCCGCCGCTCGTGTAACGCCCCTTCGGGCTGGTGTAGGTGTGCATCCGGCCGGTCGTTACGTCGGTGACCTTGATCGTGAATTCCAGCGGCGACAGCCCGCCGTAGAAAACCCAGACGTTGCCGTTGATCGTCGAGCCGTCGAGAATTTTGACGAACGTGTCCAGCCCGGCGGCGCCGAAGCTGAAGTAGCCACTGCTCGAAAGTCCGCCGCCAAACGAGCGCGCCGTCGCAGGGTTGAGCCGGCCGTTCTCGGAGCGGAAGGTCACTTCCACCTTGATCTTCCGATTGAGGAAGCAGAGCGCGGTGGTGCTGGCCTGGCAGTTGCCCGGGCCGCCGCCTGCGGAGTCCCGGCCGCGCAACCGATAGGCGAAATCGGGATTGTTGCCGATGCCGCACTGAACCTGGCGCCGCCCCCAATCGTTACACGAGGTTGCGAAACCCCCTCCCGGATTGCGCCAGGCCGAGGCGCGCTCGCGCACCGGTTGCCGTTCCGCCCAACCCCACTGGTGCGCCGTGTTGAAGTCGATCTCCGCCTGTACGCTCACCCAGTAGTGGCCGGCCGCCAGACGGCAGGGAGCGGGAAGGTTCACTTCGAAACTGCCGTCGGCGAGACCGCGCACGGGGTGCAGACCGCGATAGGTACACGAGGCCGTCCCCGGAAAGGCGTTGCGCTCCGAGAAGATCTGGACGTTGACGGAATCCGCGGGACCGAGTTGCCCCTGGCCGTAGTATTCGCCCACGACGTCGACTCCGTCGAGCATCCAGACCTTGCCGGCCGGCACGATGAAATCGTCCGCCGCCTCGGTATCGAACGCCGAAGCGCCCGGGTCGAGTCGCTTCTCGCTGCTGACGACGATCTGACCGGTGCGAACCGCTTGATCCCAGAGCACCTTTTGGCCGGCCGGCGGGGCGGCGAAATCGGCCGGCGCCAAGGCCCTGAGCGCCGCGATCCTGCCGATCGGGCTGGCACCCTCCGACACGGCCGGGGGCGGCGCGTCTTCTTGCCCAACGCGCTCGGCAACGGTCTCCTCGGCGCCCTCGGTGGGCGGCCCGAAAGCGGTGTCGTCGGCGAAGCTGCGGAACTCTCCGGCCGGACTGGAATAGACGCGGGTTTCGCCGGTCATCGAGTCGGTGACGAAGATCGAGTAGGCGAAATTGGTCGCCGCCCCGGAAAAGAACTGGAAATGGCCGTTGGCCGACCGGGCATCGAACATCCGGAGGCCGATCTCGGCCGCCTTGGGATCGCCGAACCGGAAGACTCCCGCGCCATCTCCCACCCGTACCGCTCGCGCGAAGCCGCCGAAACCGGCCGGCGGTTGCCAGACCACCCGCACCTGGAAGCGACCGTGGAGCAGGCAGAGGGTCTCGGCCCCCGCGCGGCAAGTGAAACGGCGGGAGTCGATGGTGAACGTGCGGTCGGAGACGTCGGTCTGGCCGGTGGCCCGATCGGCGACGATCGCCCGGTAGAGACTGCCAGGAGGGAGGAAGTCGATGTTGACCGGCTTCATTCCATTGTCCGGCGCATCGCCCAAGTACCAAGTTTGAACGCCGTCTGACAGTGCCAAGCCGACGGTCGGACCGCACGATGGGCCGGTGGTCGACCAGGTGATCTTCCGGGCCTGGCCTTTGGTCCAAAGCTCGCCGCCGTTTGGTGTGAGCACACGGGGCTGACAGGTCGCGTTCGGCGTCGGGCAGCCGCGGGTGCCGCTCTGGGAGTAGGTGGTGTTGCGGCTGTCGCCTTCCGCTCCGTCGGCGACGGAAATCTCCAGGTTCTGGGTGCCGCCCGAGAGAAACGAACTGACCCAGGTGATCAGGTACTGCTTGTCGAACGACCGGCCGATCGCCATCAGGATCGCCTGGAGGTCCGCCGAGTTGCCGCCGAGAAAGAACCGCCCGCCGGTGTTGGTGGCGATCGAGTTGAGCACCCCGGCGTCGACCTGGCCGAAACCGATGGTGAAGACGGGGACCGACGCGGCGCGCGCGGCGGCGATCGGTACGTTCGGATCGAGCGTGCCGGTGTTGTTCATCCCGTCGGTCATGGCGACCAGGGCGCGGCGGCCGGTGACCGTGGTCGAGAGCTGCACCCCTTCGAGGATCGCGTCGAACAGCGCGGTCGAACCGATTCTGCGCAGCGTATCGACCGCCGCCTTGGCGCGCGCCTTATCGGTCGTGTAGTTCTGGACCACCTCGACCGCGCTCGAAAAGAAAATCACCGCGACGCGATCACGCGGTCCGAGCAGGTCGATGAAGCGGCGCGACGCCACCTTGATGTTCGCGATGTCGGTATCGGAGAGGCTGGTGCTCGCGTCGAGGATCAACGCCACCGAAATGGCCTGGTCGCTCACCTCGGCTTGTTCGACGTCGATCGCTTGCGGGACGCCGTTCTCGATCAGGGAGAAATTCGCGCGGTTGAGGTCGAGCACCGGTTGGCCGGCGTCGTTGGTTACGCTCACCGTCGCCTGGACCAGCGGACAACTGACGGGGTCTATCTGGTTGACGCTCAAGTTCAGACCCTTGCGCTGGAACGGTGTCCAAGCGAGCCATTGCGAGATCAGCTCGAAGTTGTCGGCCACCAGGCGGGCGGCGCTGTTGCCGCTGTTGGTCTGGTCGCCGGTCGAGTGGACGGCGATCGCCCGCACCTGACCTCCGCCCAAGACCTGCCAGACCGGGCTGCCGCTGTTGCCCGGGCTTGTGTCCACCTTGTAGCGCAGGATACGGCCGAGAACGGAGACCACCTTGTCCGCATCGAACCACTGCCCCCGGGTCGTCGTGCCGCGCACCGAACCGGGGTAGCCGGCCACCCGGACCTCCGAGCCGACGGCGGGTTTGACGTCGAACGCGAGCGGCATGAACGTCGAAAGGCCGGTGAACGGCCGATCGAAAAAGACCGCGCCGTAGTCGTACTGGATCTTCCCCGTGGCCACCCAGCCCGGGTTGGTCGCCAGGCGTACCGCGGTGCGTTGACCGTAGGGAAAGAAGACCCGGCCACCCGATTCGTACTGACCGGGCGCCACTTCGACGTTGCGGCTGAACTCGCGGTGCAGCGAATCCCAGACGACGTGGCCGTTGGTCAATGCCGCATACGGGCTCACCTGAAACGCGCTGGCCCGGCTGTCGGAGGTCGAAAGGAAACCGATCGCGCGATAGGGAAACGCGCGGGTGTCGGCCACCCGCGCACGGCCGTCCGATCCGCCGATCACGCTGTCGCCGATCACCTGATCCGCCGTCGCACGGCGGGGCTCCATCTCCTCCTCTTGGCTCGCGCCGCTTGACGGCCCCGCCGCCCAGCCGGTCAGCCCGGTGTCGGGCGCGTGATCCGGGGAGGAATCGATCGACGGATCGCCACGGAACCGTGCCGGCTCGCGATCGAACCGCGGATCGTCGGCGGCCAGCGACGGCGAAGTCGGTTCTCCCTCCCGCGCCGCGGCCTGCTCCAGCCAAAGGCTCGATGCGCTGAGCAGAACCTGCGTTTCGCTCAAGGTGAGCGCCCGCTCGAACGGCCGGCGCATCACCACGCAGTACGACGATCCGGGGCGGGAGCCGAAATCGCGCTCCTCCCAGCTGTAGAAGACGTTCTCGATGATCTGGAGCACTCGACGATCCGGCGCCCGCAGCGCCCAATCGGCCGGGCATTCGACGATGCCGAGCGCGGCGAGCGGCTTGAGATGACCAGCCAGATGAGCCGGAAGATCGTGCCAATCAACCCGCTGCGGCGGATCGGCCGCCGAGAGCACGGAAGCGAGCGAGAGGAGGAGGACGAAGACGGAGGCACGACGCGTGATCATTGCTTTGCGATCTCCCAAGAAAATGATTCCCTAGGTAGAAACCGCGAAAAAAAGCCGCCCCGCGGTTCATCGTCTTTTGAGGACCGCCGTCCGAGCTTCGGTCCGGGTCGCCCGGCCGGCCGGATCACCACACCGATCCGGCCGTCTCGCATCGTTTGTGACGTATCCGCTTCTTGCAGGGCCAAACATTGTGCGTATACTTCCCTCAACCCAGAGGATCGGCGTCGAGAAAACCTAAGGATTACGGGGCTTTTTCGATCTCGGCATCGCTCCTTACCAGGCTCGAAAAACTCTCTTTGGACGACCCATGGCGGTGGCTTTGACGGCGAAGGCGAAGATCTTCCTGTTTTCCGCGACGGTAATCGCCGCGGCGATCGGCGGGGCCGAATGGGCATCGTCCGCTCTCGTGCTCGCGAATCGGCCGGGGGCGGCCCTGGGTCTCGCTCTCGGGGTCGGTCTGGCGGGCGCGTGGGGCGTGGTGCTTCTGCTCCGCCACGAAATCGGCCCGCTGCGGCGGCTGGCCAAGACCATCTCCGGGATGGCCGAGCGCGGAGAGTTACAGAGCGACTTTCCCTCCACCGGGGGCAACGGCGAGGTCTATCGAATCGAAGAGACGATCCGGCGTCTGCTGCATTCGCTCGAAGAGTCGCAGTACGAGCGGGAGCGCTCCTACGTCGAGGCGCTCGGCGCGGTGGTCGCCGCGGCGGACGCCCGCGATCACGAGACCGCGGGGCACTCGTTCCGCGTCGCCCACTATGCGCTCGCGTTGGCCAAGCGCCTGGGGCTGGAGGAGGAGGACCTCAAGGCGATCGAATGGGGCGGTTTGCTCCACGACGTCGGCAAGATGGCCGTCCCCGACGAGATCCTGCGCAAAGGCGGACCGCTGTCGGCGGACGAATGGCTGATCATGCGCCAGCATCCGGGTTGGGGTTTCGAGATGCTGGCCGACATCCGGTTCTTGCAGAAGACCGCGCTCCAGATCGTCTACAGCCACCACGAGCGCTGGGACGGTGAGGGGTATCCCAACGGCGTGGCCCGAGAGGAGATCCCGCTCGCGGCGCGGATCTTCGCGGTGGTCGACACCTACGACGCGATGACCTCCGACCGGCCCTACCGCCGCGCCGGCTCCCACCAATCCGCCATCATCGAGCTGGAACGGGTGGCGGGCCACCAGCTCGACCCGCAGGTGGTCGAAGCGTTTCGCCGCATTCCGGAGATGGAATTGCGCCGCCTACGCGAGCATTGCGACAGCTTCCACACCGGCTTGACCCTGCCGCCGGAGATGCTCGCGCCGAGGCCGCTCGGCCGCCTCCACGCGGTCGAGCGCTAGCCGGCAAGAAACCTATCCGGCCGATTCGCCGCGACCCTCCGCAAATCGACGGGCAGAAGACCCCGAATCGGGGTACCCTGGGCGGGTATGGCCTCGATACTCCATCCCCAGCTATCCCCAGAGGACCGCAAACGGCTCCTCGCCGAAGGGCTGGAGAGCTTCCGGCACGGCGATTTCTATGCCGCCCATGATGCCTGGGAAGGGGTCTGGCGTTCGACCACGCCGGAACCGAAGGAGCTTCTCCGCGGCTTGATTCAGATCGCCGCCGGGCTCCATCTGGAGCGCGACCTCGATCGCCCGGCCGCGGCGCTCCGGGTTCTCGGCCGGGGGCGCGGGCACCTTGAGACCCACGGCCCGACCGGCCTCGGACTCGACCTCGCGGCGCTCGCGACGAAAGTCGCCACCATCGAGCGCTGGCTCGCCGCCGGGCGCCCCGATCCGCGTCCGGCGCCGCCGCGCCTGCGCCTGCTCGATCCGGAAGCGCTCGCCTGAGCGTTTCGACCGGCACTTTCCTGCCAATCGACTGGGGTTCCTCAGGGGATTCCGTACCGTCGCCGCCGTTCCCACAGCGACTTGCGCGAGATGCCGAGCAACTCGGCGGCGTAACCCTGGTGGCCGCGGGCATAGGCGAGGGCGCGGCGGATCTCTTCGATCTCGACCTCGTCGAGCCGACGAGGGCGGTCGCCACGACCGCCGGGCGGCGGCTGGGGATCGAGGAGCGGGCCGGCGCCTACATTCGCGGCGATCAAGCTCCGTTCGAGGACGTTGCGAACCTCCCGCAGGTTGCCCGGCCAGGGGTGGGCGAGCATCCAGGCGCGCGCCCGCTCGGTGAGTCCTGGTACGGACCGGCCGATCCGCTCGGCGAGATCGGCGAGCAGCTCGTCGATCAACTCGGGCAGATCGGCGCGCCGGTCGCGAAGCGGGGGAAGGCGGAAACAGAGGACTTCAAGGCGGAAGTAGAGATCGGCGCGGAAGGTTCCCCGCTCGGCGCGTTCGGCGAGATCGGGCGGGCCGGTGGCGAGAAAACGCGCGTCCGCCGCGGTCTCGGTGCCACCTAAAGGAGCGTAGCGATTTTCGGCGAACAGGCGCAAGAGCTTGCCCTGAACGCCAAGCGGCAGCCCTTCGACCCGATCGAGCAGCAGGCTGCCGCCCTGGGCCAGCTCGACGCGGCCGGCGACGGTTCGGTCGGCCCCGGTAAACGCGCCGCGGCGTACGCCGAATAGCTCGCTTTCGAACAGCGAGGCGGGAATGCCGCCGGCATCGACCTCGACCAGAGGTCCGCGCGAACGCCCGCTCGCCGCATGGAGGGCTCGGGCGAGCGCGGTGCGACCGGTACCCGCCTCGCCGAGGACGAGGATCGGCGCACCGGAGCGGGCGGCCCGGTCGGCACCTACGAGATGGAGGGAGAGGTCAGGGTAGAGAAGGAGACGGTCGAGAGCGAGCGGCGAGCCCGCGGCGTTCACGGCGTTTTGATCTCGGTGCCGACGATCCCCGCTTCCGGCTCGGCGGTTTCCGGCGTGACAGGTGGCGACGGAGCGGTTTCCGAATCGGCGGCGGGGGTGCGGAACGAAGCGGTGACGTCGGGAGCGTCGGACCAGAGGCGCTCCAGGGCGTAGTAGTGGCGCGGCTCGTCGAGGAAGGCGTGGATGATCAGATCGCCGTAGTCGAGCAGCACCCACTGGCCGCGCTGCAACCCTTCGATGTGGAGCGGCCGGACACCGAGGCTCCGCAGGTCCATCTCGACCGCATCGGCGATCGCCTGGACCTGCCGCTCGTTGGTGCCGCCGCAGACCACGAAGTATTCCGTGAAGTCGGAGACCTTGCCGAGGTGGAGCACACGTAGGTCGACCGCCTGGCGGCCATCCGCGGCGGCTACGGCGACGCGAACTCGGTCCGTGGTGGAGAGGATGGGGGGCGTGGCAGTCGTCGTTTCAGTCGTCATCGATAGAGGCGATACTTGGAAATGTATTCTAGCACCATGGGGGGCAGAGCGGAGGGCGGGAGATCTTCACCCCGGCCGAGTCGCTCGCGCAGCTCGGTGGAAGAGAGATCGACCTTCCGTTCGGAAACGACGCGGGCTCGACCCGATTCGAGCAGCTGGGCGAGCGCCGACGAGAGCGCTTCGGTCGGAAGCTCGGAGCCCGGGCGGGCCAGGACGATCAGGCGCGCCGCCTGGGCGATCTCGCGCCAGCGCCACCAGGCCTCCAGCTCCAGAAACGAATCGCTGCCGATCAGCAGGTGCAGCTCGGCATCGGGGTAGGTTCGGCCGAAGTGCTCCAGCGAGTCGATCGTATAGGCCGGGCGGCCGAACGTCAGCTCGAACGGGGAAGCGTAAAGCCCTTCCTCAGAGAGGAGCGCCAGCTCGACCATCGCGTAACGGGCGAGCGCCGGAGCGAGTCGACGTCCCGGTTTGTGCGGCGGCTGGGCGGTGGGCAGGTAGATCACCCGCTCAAGATCCAGCTCCCGGCGCGCCGCCCGCACGGTTTCGACGTGGCCCGCGTGGATCGGGTCGAAACTGCCGCCGAACAGGCCGATCTTCATGAATCGGTGTCCGGCTCGGGGCTCGGGTACTCCAAGGAGCCGCCGGCAGGCCGCTCGACGACCGGCGCGCGAACCTTGGTCTCGGAGAGGTGCTTAGCCAGCGTCTGAATCAACGGCCGAATGCCCGCGCCGGTGGCCGAGCTGATCTCGAAAAAGGGAACGCCGCGCTCGGCCGCCGCGGCCGCGAGTTCGGTGCGCCGCTCTGGGTTCGCGGCATCCGCCTTGCTGCCGAGCAGGAAGCGCGGACGCAAAAGCAGCTCGGGGTTGAAAGACTCAAGTTCGCGCTCGACCACTTCGAGATCCGCCGTGGCGCTCCCCTCGGCCGACAGGTCGACCAGATGAACGAGCGCACGGCAGCGATCGACGTGGCGGAGGAACTGGATGCCCAATCCCGCCCCTTGGGAAGCACCGGCGATCAAGCCGGGAAGGTCGGCGATTACGAACGGCTCGGTTTCGAGGCCCAGCGCGACGACGCCGAGCTGCGGCACCAGGGTGGTGAACGGGTAGTCGGCGATCTTCGGGCGAGCCGCGGAGATGACGCTGATCAGGGTCGATTTGCCGGCGTTCGGCAGGCCGACCACGCCGGCATCGGCGAGTAGCTTGAGCTCCAAGCGCAGGCGGAGATCCTCGCCTTCGGTTCCGGGGTCCGCGCGCCGCGGCGCCCGGTCGGTAGCGGTCGCGAAGCGCGCGTTACCCTTGCCGCCCCGGCCCCCCGCGGCGATGCGCAAACGTCCGCCGTGCTCCAGCACTTCGCCCACCAGCTCGCCGGTCTCGCGGTCGTAGACCTGGGTGCCCAAGGGAACCTCGATCTCCAAATCGCTACCGCTCTTGCCCGTCTTGTTCTGCCCCTCGCCATGGCGGCCGCGTTGGGCCGCGAACTGCGCCACGAAGCTCAGTTGGAAGAGGGTGTTCTTCGCCTCGTCGCCGACCAGGTAGACCGAGCCGCCGTGGCCGCCGTCGCCACCGGACGGGCCGCCCTTGGGGACGAACTTCTCGCGCCGGAAGGCCAGACAGCCATTCCCGCCGCGCCCGCCGAGGACGTGGATCGAGCACTCGTCGACAAAGATCAAGGTGGGCTTTGGGGGATGGGACGAAGTTTGCCGAAATCGTATTCGAGCGCGGCGGGCTCGGGAGATCCCGAGCCGCGCCGGATCGACACGTTACTCGCTGGGGGCTTTTTCGGAAACAGCGGCAGGAGCGACAGCTGGCAGCACGTGGACGAACCGGCCGTGCCGGCCTCGATCCTGAAACTTGACCACGCCGCCGACCTTGGCGAACAGCGTATCGTCCTTGCCGCGGCCGACGTTGGTGCCGGGAAAGAACTTGGTTCCCCGCTGGCGGACGATGATCGAACCGCCGGTCACCTGCTCGCCGCCGAAGCGCTTGATTCCTAGGTACTGGGGGTTCGAGTCGCGACCGTTGCGAGTCGAGCCCTGTCCTTTTTTATGCGCCATGAGACCTTCTCCTGTGTTCGCTGGAACCGGCGCTCAGCTGTTTGCCGGCAAGTCGATGCCGTCGATCCGAATCCGCAGCAAGTTTTGACGGTGACCATTGGTCCGCCGATAGCCCTTGCGCCGCTTCGACTTGAATACCCGGATTTTCGGACCCCGGATCTGACCGAGGAGAGAGGCGCGAACTTTGGCTCCGACGACGGTCGGCTGTCCCAGCTGGACGCCATCGTCGCCTGAAACCATCAAGACCCTATCGAGCTCGAGGGTATCGCCCTCGGCTCCGGTCAGTTCGACCTCGACCACGTCACCCGGGGCGACGCGGTACTGCTTACCACCACTTTCGATGACCGCATACATAGTAGGAAACTCCCTTTGCGCCTCGGGGGACGCGCGTGGACGGCGGAACGTATCATGGGCTGCCAAGAACGGTCAACGGGGATATTCTTACCCCATGGACATTCCCGATTACATGATGTGCCTGGAGTGTGGCAGCCCCTGCTACGTCTTCGAGTGGGAGGGCGGCCGAATCGTCGAGGCGACCTGTTCCGCCTGCGGCAATGAAGATATACCGCTCTTCGTCACCCCGGAAGAGTACGAAGAGCAGACCGAAGGGTGAAAGCGGCCCGGGTCAGGCACCCGACCCGGCGCTGGCAGGCTTGGGAGCGCGCTTGCTCCCTCGTTTCGGAGCGGCGGAGCGGCCGGGCTCGATGACCGGCGGCGACGGCGGCGGCAGTAGAACGCTCACCGTTGTTCCTAGATCCGGCCGGCTCTCGATCCGTACGGATCCGCCGTGCGCCTTGGCGATCCGGTCGACGATCGCGAGGCCGAGGCCTGTCCCCCCTTTGCGCGTCGAATAGAAGAGGTCGAAGATCTTCGGCAGCTCGTCGGACGGAATTCCGACGCCGTTGTCGCTGACTCGAATCACCACCTGTCGGTCCTCCGTCCGTTCCCCGCGCTCCGATCTCTCGGCGCGATCGACGGCGAGCTTGAGGGTCGGTCTCCGAGTCGATTCCTCCGTAGCCCCGAGCGCGTTCTGCGCCAGGTTGAGTAGCAACTGGGTCATCTGCGCGGGGTCGACGCTGATCCGCGCTCCGCCCGACCGATCCTCGACCTCGGCGAGGGCGCCTCGGCGCTGGACCTCCCCGGCGAGGATCTCGACCACCTTCTCGCACAGCTCGATCGCCGGCAGCTCGACCCGTTCGAGCGCCCGGGGCTTGGCGTAGGAGAGGAAATCGGTCACCAGTCGCTCCAGACGACCGATCTCGGAGCGGGTGATCGCGAGCAGCCGCCGGCCGGTCGAGGCCGCCGCCTGATCCTCGATCTCTTCCGACAGCATCTGCATGTTGAGGTTCAGCGAGTTGAGCGGATTGCGGATCTCGTGGGCCAGGCCGGAGGCGAGCGTACCGATATAGGCCAGGCGTTCGGCCTCCGCCGCCTGGATCTCCAGCCGCCGGGCACGCTTGAGCAGGCTGACGATGATCGCGTAGGCGGAGCCGATCAGGACGATCGTAAGGACGCTGATCAGGCTGGTCTGGCGGATCAGCTCGCTGCGCAGCGAGTGGGTTCTCTTGGCCAACTCGCTCTCCGAGATGCCGATCTCGATCACGCCAAGTGAGCCGATCGGCACCCGGACGTTGGGGGCATCGGAGGAACCGGTACCGATCGGCGCCGTTACCGGCGTTTCGTATCGCCTTTCGGTCACCCGCTGGCGCGGGGTTCCGCGCGGCAACTCGGCCGATCCGACGAGCGGGCCATGCGGATCGAACACCTGCGTACGGCGCAGGTCGCGCAGAACCAGGACGCCGTTTTTGTCGCGGATCTCGACCGTGCGCACGATGTCTCGCCGCGCCAGGATCGAGTCGATGTAGGTCTGAGTCTCTCGCTCCACCGCGAGCGCGGTGAACAGGTTCTTATGGATCTCGGCGTTCTTGGCGATTTGCTGGGCGAGATTTTCAGCCTCGGTCCGGGTCTCGACCAGCGCGCGCTGGATCTCCCGTTCCGACAGGGAGCGGAACATCAGCCAACCGAACAGGGCGATGTCCAAGAGCAAGAAGATACCGAAGGCGATGGTGGCCAACAGAAGCCGACGAGAGGTGAGCGAAGCGGGGAACTTCGTCATGCGGCCTGAGGATATCACCCGCCGAGCTTCCATCGGATCGAGCGGGCCCAGTCTGTTAGCATGCCTGCCGGATCGAACGTCCAGGTCAATTCCGGAACCTCACGGGCAAGCTATGACCAAACACTCGAAGTCTTCTTGCGAGGCGTGGGCTGGGGTCTTCGTCGTCGCGGCGGCTCTCGCCTTTTCCTCCTCAGCCTGCCGTCGAGTCGAGGAGGCGCCGAACGCGGCACGCAGCGCCACGCCACAGAACGGCGGCAGCGTATCGATTGCCTGGAGCAACGATATCGCCGGGGTCAACGAACTGATCGTCCCCTCCTCGAACGCCACCAACGATGTCCTGTTCCAGCTGTTCGACCATCTGGTCGCGGAACAGCCGGATTTCACCGAGCATGCGCCAACCATGGCCCCCCAGCTCGCGCAAAGCTGGGAGTGGTCCGAAGATCGGAAGGCGATCACCTTCCACCTCGACGAAAAGGCGGTCTGGAGTGACGGTGTGCCGGTTACCGCCGAGGACGTGCGCTTCACTTGGCAGGCCCAGATGAACCCGGAGGTCGCCTACGGTGAGACCAACTCGAAGCGGTTCATCAAGGATGTCGAGGTGGTCGATGCGCATACCGCGCGCTTCCACTTTTCGCTCTCGTACTCCAAGCAATTGCTCGACGCCAACGAGGGAGTCATCCTTCCCCGCCACGCCTGGTCGGCTCTGCCGTTCCGCGAATGGCGCCGAAACGGCGACTGGTTTCGCGAACATCTCGTCACCAGCGGCCCGTTCCGGCTCGCCTCTTGGAAGCCGCAGCAAGAGATCGTCTTGGAAAAGAACGAGCGCTACTTTCAGCCGGACCGGCCGCGGCTCGATCGCGCGGTGATACGGATCGTCCCCGAGGGATCGAGCCAGATCGCCCAACTGCTCACCGGCGAGGCTGATTTCGCGACCAACGTGCAGCCGACCGACGCGCCGCGGATCGAGGCCGACAAGAAGCTGGAACTGATCGCGATCCCGTTCCGCAACTTCGTCTTCGCCGCCTGGAACAACCAGCACGCGCCGTTCGACGACCCGGACGTCCGCCGCGCGCTCACCCTGGCGATCGATCGCAAGAAGATCGTCGATACGCTCTGGGGCAAGTACGCCACGGTCGCCGTATCGCCGATTTTGTCGTTCGCTTGGGCACATGACAAATCGATCCAGGGCCTGCCCTACGACCCGGCGGAGGCGCGAAAAATCCTCGCCGCCAAGGGCTTTCGTGATGAAGATGGCGACGGCGTGGTCGAACGCAACGGTAAGCCGTTTCGCTTCGACTTGACGACCAACGCGGGCAACCAACAGAGGATCGATGCGGCGGTGATGATGCAGGCGCAACTGGCCGGCGTCGGCATCGCGGCTGTGCCGCGGGTCATCGAGTTCAACGCGCTCGCCGACAAGCTCGACGAAGGAGCCTACGACGGCGTGATTCTGGGCCTGGGGATGGACACCAGCCTGGATTTGACCACGCTGCTCCACTCCCACTCGATCGGCAACGGCAACAACCTGGCGCGGTATTCGAATCCTGAGGTGGATCGCCTGATCGAGAAAGCTGCGGCGCAGCCTGACATTGAGGCCATGGTGCCTCTGGTGCAGCAAATCGAGCGGATCGTAGACCGGGACCAGCCGGCGACGTTCCTCTGGGAATCGAAGCGATTGATGGGCTTGAACCGACGCGTCCGCGACGCGCAGCCCAGTCCGATCTACATGCTCTGGAACCTGCGCGATTGGTGGGTCGAGCCGGAGCCGGCCGTCGCTCCGTGACCTCGTTCCTCCTGCGCCGACTCGGCGCGTCGATCTTTCTCCTCTGGCTGGTTCTCTCGGCCGTCTTCTTCATCGCCCACGCGGTTCCGGGTGACCCATCGCGACTGATCGAAGATTCGCGGATGTCCCTTGCCGAGCGCGCGAACCTGCGGCGCGTCTACGGCCTCGACCGGCCGGTGGTCGAGCAGTACGCCCATTGGCTGGCGGCGGCGGTCCAAGGCGACTGGGGGGTCTCGATGGTGCAGAACCGTCCGGTGACCAAAGTTCTCGGCGGCGCGATCTTGCCGACCTTGGCGCTCGCCACCTCCGCGCTCGCGATTCAGCTCGGTGTCGGCTTTCTGCTCGGCCTTGCCGGGGCGGTTTGGCGCGACCGACCGATCGATCATGCCCTTCGGGCGCTGTCGCTGATTTTCTATTCCTTGCCGGTGTTCTGGCTCAGCCTGATGGCGATCCTCCTGTTCGCGGTCCATTGGCCGGTCTTCCCCCCCGGCGGCATGCGCTCGATCGGCGCGGAGTCGCTGCCACCGCTCGCCCAGGCGCGTGACCTGTTCGCCCATCTGATTCTGCCGGCCTCGGTGCTCGGCCTCGCCATGTCGGGCTTTCTCGCCCGCTATGTGCGCGTCAGCCTGATCGAAGCTCTCGGCCAGGACCACATCCGGATGGCGCGGGCGCGCGGTCTTTCCGAACGGCGGATCCTCGGGCTCCACGCCCTGCGCAACGCTCTGTCGCCGGTCATCCAGATCCTCGCGATGTCGATTCCCGGGCTGCTTGCGGGCTCTTTGATCACCGAGGTGGTGTTCTCGTGGCCGGGGATCGGACGGGTCGCTTTCGCTGCGGTCACCGGACGGGATTACCCGGTCCTGCTGGCGACCACGGCCTTTGCGGCGACCTTGGTGATTTTTTTCAACTTGGCCGCCGACGCGGCCCATGCCGCCATCGACCCCCGGGTGACCGACGGACCTACGGCTCGGGACGTAGCGTGACGTCGAGATCATGAGGCGAGCCTAAACATGAGCGGTACGCTGCGGCTCGGGATTGCCCTGGTCAGCTTGATCGGCGCGGTGGCGCTCGGTGCGCCATGGCTCGCGCCCTACGATCCGAACGAGCAGCTCGATTCCCCGGCCTCCAACTTACAGCCGCCGGGGACGCGGCTCGCCGCGATCCACCTGGCGGGAGACTCCTGGCAACTGGCCGAGAGCGTGCGGCGCACCGCCGATGGGCTGGAGGTGGTGCGACGGGGCGAGCGTCTCCGGTTCGCCGCGGCCGAGGTCTTGAACCTGACCGCCAACGGGGTCGCCGACACCAGAGTGTTCCTTTTGGGCAGCGATCGTTTCGGACGGGATCTGCTCTCCCGGCTGATCTATGGCGCCCGGGTCTCCTTCGTGATCGCCGCGCTGACCACGACGCTCGCGCTCACGCTGGGGCTTGGCGTCGGCTCGTTCGCCGCGCTCGGAGGGCGCCTGCTGGACGGTTTCTTGATGCGCGGCGTCGACGCTCTGCTCGCCTTCCCGGACCTGTTCTTGGTGATCGCGCTCGCCGCCCTATTTCACCCTTCCGATGCTCTGGTGGTCCTCGTCCTGGTGCTCGTCAACTGGATGTCGGTCGCACGGGTCGTGCGGGCGCAGCTGCTGGAACTCAAACGACGGGAGTTCGTTCTCGCCGCGCGCGGCATGGGGCGGGGTTGGCCGGGCATCTGGTTGGATCACCTGCTGCCCAACGCGCTCGGGCCGATCCTGGTGCAGGCCGCGCTGATCGCCGGTGCGACGATCCTGAGCGAAGCGGTCCTTTCCTTCCTCGGGCTCGGCATTCAGCCGCCGCGCGCGAGCTGGGGCAACATGATCGCCGAGGGGCAGAACCTGCTCTCCTCCGCCTGGTGGATCGCCACCTTTCCAGGGATCGCGATCTGCGTTGCGGTGATCTCGCTTCACCTGGTGGGCGACGGTCTGCGCGACCGATTCGATCCGCGCCTACGAACGACTGCTGACGGCTAGATTTCCCCCAACATGCTGACCCGAGACTTCGACTATGACCTGCCGGAGGGGGCGATCGCCGAGCGCCCCGCGCCCCGCGGCGAAAGCCGCCTGCTGGTGCTCGACCAGCCGGAGCCTGAGCGCCACGCCCGAGTGCGCGACCTGCCGCGGCTGCTGCGGCCGGGCGATCTGGTGGTGGCGAACGACACCCGCGTGATTCCCGCGCGTCTGTTCGCCCGCCGGGCCGACACCCCGGGCGACCCCTTGGGCATCGAGCTGTTGTTGGTTGAAAAGCTCGGACCGAGCACCTGGGAGGTGTTGGCGAAACCGGGCAAACGCACACGACCGGGAGCGGTCCTCCACCTCGCCGAGGGGCTGCTGGCCGAAGTGATGGCACTTCGCGACGACGGACGGCGCGAGGTGCGGTTCTCCGCCGAAGTCGAGCCCTTTCTCGATCGGCTCGGCCACGTGCCGCTCCCGCCGTACATCAAACGGGCGGACGATGAAGAAGACCGCGAGCGCTATCAAACCGTCTTCGCCAAGCACCCCGGGGCGATCGCCGCGCCGACCGCCGGGCTCCACCTTTCCACCGAAATCCTCGCCGAGCTGACCGCGGCCGGTATCGAGGTCGGGAGCGTGACGTTGCATGTCGGCATCGGCACGTTCAAGCCGGTCACGGCGGAGCTGGTTCACGAGCACCAGATGGAACGCGAGCGCTGGGAGATCAAGGAAGAGACCGCGGCGGCGATCGCGCGCACGAAGCGAGCCGGCGGCCGGATCGTCGCGATCGGAACGACGGTCGTGCGAGCGCTGGAATCCGCGGCGGCGGAAAGCGGTGAGGGTGGCGAGATCCACGCCGGATCGGGCGCCACCCGATTGTTCATCACGCCGGGCTATTCCTTTCGCGCGGTGGACGTCCTGATGACCAATTTTCACCTTCCCTGCTCGACACTTCTGATGCTGGTTTCGGCGTTTGCGGGCAAGGAACGGATCTTCGCCGCCTACCGCGAGGCGATTCGCACGGGGTACCGGTTCTATTCCTACGGCGACGCGATGCTGGTGGAGAGGACGGATTCTCACGGGGCCTGACGCGGGGCGGGATACCTCCCGAAATCTTCCGCCGCACTGCGGCATGAGAGGCCCCTCCCGTGGTATAAACCTCGGTAACGAACCGATCTGGAGGTCTCAGATGTCCGCCGAGCCGATCGCATCTCCCTTATCGCCACCCTCTCCGCTACCGCCGCCGAACGACGCCTCGGTACGCGAAGAGATTTCCGAGCGTGCGGATACGGTGTGGACCGGCTCGGTCCGGCGCCCTCGCGTAACGGCGGTTGGCCGGGAGGCGCTCCGCGGTGCGCACGGGCGGGTGGCGGTGGTGGACGGCTGCCGGACCCCGTTCGCCAAGGCGGGGAGCGACCTCCAGCACATGGACGTGGTCGACCTCGCCAGCTCCGCCGCCGGGGAGTTGATCGCGCGTACGGGGATCGACCCGACCGAGATCGATCTGTCGGTGTTCGGCTGTGTCATCCCGGCCCTTCACGCCCCGAACCTCGGGCGCGAAGTGGTGTTTCGCCTATCGCTGCCGCACGACGTGGTGGGCACGACCGTCAACCTGGCTTGCGCCTCGTCGAACCGGGCGATGACGTTCGGTGCCGAAGCGATTCTCGCGGGAGAGGCCGAGGTGGTGCTCGCGGGGGGAGCGGAATCGCTGTCGAACGTGCCGATCCTGTTCTCGAAGAACGCCTCGCGCATGTTCATGGCGCTCGCCAAGGCGAAGACCTTGCCGCAAAAACTCGCGGCGATCACGAAGCTCCGGCCGGCGGACCTGGCACCGGTCGCCCCGGCGATCGCCGAGTACACCACCGGACAAACGATGGGCGAATCGGGCGAGAAGATGGCGAAAGAAAACGCCATCTCCCGTCGTGCCCAAGACGAGATCGCCTTGATGTCCCACCACCGGGCGGCGGCCGCCGCGGCCGATGGCCGCTTCGCCGAGCAGATCGCCACGGTGTTTCCGCCGCCGGGCTACGACCGACCGGTGAGTCAAGACAACGGCATCCGCGCCGACACGACGATGGAGGCGCTCGCCCGGCTCAAGCCGGTGTTCGATCGCCGCTACGGCACCCTCACCGCGGGCAATTCGAGCCCGTTGACCGACGGCGGTTCGGCCGTCCTGCTGATGTCGGAAGAGAAGGCCAAGGCTCTGGGGTATCGGCCGCTCGGCTACCTGCGCAGCTACGCCTTCGCCGCCGTCGATCCGGCCAATCAGCTGCTCCAAGGCCCAGCCTATGCGGCGCCCGCGGCGCTCGACGCAGCGGGGTTGACGCTCGCCGATCTCGACCTGGTCGAGATGCACGAGGCATTCGCGGCGCAGATCCTGTCGAACTTGAAAGGCTTCGCCTCGGCGAAGTTCGCGCGCGAAGAATTGGGGCGTAGCGCGCCGCTCGGGGTGGTCGATCTAGAGAAATTCAACGTCACCGGCGGCTCGATCGCGATCGGTCATCCGTTCGGAGCGACCGGCGCACGGGCCGCGACCCAGCTGCTCTGCGAGCTGCGGCGCCGGAACGGCAACCTCGGCCTGCTGACGGTCTGCGCCGCCGGTGGCACCGGCTTCGCGATGGTGTTCGAGCGGGAGTAGGCGGGCTCCCTACGATGAGCGAGCCCTCCCCTCTCACCGTTTCCGGGGCCGCCGAACCTTCCGAGGCTTCTGAGCCCGTTGGAACCGGCGGCGGCTCCGGTCCGCTCGCGGGCTTGTTGATCGCCGATTTTTCCCGCCATCTCCCCGGTCCTCTCGCCGCCCGGCTCCTCGCCGACCTCGGAGCCCGCGTCGTCAAAGTGGAGGAGCCGCGCACAGGCGACCCGGTGCGCAGCACGCCGCCGCTATCGCGCGGCACGAGCGCGCTTTCGGCGATGCTGCTCGCCGGGGTCGAGAGCGTTGCCCTCGATTTGAAACAACCCTCCGGCCGCGATGTCGCCGACCGCCTGATCGCCCGGGCCGACGTCCTGCTCGAAACCTTCCGCCCCGGCACCTTCGCCCGGCTCGGCTGGACGCACGAAGAACTCAAGCGCCGCTTTCCCCGCCTGATCGTTTGCAGTCTTTCCGGCTGGGGCCAAGACGGCCCTGGGGCTCCGCGCGCCGGCCACGACCTCACCTATCAGGCGGCAGCCGGCCTGCTTGCACCGCTCGTCGCCACGCCGGTCGGCACCCCGTCCCTGCCGCCGGCTCCGATCGCCGATCTGGCCGGCGCCTGGAGCGTGGTGTCGGCGATCCTCGCCGCAGTAATCCAGCGCGAGCGCACCGGGCGCGGCACGGTGATCGACGCTTCGCTATTCGATGCCGCACTTCATTCGAACCTGCTCGGCTGGGCTGCCGAGTCGGGCGGAGCCAAAGCGGTCGGCGAGCCGCTCGCGCTCACCGGCGAACTCCCCTGCTATGCGACCTATGAGACCGCCGACAGGAAAAGGGTGGCTCTCGCGTTGCTCGAACCGCACTTCTGGCACCGCTTCTGCCATGCCGCCGAGCGCCCCGACCTCGCGGGAAGTCACCTTCAGCGCGGCGCGGGATTTCGCCGCAAGCTCGAACGCCTGATGCGCCAGCGAACCCGGGCGCAGTGGACCGAGCTGTTCCTCGCCCACGACCTCCCGGCCGGACCGGTTCTCGCCGCAGCCGAGGCGCGCGCCAGCCCCCAAGCCCAAGCGCGCGGCGTGGTCCGCAACGGCGCGGAGGGTCTGCCGCGTCTCGCCTTCCCCGCCCGCTTCGACGGCCACCGCCCGGTCGCGGCCGAACGCCTGCCGTTCCTTGGTGAGGCGACCGAAGCCCTGCTCGAAGAACTCGGCGCTCCCGAGGCCTTACAGTCCCGCTGGCGCCGTCGAAAAGCCGGCGTCGGTGCGAGCTGGAGCTGGAAGCGCCTGCTGCGTCGCTTCGTACTGTAAGGGAGTTTCGGATCCTTCGAGCGGATTAGGCCGGCGGCGGCGGCGGTATTTCTAGGACCTCCGCCCCATCGCGCCCGACCGCCAGGAGCGTCATGTCGTCCATCAACGGCTCGTCCGCGACGTGCTCGGCGAAGGCGCGCGCGATCCGCTCGTGGGCGACCTCTGCCGGGCCGCCGAGTTCGATCAGGCAGGCCAGGCGGTCGTAGCCGAACGTGGCGCCGCTCTCGGTCGTCGCCTCGGGCAGTCTGTCGGTGTAGAGGACCAGCAAGTCGCCGGGATCGAGGGTGGTCTCGCCGGTCGGCGGTATCACGGTCTCGGTAGCGCCGAGCGGCAGGCTTCCGGCGCCGATCTCTTCAACCGTACCGTCGGCGCGGCGCAGCAACGGAAACGGGTGCCCCGCCGAGACCCAAGCGAGCTTACCGGTCTCCGGATCGAGTAGGGCGTAGAACAGGGTGAGGAAGGCGTGGCGCCTGCGTTTGCGGCGCAGTGCCCGATGGACCATCGCCGCGACCGCTGCGGGGGAAGGGTCGAGGTCGAGCGCGGTACCGATCGTTGCGTGGGCGATCGCCATCACCAGCCCCGCGGCCATGCCGTGGCCGGTCGCGTCGCAGACCATCAGCGCGAGCCGGCCGTCGGGCAGTTGGCAAACGTCGTAAGCATCTCCCCCGACCTCGCGCGCGGTTCGGTAGGAGTGAGCGAAGCGGTAACCGGGCACGGGAGGAATCTCTCGCGGCAGCAGACTCGCCTGAAGCTCACGCGCCACTTCCAGCTCGTCGCGGACCTCCATCCGATCGACCAGCTCCAAAGCGACCAGCAGGCAGAGCCCGGCGATCGCGACGAAAAAGGAGATTCCGCCGAAGTCGACCTTCACGGTCTTGCCGCCGAAGTTCAGCTGAAAGTGGATCAGCGTGAGCAACGCCGCAAGGAGCGACGCCGCGAACAGGAACCGGCGGGCGGGGGTCAGCTTGTACGACAGGCCGAGAAACGCGAGTCGGAGACTTCCGATGAACCGATGGCCCGAGTCTCCCGCCTGCTTACCCGCCCGGCGCTCTCGCGTCAGCACCTCGAAGGCCCGGGTGGCGTCTCGCGAGAAGAGCCGGCGCACATCGCGGCCGCTCATCCCCGCCGTGTATTCACGCAAAAAACCCTCCGCCTCCGCAAACGCGGGGCGCGATTTCTTCTTCGCACGCTCCTCTTTCGCGCGCCGCTTCGCTTTGGCCATGACGAGCATCCTACGCTCTCAGGAGGATAGGGTTGCGCCTTGCCCCACCTCAGTAGGGTCGTTCCCATAGAATCCCTCTGCCATGCGTGCCCTTCTGATCAAGCTCGGCGGCAGCTTGCTGACCGACAAAGAACGCCCCGAGACGCCGTACCCGGAACGGATCGAGCGCCTGGCCCGGGAGATCGCCGAGGCGCGCGAGGCGGCTGAGGCAAACGGCGAGCGGATCGTGCTCGGGCACGGCAGCGGATCGTTCGGTCACGTGGCCGCCGCCGCGGCGGGACTTGGGGTAGGCCCTCTCGATCCGAGCGGGCTCGGCGGTGCGAGCCGTACCCAGGAACGCGCCGCGGCTCTCCATCTCCTCGTCCTAGAGGCGCTCCGTGCCGCGGGCCTCGCGCCGTTCTCGTTCGCGCCTTCGAGTTTTTTGCTCGCCGAGGGCGGCGTTGCCATCGATCGATTCTTGGCTCCCATAGCTCACGCTCTCCGGCTCGGCCTGCTGCCGGTGGTCTATGGCGACGTCGTGGTCGACCGAGCTTGGGGCGCCTCGATCGCTTCGACCGAGGCGGTGCTGGCGGAGATCGCCGAGATCAAGACCGGCCTGCCCGCGCAGGGGATCGAGATCTCCCGCGCTCTCTGGCTCGGCGAGACCGACGGCGTCTACGACTCGGCGGGCGAGACGATCCCTCGCCTCTCCCGACTCGAAGACGCCGCGATCGGCGCGGCACGGGGTACCGATGTCACCGGCGGCATGCGCCTGCGGCTCGACACGTGCCTTACCCTCGCCCGGCGTGGTATCCCCTCGACGATCCTCGACGGCCGCCTTCCGGGCCGGCTTGCCGCGGCGATTCGTGGCGAAGACGTGCCAGGAACGAGAATCGGCTAAACCGCGCGGCCGGGCCTGCTATCCTCCCGAAAATGTCTACCGAACCCACGAGCCCGGTCGATCCAAGGATCGATCCGCGCATGGATGCCGCGACCCCCGACCTCGACTTCGAGGATCTGCTCGGCAAGACCAGCCGGACGTTCGCGCTGTCGATTCCGCACCTGCCGGAACCGACCCGGCGCGAGGTGACGCTCGCCTATCTGCTGTTCCGGATCGCCGACACGTTCGAGGACGCCGCCACCTGGCCGCGCGAGCAGCGCCGCGCCGCGCTCGAACAGTTCGGCCGCCTACTCGAAGCGCCCGCGCCGGAGCAAGCCGAACGGCTCGCCGCGGTCTGGAGCGAGACGGTCCCCTGCGCCAACCCGGGCTACCGCGAGTTGCTGGTCCGCCTGCCCCAAGTCCTCGCGGCCACCTATGCGCTCGGCCCGCAGGCGAGCGAACTGGTGCGCTCCTATGCCCTGCGCACGGTGCTCGGCATGGCGGATTTCGTTGACCGAATGACCGATCGAGGCGAGTTGGTGCTCGCCGACCTCGCCGATCTTCGCCACTACTGCTACGTGGTCGCCGGCTTGGTGGGCGAGCTGCTCACCGAGCTGCTGCTGCTCAACGGTCCAACGCTATTTCCCGTAGCGGAACAGCTGCGCGCCCGCTCGCGCGATTTTGGCGAGGGGCTGCAACTGGTCAACATCTTGAAGGACGCCGCGGGCGACGCGATCGAAGGGCGCACGTACCTGCCGCCTGACGTGCCGCGCGCCGAGGTGTTCGCCCTCGCCCGGCGCGATCTGGGCGTCGCGGGCGAGTATGTCCGGACGATCCAACTCGCGGGCGCCGCGCGCGGCGTGGTGGCATTCAACGCTCTGCCCGCCCGGCTGGCGCTCGCCTCGCTCGACCGGCTGGAAGAGAAAGGGCCGGGCGCCAAGGTCAGCCGCCTCGAGCTGTGGAAAATCATCGGCCGGATGGAAAAGGCGCTCGACGCTGGGGAGCCGCCGGTCCCCGCCCCCGAAACCCACGAACTCGCCGAGATCGCCGCTTCGATTTGGCCGGGCTGAGACTCAGGCGCTTGCCGCCGCCCAAAGCTCGTCGAGCGCCGCGTCCAGATCCCTCTCTGGCTTCCAGCCCAACGATCGCAGCTTCGCAGCGTCGCCTTCGAGCAGCGGCATGTCCACCGGGCGAAGGCGTTCGGGATCTTCCTGGATTTCGACCCTCTGCCCCGAGATGGCGATCAGGCGGTCGAGCGCTTCGGCGATCGAGAAGGCACGGCCGGAGGCGACGTTGTAGATCTCTCCCGGCGCACCCTGTTCGGCGAGGAGTGCGAGCGCCGCGACACCGTCGGCCACGTGGACGAAATCGCGGCGGGCGGAGAGGTTGCCCACTCGGATGACCGCTTCTTCTTGCTCGCCTTTCTGGATCGCCGCGAGCTGGCCGGCGAAGGCAGGGAGGGCGAAGCGGTCGGACTGCCCTGGGCCGACCAGGTTGAAGCAGCGGGCGACGATGCCTCCGGCGCGAACGGTAAGCCGTTCGGCCGCCGCCTTGGTGAGCGCGTAGGGCGTGCGCGGCCCGACCGGCTCGGTCTCCGCGATCGGTTGGCGATCTTCGGGGACCAGGCCGTAGACCTCGGCGCTCGAAGCGAGAAGGACGCGGCAGCCGACGAGGCGCGCGGCCGCGTCGAGCACGTTCTCGGTCCCGAGGACGTTGACCTGGAAATAGTCGGCCGGGCGCTGCCAGCTTTCGCCGACGTGCGACAGGCCGGCCAGATGGATGATCGCCTCGGGCGCCGCCTGGCGCACGATTTCTCCTAAACCGGCCGCGTCGAGCAGGTCCACCTCGTGCAGCTCCACCCGGGAGAGGTCCGCGGAGGTCCCCCAGGTCGTGCCGATCACAGCGTGACCTCGATCGAGCAGGCGCCCGGCCAGATGGTGGCCGAGAAACCCGCCGACTCCCGTGACGAGCACCCGCATCGATCTACTCACCGACCTCCGAGACGTGCCCCTTGGTGGCGAAACGCTCGCGCCAATAGTCGAGCAGATCGGAGAGGGTCTTTTCGAACGGAATCTGCGGCTCCCAGCCGGTGTCGGCCCGGAACTTCGAGCTGTCGCCGATCAGGATTTCGACATCGGATGGGCGCAGACGGTCCGGATCTACCTCGATCTTCACTTCTACCTTCGAGCGGTCGAGGATCATCTGCAGAAGGTCGCGGATGTGGATGCCGTTGCCGGTCGCGATGTTGTAGACCTCGCCGGGCTTGGCCTTGGTCACCGCGAGCCAGTAGGCCCGGACCATGTCGCGCACGTCGGTGAAATCGCGGATCGCGTCGAGGTTGCCGACCCGGATCACCGGCTCCTGCTTGCCGGCCTCGATCGCCGCCACCTGGCGGCAGAAGTTCGAGGTGACGAAGACGTGGCCGCGCCGCGGGCCGGTGTGGTTGAAGCCGCGGGTGCGGATCGCCTTGATGCCGTACGACTGGAAGTATTGGTAGCCGAGGTAGTCCTGCGCCACCTTGGACACCGCGTAGGGAGAGAGCGGACGGAGCGGGTTCGTCTCCTTGATCGGCGTCTCTTCCGGGTGGACCAGGCCGTACTGCTCGGACGAGCAGGCGAGCTGGATCGTCGGGTCGAGCTTGAGTTCGCGCACCGCCTCGAACAGGTTGATCTGCCCTTGGGCGTTGATCGAGAACGTATCGTTCGGCGCGATCCAGGACGAGGGTACGAAGCTCTGGGCCGCGAGGTGGAAGATGTAGTCCGGCTGCGACTTTTCGACCGCGCGGCGCATCGAGGTGTAGTCGCGCAGATCGGCTTCGATCAGCTGGACCTTCCCTTCCAGGTGCTCGATGTTGTCCATCCTGCTGCGCCAGCGGTTGATGCCGAAGACCTCGACATCGGGGTGCTCGGCGAGCAGGTAGTCGGCGAGATGGGAGCCGGCAAATCCGGTGATTCCGGTGATCAGAGCTTTCATGAGTAGACGTCCTCCTTGGTGAGATCTCGTCGAGCGACCTAGGGTTCCAGGTTCCGGTCCAGGGGCCGGGCCTTAGGCCTCGGCCAGCCCGACGTTGCGCATGCGTTCAAGGTATTCGATCAGGCCCCGGGCCCAGGGTTCGACGCGACGGCCGAGGAGATCCTCGGTCTTCGACACGTCGAGCACCGAATAGGCCGGCCGGTGCGCCGGGCGGGGGAATTGATCGGTGGTGACGGGGATCACATCCACTCGTTCATCCCAGTTGCGCGCGATCTCGCGCGCAAATTCAAACCAGGTGGCGGAGGCCCGATTGCGGTAGTGGTAAAGGCCCTTGGCGCCGCGCGCCGCGAGATCCGCGAGCGCCCGGGCGAGAAACGGCGTATAGGTGGGCGCTCCGGTCTGGTCGTCCACCACGCGGAGCTGGCGGTTGCCTTTTTCCATCAGGGTCACCAGGGTCTTGGCAAAGTTCGGTCCGTACGGACCGAACAGCCAGCTCGCGCGAACGACCAGTGCCCCCTGGTGAAGCGCCCGGCGCTCGCCGTCGAGCTTGCTCTCCCCATAGACCGATCGCGGGGCGACCGGAGCGTCCTCCGGGTACGGGTGCTTGGCCTCGCCGTCGAACACGTAGTCGGTCGAGACGTGAACCAGGCGGGCGCCGGCCTGAGCCGTGGCGTCGGCGATCCGGCCGACCGCGAGGCCGTTGATCTCGAATGCCAGCTCGCGCTCGTCTTCACACCGATCCACCTGGGTGTGGGCGGCGCAATTGAACACCACCTCGGGATGGAAGGAGGTCATCCAGTACGCGAGCCCGTCGGCGTCGCGGATGTCTCCTTGCGATTTCGAGAGGGCGAGCGCCACCCCGCCGCGGCGCCGAAGCTCCGCGGCAAGGGCACGCCCGAGCATGCCGGCGCCTCCTAGGACGAGCGAGCGCAGGTTAGGCGATCCCAACCTCGGAGTTGTCTCCGAGGACGAAACGGTGGGCTTTGGGTTTTTCGTGGCTACGGGCGATCTTGACGTTCCGGCCGACCAGCGAGGCGTCGATTCGGCCCGGGATGTCCCGGACCTCCGAGTCCGCGAGGATGATCGAGTTCTCGATCTCGCAGCGTTCGAGGAGGCAGCGTTCGCCGATCGAGGTGTAGGGGCCGACGAAAGCGTTGTGGATCTTCGCCCCGTCGCCGATGATCACCGGGCCGCGGACGAGCGAATGCAGGATCTCCACCCCTTCGCCGATCTCCACCCGCCCTTCGATCCGGCTGCCGGCGCCGAGTTCGCTGCGGTTCTCGGGCACGATCGTTTCGAGGACGATCCGATTCGCCTCCAGCATGTCCTCAACTTTCCCGGTGTCCTTCCACCAACCGCGAACGATGTGCGGGTGGACGTCGAGGCCGCGGTCGATCAGATCTTGGATCGCATCGGTGATTTCCAGCTCGCCGCGGCCGGAGGGGCGAATCCGCCGAACCGACTCGTGAATGTGCCGATCGAACATGTAGACGCCGACCAAGGCCAGGTTGCTCTTCGGCTCGCGCGGCTTTTCGACCAGCCGGAAGACCTTACCGTCCTCTTTCAGCTCGGCGACCCCGAACTGCTGCGGATTCGGAACTTCGGCGAGCAGGATTTCGCAGTTGCAGCCGGTGGCCACGAACTCTTCGACCAGGCTCGCGATGCCGCCCGCGATCAAGTTGTCGCCCAGGTACATGACGAACGGCGAATCGGCGAGAAAATCCTCGGCGATCATCACCGCATGGGCCAAGCCGCGCGGCGCGTCCTGCTCGATGTAGGTGACCACCGCGCCAAAGCGCGAACCGTCGCCCACCGCGGCGCGGATCTCGTCCTTGGTGTCGCCGACGATGATGCCAATGTCGGTGATGCCGGCCGCGACGATCGATTCGATCGCGAAGAACAGGACCGGCTTGTTCGCCACCGGCACCAGCTGCTTGGCCGAGGTATAGGTCAGAGGCCGGAGCCGCGTTCCCTTGCCGCCGGAGAGGATCAGCCCCTTCATCAGTTGAAATTGTCGGCCGCGTAGGTTCGGCCGGTCAGGTCGAGGAAGGTGCCGACGTTCTTCAAGCTGATCGACAGGCGGTAGTCGCGGTTGGTGAGGTCGCCCACCGAGTAGTCGCGAACCTCCACCCGCAGGCCCCAGCACTGGCTGGTCCAGCTCGCCACGTAGCGCTGCTGCTGGAGATCGGCGCGGTCGAGGTCGTAAGCGATCTGGGCTTCCAGGCGCAGCCTACGCGGAATGACGTTGACGCCGGTGGTCAGGCGGATCTGGTCGCCAAGCGTCTCGCCCGACTCGGCGAAATAGCGGGTAAACCAGGTCAGATCGACCGAGTTACCCCCCTTCCAATCGACGCCGCCGGTAAACGAGCGCGATTCGAGTTGGTTGAACAGCGTGTTGTACGAGAGATCGATCTTCGCGGTCAGCCCCTTGGCGGGATTGAGCCGGAGCAGCGCCTCGATCGGGCCGTCGACCGTCCGTACGTTCAGCGGATCGGAGGGCGAGATCTGGAGCGGCTGCTTCTTGTCCAGGCTGAACGCCTGGGCGATTTCCAAGTAGAGCACCTCGCGAGCGCCGCCGTCTTTCGGATCGTCCGACTTGCCGAGCACGCGGTTGATCAGCGCCACCCGGCCGACGTTTTGTGAAAACGACGAATCGACCTCGTCGAACAGAGGAATGACCGCGGTGTTGTCGTAGGCGCCGAAGTAGGTGTAGGTGATGCGCGGCTCGATGATGTGTTTGAACTTGTTGAGCTTGCCGAGCTTGGCGTTGAAGATCTTGGAAACCGACGGACCGACGATCAACCCCGAGGCGGAGGGGAGATCGCGCACCTCGGTCTCGCCGGTGAATTGCTGGGTGAGAGGATCAATCGTGTCACCGTACCAGGTGATGCGGTCGCCCACCGTCGCCGAAAGCGACAGCCAGGGGAACGCGCGCACCGGATTGGTGAGCTGCGGGAAGAGATCGACGCGACCGTACTGCCCCGAGTATCTGCCCGGGCGTTCAAGGTCCAGATAGCTGACCGAATTCTGTGCCTGCAGGTAGAGCGGCAGCTTGCCGAGCTTGGTCGAGCGCAGCGAGTAATCGATCTCGGGCAGCTTCCGCTGCGTGACGAACTGGCCGCCGCCGACGAAGGTCTTGCGGTCGTTGACCAGCACGTTCAAGGCCTGGGCGCCCCAGTTGCCGGCGAGAAACGCGCGGCTGTCTTGGAAGCGGAACGAGTTGCGGTCGAAGTCGCGCTCGAAGTCGCGGAAGAAGTTGAAATCCGAGAAGTCCTGATAGCGAACCACGGCGCGCAGGCCGCCGGGGAGCTTGTTCATCTCGTGGTTCCAGTCGAGCTTCCAGCGCCACTCGTTCTCGTTCGGCAGGGCGTCGGGATCGCGCACGGCGTACCCTTGAAAATTGCCGCGAGTCCCCTCGCTCGGGGCGTAGCGAAACTCGTCGCCGATGCCAAGGAAGCCCTTCGAGTAGGGATCGACGTGGAACGTCGTATCGTAGCTCCGGCCCAGCTCCAAGAAATAGGCGAGTCCGATCAGACTGCCGCGACGTTCCGAATAGCCGAAGTTCGGGACCAAAAAGCCGGAGGTGCGCTCGCGCTTGACCGGCCAGAGGATAAAGGGCGTATAGAAGACCGGCAGCTTCTTGGTCCGCATCGTCACGTGGCTCGCGCGAGCGTACCCCTCGATCTCGATCGTCGCGCGGCGGACCTTGAAGCTCCAGTCCGGTACCTTCTGATTGCACGAGGTGAAGACGCCGTTCTAGACCGTGTAGGTGACGTCGCCGACCTTCGAGATCCGGTCGCCCGAGAAGTAGTAGTCGGGGGTCACCGCGGCCTGCGCCTGGGACATCGTACCGGTCTTGGTCGTGAGGTCGAATTCGAGGCTTTTGCCGGAGAGGCGACGCGGCCCCTGGTCGAGCACGACGTTGCCCAAGGCGATTACCTTCTTGCTGGTGAGGTCGATCTCGGCGGTGTCGGCCTGGATCTCGACGTCCTGATAGCGCAGGTGGACCCCGCCGGTGAGCACGGCGTAGTCCTCGCGCTGGTATTCGAGCGATTCGGCCGAGCCCGCGGTCGCACCGCCCCCCTTGTCGGCCGGGAATTTGAGATCGAAATCGATCCGATCCGGGCCGGCACCCGGCGGACCGGGCGGCGGCGCAGGAACCGCCGGGGTCGGCGCCGCGGACGGCACGGCCGGCCCGGGCGGAGGGGCCGGGTTCGTGGTCGACACGTCGCCCGGCTCTGCCGGCGGTTTCGCCACGGCGGGAGCGGCGGCAGCAGCAGCGGCAGCGCCTTCTGGGGCGGTCTCCGGCTCTTGGGCGGTGA
>JBBRUC010000055.1:0-30415 GCA_038248205.1 Thermoanaerobaculia bacterium
GTCCGGATGCCACCAGGCCGACTGGAACGTCCAGTCCGACTGCTCCTTGGTCATTATGTGCATGGCGATCATCACCAGGTGGTCGCCCGCGCGGAACGCACGATTCAACGCCCAATAGGATGACGCGTCAAGGATCGCCCGGTCGCAGTTGGACAGGTTGGCGAGGTCGCTGTCCGAAAACTGTCGCTGGTAGAAGCGATCGACGCCGACCACCGGAGCGGAATAGGTGTTGGGTCCGATCGGCTTGCCGTTGCTGTCGAGGACGCCGTAGAGAAACTGCACCCGTTGTTGCTGCTGCGGGTTCTGGGGCAGCTTGCTGGAGATCGCCACCGCCTGGGTCCAGAAGTTCTGCATCTCGTAGCCGGCGTACCGACCATCGGACGGCGAGCCCGGCTTGTTCGCCTCCCAGTCCCAGACCGGCAAGGCGGAAACTTCCGACCAGGTCGATCCTCCCCCCGACACCGGCCAAAGCATGACCTTGAGGACGATCGAGGTGGAAGGGAACGGCGGAATGCTGTTGGCCGGACTGGTCTTCGGCGGCAGTTTCGCGTCGAGCGAAGCGGCGTTGAACAGGCCCGTTCCGAGGATGTTCTGGAGCGCCGCCTGGTTGTAGCTGACGGCGGCGACCATGATGTCTCCGTTGCTCTGATAGATCTGGCCGTCCTTGAGCGAATAGAGCTGGGGATTCGTGTTGGGAATCTCCTGGAGGCAGCCCTTGTATTTGGGGTTCGCCACGATGGCCGGGTTGACGCCGTAGATGGGCGCCGGGTTGTTGATCGCCCCGACCCCGCCGACTTTCGCATTCGCCATGTTCTTGGCGTTGAGCGACGTGGGGCGCGGAGCCTGCACCTCCCCCGTGCCCCCTGCCGCGAGCGAAGGCTTCCACGGGTTGTACTGGAACGGGAAGGCCTGGGTCGAAGTGCTCCACGTCCGCCAAGTGGGGTCCGCTCCTTGGCTCGCGGTGTAGTTCAAACCCGCGAACAGGCAATAGGCATGAAAGCGCACACGATGGCCACCGCCGGGGGTCACCCAGGATTGCATCGTGGCGGCCGTCTGCGGATAGTCGAACCCGCCGGGAAACTGCGAGGGGGGCAGCGGAGTCAGGTTGTCACAGCTGGCCGGGACCGCCTGTTTGACGACCTCGGTCTTGCGAACGCCCGGCGCCGGCGATGCCGGGGCGGCTTGATCCTGCGAAGACGGTCCACAGGCTAGAAGCGCCGCAAACGGGGCCACGACGAAAACGCGGAGCACGGATCGCATCTCGTACCTCCTAAAGCTCGTCCACCGACGAAGGATGACCGGGGAAGTTCGCAGCATAGCCTAATCCGCTGAGTCGGTTTGGCGCCGATGTCCACCCTCGCAAGGGCGACGCGACGCTCACGCCGGAGGCGGCAATTCATGCTCGATTTCATCGTCCTGTTGAATTCGAACCACGCGCACAAACGAAAGTGGCGCCGTGACGAAACTGTCCTCAAAACCGGAGAGGAGCACTCAACGACCCTGGGATCTAAGGAGTCGGCCTCAGGCCGCTTTATCGCGCTTGTGGCGAGCGATGAGCTTCCGAACCTGGGGAACTAATGCGTTAGGAACGGGAAGAAGAGTCTCGTCCGCCTTCGCGAGCGCCCGCTCGTGCTCCGCGAGAGCCTCCTCGTCCGTCTGGCTCTCGTAATAGTCGATCACCTCGCGGACGCGAGAGTCGTCCCAGCCGAGCGGAAATTGGTTGGTCCTGTTCATCAAGATCGCCGTCGCCTACGAAAGGCCGCCAAGGCTCTGCCTCGGAGATCATACGCCGTGATTACGAAGAGCGCATCCCAGTCAGGCTCGGGCAAGTAGATCACTTGCAGATGACGGCCGAAGTCCGTGGCGCCGAGGGCGATACGGGTAGCGTTGCGGCCTGGAAAGTCGTCACCCCGGTTCCTCAGCGCTTCTTCCACTTCCTCCTCGGTCACGCCGTGTTTGTAGATGTGCGGCTCGTCGGTTTCAGGATCGATGAGCATCTTCCATTCGGCCCAGGCGATCTGCAGCTGTCTGCGGCTTGGATACGTCAATTCCCGCGCGCTCCGGCGCGGTAACACCTGTGACAATTGGAGCGGCCTGCTTTAGTTGAAAGAAGTGATTGCGTTTCCGGTCTCCAGGCAAGCGCTCGATAATCCCGTCCCGCTCTAGCCCCTTCACGAAGTTATGTACCTTTGTCATCTCACCCTTGTCAGTAGCTTCGACACCCGAGGCGCCCGCAGCCCGGCCAGGTAGGCAGGGCCAACTCAGGCCAACGTTCCGCGAGACCAGGTGAGGTGAGCCCACGACCGGACGACGAACACCTCAGGGGAGGGCGGCGCTGCGAGGCGGGACCGGCCTTTTTGACGTCAACTCCGCCGGTGCCTACACTGACCTTATGGATAGGATTGAGAAAACCATCTCCGTATCCGAGCTCAAAGTACACCTCGAAGATCTCGCCGCAGCGGGCGCTGTCCGTTTGGGCAACAGCCGCCTGCCTGCACAGCTCTGGGATCTCCCTCAGCCCGAGGATCCCGAGGACTCTGTCCGTCGAGCAGTTTTCGAAGAGAGGGCCGGGGGATGGTGATTTTCTGGGACACCTCTGCAGGAGATGGGCGAGCGGTTTGCGCGAAACGGCGGAAAGCGTCCGTTGGATCGCGGAAAGCGCCTGCGAATCTCCCGGAGCGCTGCTTGAGTCCGCTTCCTAAGCCGGGAAGTCGCTTCCAGAGCTGGGAAGTCGCTTCCTGGACTGGGAAGCCGCTTCCTGGGCTGGGAAGCCGCTTCCTGGGCTGGGAAGCCGCTTCCTGGACTGGGAAGCCGCTTCCTGGACTGGGAAGCCGCTTCCTGGAGTGGGAAGCCGCTTCCTGGGCTGGGAAGCCGCTTCCTGGACTGGGAAGCCGCTTCCTGGACCGGGAAGCCGCTTCCTGGAGTGGGAAGCCGCTTCCTGGGCTGGGAAGCCGCTTCCTGGACTGGGAAGCCACTTCCTGGTCCGGGAAGCCACTTCCTGGTCCGGGAAGCGAGGTTACGGATCTGAAGGTCGGTTCCGGCCGCCCCACTTCCTGGGGGAGAGGCATCTACGCTCGGCGGTTGCGACCGCTGGAGCGTTGTGCCGAGCTGGGGCTCGGCGGTCCCGGGGCCATAAGGAGAAGGTAGGGGAGAAAAAGGAAGGGCGGCGTGATTCGCTCTACTCTTCGACGATCTCCCGTCTCCCTTCCCCCGCTCGCCGGAGAGCAAAGCGCATCGCGCCCGGCACTTCGAACGACAGCCGTTCGGCCCACTCGATGACTTTGAGGCCGGGACCGGCGAGGAGTTCTTCGAGGCCGATCGAGGCAGCTTCTTCCGGTTTGAGGCGATAGAGGTCCGCGTGGATCAGCCTGCCTCCCGTTCCAGCGTGCTCGCGGATCAGGGTGAAGGTGGGCGACTGGATCTCTTGGGGATCGATGCCGAGATGGAGGGCGACGCCCCTCGTGAGCACGGTCTTGCCGGCTCCTAGATCTCCGGCGAGCAGGAGGGCTCCATCGGGCGGCAGGGACGCTGCGATCTGGCGGCCAATCGCGACCGTTTCCTCTTCGCTCGTCGAAACGTAGCGCCGGCCGCTCACTCCGTCATTCCTCAGCCAGGCGATGGAACGCCGCGGCGAGGTGATCGATCAGATCGGACGCCGTGAGCTTCGCCAGTTCGGGATCGGCGGTCCCCACCTGATCGACCGCCAGGTCACCCGCGAGGCCATGGAGGTACACACCGAGCCTTGCCGCGTCGAGCGGCTCCAAGCCCTGCGCGAGAAGGGCGGCGAGCAAGCCGGTCAGGATGTCTCCCGCTCCTCCGGTTGCCATGCCGGGGTTGCCGGTCGGGTTGATCCAAGTACCGGCTTCGCTCGCGATGAGGGTCCGATGCCCTTTGAGCACTACGACCGCCCCAGTTTCCGCGGCGGCGCGGCGGGCAGCGGCCAGCCGGTCGGCTTGGACGTCGGCCGCCGAGATGCCGAGCAACCTCCCCAGCTCTCCCGGGTGGGGGGTGAGGATCGCCGGGCAGCGCCGAGCGAGCAGGTCGGTGGCAAAGCCGGCGAACGCGTTCAGCCCGTCGGCGTCGAGCACGAACGGCAGATCCGCTTCGAGGGCGATCCGGCGGATCTCGGCCTGGGCTTCGGCGCTTGTCCCTAGCCCTGGACCTAGCGCGAGGGCGTTCTTCCCAACCAGGGCCGCGAGCGCCGCGTCCGCCGCTCCCGGTCCCAGCTCTCCCTCTTCATTCGCCGGCAACCCGAGCGTCATCGATTCGACCGAACCGAGATCGACCGTGGGCAGAATCGGCTCCGGCACGGCCACCGTCACCAGGCCCGCCCCGCCGCGCACGGCGGCGCGCGCGGCGAGGATCGCGGCCCCTGATTTTCCGGGAGATCCCGCCACCAGCAGGGCGTGGCCCGCGGTCCCCTTGTGAGCGTCCACCGTGCGGCGCGGTAGGAGGGCGGCGAGATCTTCCGCCGTCAACAGGAAGAGATCGCCGTCCGCTTCGTCGATCAGCCAGGGAGGAAATCCCAACTCGGCGACGGCAAGCACACCGCAGGCTTCAGCCGCCGGGGACAAGACGTGTGGAATCTTCGGCGCGGCGAACGTCACGGTGAGGTCGGCGGCGAGATGCGGCCCGAAGAGATCGGCGCGGCTGCCCGAAAGGCCGCTCGGAACGTCGACCGCCACCACCGGCGCTGCCAACCCGCCGAGTGCTTCGACGAGCCGGGCGGGAAATCCTTCGAGCGCCCGGTCGAGCCCGGTGCCGAACAGGGCGTCGACCACCAGATCGCACCCTTTGGCCCGTTCGAGCGCGGCGGGCAGATCCGCTTCGGCCGCGAGATCCTCGATCGAGAGCCCGAGCTGTCGACAGATCGACAACTGCGTCGCCGCATCGCCCCGCGGCTCGCGCCCGCCGAGGACCAAGAAAATCAGCACCTGGTAGCCCCGCGCATCGAGGCGGCGGCCGATCGCCAGGCCGTCGCCCCCGTTGTTGCCCGGACCGCAAAAAATCGCCGCCGAGGACGCCGCGGGGAAATGCTCGAAGATCGCTTCGACCCCACCGACCGCGGCGTTTTCCATCAACACCGGACCGGGGATGCCGATCTCTTCGATCGCCCGCCGGTCGAGCGCGCGCATCCCCTCGGCGGAAAGGACCTTCATGGGGTTGCCTCGACCGGCTCGGCCGGTATTCTTCCCCACGCAACGAGAAGCGCACGGGTCCGAGGGCAGCCGAGATCGTCGTGCCGCAGACACTCGGCCAAGCGGGCGAGATCGGCCGGGGTATCGACGTCGGAGCCCTGAGCCAGCCGCTCGACGCGCAGGCCCAACTCGGCCGCCCGGTCGAGTGTCGCGGCGAGCACCCGCTCGGTGCTCCACTCGATCTCGGCGAACAGCCGCGGATCGAGCGCTCGGCGCTTCATCGCGATCAGGTAGTAGCCGCCGTCATCGGCCGGGCCGATCACCAGATCGGCCCCCGCTTCGATCCGCTCAAACGCCTCTTCGATCCGCGCTACGGGGAGCGTCGGGTGGTCCGAGCCGAGGGCCGCGACGATTCCTTCGGGCGCATCCGGCCCGCCGGCGGCCGAAAGGGCGGTGAACAGGCGGGTTCCCAGGTCGGCCCCCTCTTGGCGAACGCCGGGGAGCCCGAATGGGTCGGGGATCGGCTCTCCCGCCGGCCAGTCATCGAGCGCCCAGGCAATGGTGGTCGAAAACGCTCCGCCGCGCAGGCGATCGAGCAGATCTTCGACGAACGCGGCGTGGATCTCCGCCGCTTGGCACCCGGAGAGGCCCGCCGGGGGCTCTCCGATCAGCCGAGTCTTCACCCGTCCGGGGCGCGCGGGTTTGGTAAACAGGAGAAGGTGACGTTCGGATAGGCTCACGGGACGGCATTCTATCCGCCGATCTTTTGCCCGAGGTACCGATCTACCCGACGTACCCGAAAAACCGACCCGACCTCAACACCCGCCATGCTCTCGCTTCTCACTCTGCTCACCGACTTCGGCCCTAAGGATTGGTACGTGGCGGCGGTCAAAGGGGTGGTCCTTTCCCGGGCGCCCGGCGCGACGATCGTCGACATCGCCCACGATGTCGCTCCCGGCGACGTCCTGACCGCTTCGTTTTTGCTCTCGGCCGCGGTGCGCAGCTTTCCGCCCGGCACGGTGCATCTCGCGGTCGTCGACCCGGGGGTGGGCAGCGACCGGCGGATGATCGCGCTCGAAACTCCCGGCGCCAAGGGACCGTCGTACTTCGTGGCCCCGGACAACGGTTTGCTCCACTCCCATCTTGCCGGTGCGAAGATCGTTTCGATCGAGCGGAGCGATCTCTTCCTCGACAATCCGGGCAACACGTTCCATGGCCGCGACCGCTTCGCTCCGGCCGCGGCGTTCCTGCTGTCGGGGGGACGCCTGGATCTGCTGGGTCCGCCGATCGACGATCCGGTTCGGCTCGAAATCCCGCCGCCGCGGCGCACTGCGGCGCTTCTCACCGGCCGGATCGCCCACATCGACCGGTTCGGCAACTTGGTCACCGACCTGCCGAGCGGTTGGTTGCCGGCCGGTACGTTCCCGCGCGTGGCGGTCGGCGAGGCCGGAGGCAGGGTCTTACAGGCCGGTTGTTACGCCGACCTTTCGGCCGGCGAACCGGGCCTTCTGCCCGGCTCTCTCGGTACGCTGGAGCTGTCGTTGCCGGGCGCGAGCTTGGCGGCCCAATGGCGGGTCGGGCGCGGAGATCCAATCGAGATCGAGTTGGAGCTAAAATAGGTAAAGGTTCGGCTCCCGAGAGGCCGGTCGCAAGCGGAGGGAGCCGAGAGAAAGGGGCGCGCGATGACCAGATGGGAATACAAGATCATCAACATTCGCAGCGAGAACTACCGGCTCGACCCCAACGCCGCCGTGCAGATGAATCTGCTCGGCGAAGAGGGGTGGGAGCTGGTCTCGATCACCTCGGTGAACTTCAAGTCCGGTGCCACCGACAACATCGCGATGGTCTTTAAAAGACCGCTCGTCGCCGAGTGAATCGGGCGCGGTCAACCGGATCACCGGCCGGATCGTCGGGACCGCTTTTTACGCCAGCCCAAGGCGATCGCGAAGCCCACGGCTCCGGCCGCCGCCGCGAGCAGCAGCGGTTGTTTCTTCGGCACGATCCCGAGATCGCGCGACACCGCGTCGCGCACCGCGAGCGCGCGGCGCTCGGCTTCGCTGCGCGCCTCGGCGAGTAGCATTTCCGCCCGTTGGCGGCTCTCTTCTAGGGAGCTCAAGGCAACTCCTCCTCGAAATCATCGCGGTGCCGATCGCCGCGATCACGCTTGCCCCCGCCGGACGACGGGGAATCCAGCTCGGCCGCGGCCGTGGCGAGCAGGTGGCTCTGCATCCAATCCATGTGATCTTCCAGTCGCCGCCGCGCGGTGGTGATTGGATTTTCTACCAGCGCGACGCTCTTGCTGCCGATCGCCGCCAACCCGGCCGCCCCGGCCGCGAACGCGACCGCCACGATCAGGGCTGACGCCCAGAGCGGCAGCCAGACCCCAAGGCCCGCGATCGCCGCGACGACCAACGCCCCGACCGCCCAAAAGCCGAGCGCCACGGCTCCGCCAAACAGGCCGATCCCGCGCTTCAATCGCTTTCCGGAGCGGGAGAAGTCGTCTTCGAGCGCCGATAGCTCGGCCCGCAGAACTTCGATCCAAGACTGCCCGAGGTCGCGAACCAACCGTCCCCATCCGGCCACGCTCATCCTCCCACCCTCAAGCTGCGCGCCACGAACGAAGTGGTGTTCGCGACGTCGTCGCGCAAACCGATCGCCACCTTCTGTTCGCCCGGCCGCATCAACAGGCTGAGCGTGTAGGTGTAGTACTTCTCGCCAATCGTCGCCACCTGATCGTTGGGAACGCGGATCGGCACCACCGCCTGTTGGACCTCCGAAACGCCGCCCTGGCTGTCTTGGGCCGCCACGAACACCCGGGCCGCGGCCTCGTGCTCGGTCTCCCGCGGGATCATCACCAGCTTGCCCAGGGGGATGTGAACCTCGACCGGCACCACGAAGAAGCCGTCGGCGCGGCGCTGCGGTGGGCCGAACTCGATGTCCACCCCGAGCGGATTGCTCTGGAACGGAAAGCTGAGCGCGGCGAGCGTACCGTCGTTCATCTGGGTTTCGGGCGTTTTGTCGCGATACCCTTCCCGGTGGCGGACCTCCAGCCCCTTGCGCTTCAGCTTGATCTTGATCTCATGGTACCGCCCATCGCCCGAATGGGGTGGCGAATAGCCGAGCGAGTAGTAGCTGCGGAAATCCTCCGCGATGCGCTCCAACGAGGGGAGGAAGTTGTTGGTGTTGATCACCGCCTTGCCGCCGGTCTCGTCGGCCATCAGACGGATCGAACTCTGGAGGTTCTGGATTTGGATCTGGTCGATGAAAACGCCCTGGCCGGGACCCTGATTCTCGGCCGAGATCGACGAATAGCTGCGTAGGCCTGCGGCATCGAGGGTATAGAAGGTGACCCGGTTAGCGTTCGCGGTCGAGGTCAGCTCTCGAAAGCGGCGCGAGGTGTCGTAGTCGAACGACTGGGTGATGCCGCTCGTATCCCGGTATTTCTCCTGCACCGCGTAATAGACGTCCTGGCCGACGATCATCTGTAAGCCGTCGCTGACGTAGAGGACGGCCTTCCTACCGGGCATGCCGGCGAGTCCGTTGACGATGTCGCGCAGGGCATCGATCGAGAAGGCGAGGTCGTTGTACTGCGACTCGGCATAGCCGCGGGCGATGCTGAGCGCCGAGGATGCATCGGCGGAATCTTCGATTCGCTGGAGCGCATCGCGCCGCTCGGAGTCGGCGTGGGTGCCCTGAGCCGAGATCTTCTCCAGCTCCACGAGCTGCGAGTTGATCAACCCCGGGTCGCTGGTCAACGTCTGCCGGATGTGCACCGACCGATCGTAGGAGACCAGCATCATCAGGTCGTTGCGCTGCAGCTTGGTGTTCAAAAACACCCGTAGGTCGCGCAGCACGCGGTTGCGGTTGAACGGCCGCAGGTTGAAGTTGTCGACATAGACGATCAGCACCAGGCGCTGATCCTCCGGCGGGGGAAGGTTCGCGGAGGCTTCCTCGACCGGTTCCGGCGTCTCGGTCGGCGCCTCGGGGGCGACCGGCGGCGGCGCGGCGAGGGCCGATGCGACCTTTCCTCCCTCCATCGAGAAGAAGTTGGTGATCGCCATCGGCCGGCCGTCCTCGAAGATCTGGAAATCGCCGCTCGAAAGACCGGTGACGCGGTTGCCTTTCTTGTCGGTCACGTAGACGTCGACGTTGACCACATTGACGCTCACGGTCTCGCCGATGAAACCGCCCGAGACGTCGGCCGGCCTCGGCTTCTCAGCGGGGGTCGGTGCGGCCGGTGCGCTCGACGCGAAAACCAGCAGGACGGCAACGAACGGTAAGGCTCTCAGCCAAGCTCTCTTCATCGGGTCTCTTTTCTCGATTCTCTTCATTCCGGCTTCAACTCAGGTTCGTTCCGGTTCCCGGCGATTATAAGGGCCACAGGGCGGTCATCGAGGGGGCGAGATTTCGACCTGGGCCGCGAGCAGTCGGCCGCTCGCCGGATCGAAGATCGACAGCACGAGCTTTTGCTTGATCTTGCGCAGCTTGAGCGTCGTGTTGTAGCGCAGGAAGCCACCCGGCTCGGGGGCGGTCGGCGTGGTGACCGCGAGAGGGGTCACCGGCACGTCCGAGCGGTTTCCCTTTTCATCGACCGCCGCGGCCCGCAGCTCCAGCTGGGCGCGGTACTTGCCGTCGATCGGCAACAGGGTGATCGCATCGATCGGAATCGCGATCGACAGCGGCACGGCGATCTCCTTTTTCTTCTTGCCCGCCGGTTTGATCTCGCCGACCTGCACCGGCATCGATTCGCTCCCGGGCGGATTGCCGAAGAACAAAGCGCTTTCCACCATCAACGAGACCTCGGTCGACTTGGAAAGGTCGCGGAA
The DNA here is from genome assembly GCA_038248205.1 of Thermoanaerobaculia bacterium. Taxonomy (GTDB): domain Bacteria; phylum Acidobacteriota; class Thermoanaerobaculia; order Multivoradales; family UBA5704; genus DASYKS01. Next base: position 9,965 of record JBBRUC010000055.1, read on the forward strand.
CGAATCGCGAAAGCGTACCGAGAGACCCGAGCGCGCCGTCGTCACTTTGATCCGATGGCGGAGGTCGTCCCCCTGGCGGTTCGGCGTGAACCCCAACCAGTAGAACGAGCGGGTGTCGGTCGTCGCCCGCTCCAGCGCCTTGACCGCATTGCCGTTCAACAGCGGCGTTCCACCGGTCTGACGGGCGATAAATTCGAGCGAGTCGTGAAACTGGTTTTCGCGCAGGTTTAAAGCGCTGGTTCCGGCGACCGGGTTCGACAGGCTCGCATCGGCTGCGATCCCTTCGAGCCCCGGAACGTCGACCGGGTAGACCGTATACCCGAGCAGGTTGGCGGTATCGGAAAGCGCCCCGAACAGCTTCTCCCCCTCCGGCACCTCGCGCTCCGCAACCGGCCGGTTGGGATCGTTGATCGCGTAATCGGCCGGCGCGTAGGGCCAGCCTCCGGAAAGCAAGATCATGATTTTGCGGCCGGGCGGCGAAGCGAAGCCGCGCAGAGTGGTGACCGCCGCCGAAACTGAGCGCTCGACTTTGCTGGCCAGCGACTGGGCGTATTGCAGCTCGTCCACTTCGAGACGCGAACTCAAGCGCAGGTCGCGGTCGCCGAAAAAACTGTTGGGCGGCCGCCGTGTGTTCTCGAAACTGCGCAGCTCGGCGAACCGTTCGAGACCGTGGGAGCGGCGCACCAGAGCCTGGTCGAGGGCGCGCGAAAGGGCGTTGGCCGAGGACGACCAGGTGGACAGCATGTCGACGCTCTTGCCGTCGAACGCCACGATCGCCATGCGGTCCTGAGGACCTAGGCGCGACAGGTTGTCCTTGAGCGAACGGATCACCCGGTCGCGCTGGGCTCCGACCGAGAAATAGTCGTCGATGAAGACCAGGTAGCTGGTGCCGACGTCGTTGCCGGGAGCGATACCGGCCAGTCCGGGAACCGGCGCGTTCGCACGGGCCTCCTCGTCGCCCGGCAGAATCGCTTGACCGCCGCGCACTTCGGTGAAGTACTCGATCGGCACCTGCTTGCCGTCGACCGTCAGGCGGAAGTCGGCGGAAGTGAGGTCGGGAACGCGATTGCCCTGCTTGTCGGTAACGACCACCTCGACGTTGACCACGCGAACTTCGATCAGCTCTCCGAACACCGCCGATCCCGGGCCTTGGGCCAAGAGCGAAGGGAGTGGCAAGAGAGCCGCGAGACATGCGGCGAGGAACGAACGGGCAAGCAACGGGCGGTGGCGCATACTGAAATCCTCCGAAGACCCGGCGGGGCGGGCTTTTATGGCACGTAAGGGCGGCGGGCGGTCCACCGACGAATCGGGTGGCCGGGATGACTCCCAGAACGAATGCGCCGCAAGAAGCGTACCCGTAAATCGTCCCGGAGCGACAGGGCGTGGGTACAGAAGGCTTGTCCTCACGCGAGGACACCTTCGCCCCCGGCCGCGATAATCCTTCAGCACGAGCCCTCAGCGCGCGGCTTGGCCGCGCAAATGGCCGACGATTCGTCCCCCATGGTCGCGCGAGTTCTCGATGAAAATCCGGTCGGTCGCGCGCCCGGCCTGGATCGTGCCGGCGACGTAGAGGCCCGGCACGTTGGACTCGCAGGTCGCCGGGTCGAAGCGCGGGATCAGCGTCTCCGGCTCGATCTCGATGCCGGCTCGGGCGAGCAGCTCCATCTCGGGCCTATAGCCGACCAGAACGTAGACCGCATCGGCCGGCAGGAAGGTGGGCTCCCCTTCCCCACCGGCCTTGCTTCCGGAGATCTCCAAGCCGTCCGGCCGGAACGCGACGACCCGCGATTCGAAATAGGCGTCGATCGACCCTTCTTCGATCCGGTTTTCGATGTCCGGCTTGAGCCAGTATTTGACCCCCGGCTTGAGCGCGGCCCGGCGGTGGACGATTCCGACCCGCGCGCCGTTGCGCCAAAGGTCGAGCGCAGCTTCGGCTGCCGTGTTGCCGCCGCCAACGATCACCACCTGCTCGCCGAAGTGGCGATACGCTTCGAGATAGTGGCTGTGGACATGCGGCAGATCCTCGCCCGGAACGCCCAATCGGACAGGATTGCCGAAATAGCCGGTGGCAAAAACGACCGCCCGCGCCTGGCGCACCCGCTGTTGGGCGACCCGGGGACTCGTGGCCGTGGTCTCGACCCGGAAACCGCCACCTTCGGCGCCGCCGTCGGCTCTCACCGCGGTCACCGCGGTGACCGCTTCGTGCAGGGCGAGTGGAATCCCGTATCGCTCAACCACGGCGCGGTAGTAGGTAAGCGCCTGGCGCCGGGTCGGTTTGTCCTCCGGGATCGCGAACGGGATATCGGCGATCTCCAACCGGTCCCGGGTGGTGAAAAACTCCATGAACGTTGGATATCCCTGGATCGCCGCGGTCAACGGACCGCGATCGACCAGCAGTACGCTCAGGCCCGCTTGGCGCGCTTCGGCGCCAATCGAAATGCCGGTCGGTCCGGCACCGATCACCAGCAGGTCGAGGATTGCGTCGTCGTCCTTTTCGTCGGTGATGTCTGTCGTCTCAGCTACCTTCAAGCAAAACCCTCCCCTCGAGCAAAACGATACAGGTGGTCCACCGGCCCGGCGCCGTGCCCCAGCGGATAGGCTGCGGCGATCGCGCCGCGCAGATAGTCGATCGCACCGCCGACCGCGGCGGCGAGCGCCTCGCCGCGCGCCAATCGCACGGTGATCGCCGAGGAGAGGGTGCAGCCGGTGCCGTGCGTCGAGGTCGTGGCGATTCGCGGGTGGGCGAAACGGTGGACAGCCTCGGCGGTCCAGAGCAAGTCGACCAGCTCGGCCCCGGCGTTATCCTCGGTCGCCTCGGTCTCCTGGGCATGCCCGCCTTTCACCAGAACCGCCGGGCCACGCGTTCCTATTTCGCCCGCCGCGGTCAGGCGCTCCGGTTCGGTCCCCGCCGGCAGGCCGGTCATGCGTTCCAGCTCCGGCAGATTCGGCGTGACGATCGTCGCGATCGGCACCAGTTCCTCGACGAGTGCGGCGACCGCTTCTTGGGCGAGCAGGTGGGCACCGCTCTTTGCGATCATCACCGGATCGAGAACGACAGGCAGGGTCGGCGAGGCGTGGGCTCGCAGGCGATCGGCCACCACACGGACCAGCTCGGGACTGGCGAGCATGCCGATTTTTACTCCGTCGACCCCCAGATCTTCGAACACGGCGTCGATCTGCTGCGCCACGAAGTAGGCCGGCGCGCCGTGAATCGCACGGACCTCCCGCGTGTTCTGGGCGGTGAGCGCCACGATGGCGCTCATTCCATAGGCGCCATGGGCGGCGAAGGTTTTGAGATCCGCCTGGATTCCCGCGCCGCCGCCGGAGTCGGACCCGGCGATCGTCAACAGGCGAGGGGGAATCGATGCCATTCGTAAAGGTGCGGCTCGCCTTTTAGGCAGAGGGCCGGACCGGAGATCTCGGAGCGATCGAAGACTGGGGGCGCCGCAGCCAAAGCCCGGCAAGGATCACCAAGATCGCTAGGCTAAAGCCTTGGGCCACCGTGAGGCCGCCCAAAAACCGATCGTCCTTGGCGCGCAGGAACTCGATCCCGAAGCGTTCGAGCGCGAGCAGGGCGAGCACGACGATGGAGGTCGTGCCCGGCCGAAACCGCTTGCGCAAGACGCTCACCCCCACCCACCAGATCGCGATCCCGAGAACGGTCTCGTATAGCTGGGTCGGATGAACCGGCACCAATTGAGAGTCGGGGATCGCAGCGGGCACCGAGTAATGAAAGATGTCGCGCAGATTGCCCGCGGTCGTCTCTGGGAGGCCGTGAGGGAAGATCACCCCGAGCGGGCCATCGGTCGGCCGGCCGTAGTCGTCCCCGACCAGGAAGCAGCCGATGCGGCCGATGCCATAGCCGAGCGCCAAACCCGGCATCGCGGCGTCGCAGACCTGCCAAGGTGGCAGATGCCGCCGCTTGAGCGTCCAGATCACCGCCGCGGCGCCAAGGATGAAACCGCCGTACCAGACCAGCCCCGAGCGGTCGAACAGCAGGTGCCAATCGCCGTAGAGAATGGCGTAGTAGATCTTCGAGCCCAGAATGCCGCCGACCCCGGCCGCAAAGACCAGCGCGCTCGCGTCCTCGTCGTCGCCGATGCCCTGATAGACCAATCCCCAACGCAACTGCAGATAGCTCACGACGAACGCCGCGACCAACAGCACCCCGAACGGGCTGATCGCAAACGAACCGATATGAAAAAGCTCCTGAATCATGCGGCAGCTCCCCTAATCAGCCCATCGTACCAGGCTGCCGACGGACGGTTCGCAGCGACTTGGGAGAAATCGGCGCGAATTGTAAGATCGAAGGAGGTGTTTTACGTCTTAGAACAGGTGAAAGGAGGGCTTTCACCTTGCCCCCACACGATCCCCTGTTCAAGACGCTGTTTCGCCGGTTCTTCCCGGACCTTCTGCGCCTGGTTGCCGAGAAGCTCGCCCCGAGCCGCTCGCCTGGGGCCTCGCCGCCCTGGCCAAGCCCGGATCGCTCGGCCGTGCCCGGCTCAAGCTCGAAGCGCTACGGAAAATCGCGTCCGCCCCGATCCGCGAGTCCGACAAGCTCCTGTTGATGAATTGCGTCGAAACCTACCTACCCTTGAAAGGAAGCGAGGCGGAGGAGTACGCTTCTCTGCGTCGCGCCACGAATCCCCCGGAGGTCCAAGCGATGGAAGCAATGGAAATGACATGGGCTGATCGAATCGAAGCCAAGGGAATTTCAAAAGGCCGAAAGGAAGGCGTAGACCGTTTGCGAGGCACGATCGTCCGCATGCTCGGCCAACGCTTTGGGGAGGTACCCGCGCCGTTGCGTAGGCGCTTGGCCCTCATCCGCTCGGTCGACGGGCTGAGCGCGATCGCCGATCGGATCCTCGAAGTCAACTCGATCGAGGAGCTGGGACTCGGCGGGTAGGAAGCTACTACCGACGCCCCTCAGACCTCTTCGCCAAGGACGCTGTCGATCTCTTCGAAGTAGTTGGGCGGAACCAGGATCTCGCGCGCTTTGCTTCCTTGGGAGGAGCCGAGGAGACCGTCGCGCTCCATCATGTCGATCAGGCGGCCGGCGCGGGAGAAGCCGACGCGCATGCGGCGCTGGAGGAAGCTGGCCGAGGCCTGGCGCTCGCGGACGATCAGGCGGGCGGCCTCTTCGTAAAGCGAGTCGTCCCCGTCGTCGTCCAGCCCCTCGCCCCCGCCGCCACCCGAGCCTTCGCGGTCGCGCAGAACCTCTGGATCGAGGTCGGGCTTGCCCTGTTTTTTAAGCCAGCGAATCAAGCCGGCCGTCTCCTGTTCGGAGACGTAGGCGCCGGGGAGGCGGACGATCCGCGAGCTGCCCGGCGGCCTGAACAGCATGTCGCCCTTGCCCAAGAGCTTCTCCGAGCCGACCTGATCGAGGATCGTCCGCGAATCGTGGCGTGAGGGGGTGGCGTAGGCGATGCGGCAAGGGAAGTTTGCCTTGATCGTGCCGGTCAAGACGTCCACCGACGGCCGCTGCGTCGCGATGATCAGGTGGATGCCCACCGCCCGCGCCATCTGGGCGAGGCGCGCGATCGAGGTTTCTACATCGGCCGAGGCGACCATCATCAGGTCGGCGAGTTCGTCGATGATCACCACGTAGTAAGGCAGCGGCTTTAGGTCCCCGGCGGAAAACACGTCGCCCCCCTCGTCGGAGAGGGCCAGCCGCTCGCGCACCTCCGGATCGGCGAGCGCCCGGTTGTAAAAAGCGATCGAGCGAACATGGACCTCGGCGAGCAGGCGGTAGCGGCGCTCCATCTCGGAGACCGCCCAGCGCAGGGCGTTCGCCGCCTTTTTCGGTTCGACCACCACCTCGGTCTTCAAGTGCGGGATGTCGGCGTACACTCCGAGTTCGATTCGCTTCGGGTCGATGAAGATGAATTGCACCTGATCGCGCCGCGCCTTGTAGACGATCGACGTGATCATGCTCTGGAGGCCCACCGACTTGCCCGAGCCGGTCGCCCCGGCGACCAGCAGGTGAGGCATCGTCGCGAGGTCCGCGTAATAGGGCTCGCCGTAGATGTCGGTGCCGAGCGCCATGGTGAGCACAGAAGGTGCCTTCTTGAACCGCTCGTCGGCGAGCAGCGTGCCGAGCCGGATTACCCGGCGATCGTGGTTCGGGATCTCGATGCCGAGGGTCGAGCGGCCGGCCATCCGGTCGATGCGCACCGACTCGGCTTTCATCGCCAGCGCCAGGTCGTCTTGCAGGTTGACCACCTGACTGACCTTGACGCCCGGCGCGGGCTGCAACTCGAAGATGGTGATCACCGGGCCGGGACTGATCCCCTCAATCGAACCGTCGACCCCGAACTCGGCGCAGCGGCTGCGGATCGCCTCGCCGAGGCGGATCAACTCGGTTTCGTCGACCCGCGTTCGATGATCCTCGATCTGGAGCAGATTGACCGGCGGCAGCTCGGTGGTCGGCGCCTCGACCGGGAACGGCAAGGAAGTCTGAGGGGCCGCGGAACCGCCCGCGCCCGCCGCCGAGACCCGTCGCAGCGGCATGGCCGGCGAGGGGGTGAGGACCGCCGCCGGGGCGGGCCGAAAGACCGGCCCCGGGGCGCGCGGCGGCGCAACTCTGGCGGCCGGTGCAGCGATCTCCGGCTCGGACGCCTCGAACGCGGGCGGCGATTCGGGGCGCACCCGGCGGAAGGAAAACTCGTGGGCGCCGCTCCGCTCGGTAATCCGCAGTGGTAGATCGATCCGATGATCCGCCGCCGCAGGCGCGGCCGGAGGGTTGGGCACCGGAGCCAAGTCCGAGGAGGCGGCTGGGCGCCGCACCACCGGATCGCGCACCTTCTGCTGCTCTTCGGCCTGCTTCCGCTCTTCCACTACCCGCTGGAGATGCTTGGTCACCACCCGTTGCCGGGCGCGTTCCTTGCCGCGCCGCTCGCGCTTGCGCTCGCGGGCGAGGACCGACTCCTGCCATCGGCGCGAGAGCTTTTCGCGCCAGGATGCGAGAATGCCCCCAAGCGTCGATTGGGCCGCCAAGGCGGCCCCGATGACCACCGCGAATCCGAGTAGCAGGGCCGAGCCGGTGAAGCTCACCCGAGCATCCAGAAAAGCGGTCAGCAGGTGCCCGAACGCCCCCCCCGCGAGGACCGTGCCGCCGCGCGGCCAGGCGACCGCGCCGAGAGCGAGATCGAGCAGCCCAGGTAAGGAGACCAGCAGCAGAGCCGACCCGATCCCCCTCCCAACCACCCGCTCCACCTCCCGACGGCGCAGGCGGCGAGCTCCGGCGATGGTTAACAAAACCGGGATCGCCAGGCAGGCGAGGCCAAAGAAACCGAACGCGACCGCCGCAAAATGGGCGCCGAATGGACCGACCAGATTGCGTACCCGGACCTCGGAGGACACCGTACGATGAAGGACGCTCGGATCCCGCGGGTCGAAGCTGGCGAAGGCGACGGCGGCGAACAGGGCGACCGCGAGCAACACCAATCCGAGCAACTCCCTCCCCTTCTCGGCGGAAAGGGTTGGGCGCTCGGAGCGTTCGGTCGTCTTGGCAAGTGCGACGGACAAGGGTAAAGGCTCTCGAAAAGATCTTAGGGTTTCACCGATAAGTACCGATAAAGTCTAGCATAGGACACTTTCAGGAGATTGGATTTGAAGCTCGCTGCCCCTACGAAGTACGCGATCGATCGGAGTCGCCTCCTGCTCTCCAGGTCGGTCCCCGGGCTCTTTCTCGGTTCGGCGTCGCCGCTCGCCCTGGGCATCGTTGCCGCACTCTTCGCGCTGATCGCCCTCCTCTTCGCCTCGTGGACCGCGCAAAAGGCGGGAATCGACGACGTCTACATCACCTACGTCTACGCCCGTTCGTTCGCCGAGGGGCATGGCCTCACCTGGCCCGGAAGCACAGGGCTCGGTACGTCATCGCCTTTTCTGGCCGTCCTGCTCGGCGGCTCCGCCGCCCTTACCGGCCTCGCAATTCCGTGGCTCGGCAACGCCGTCTCCTGGATTTCGATCGCCGCGGCCGCTCTCGGCCTGTTCGCCCTCGGTCGTCGCGAGGGGTGGCCGCGGGCGGGATTCGCGGGCGGGATTCTTTGGTTGGTTTTAACACCCTCCCACGCTTTGCTCGGCAACGAGTATCTGCCGGCGATCGCCGCGGTGATCTGGGCGTTTCACGAGCGGGCGCGGGGACGGCTTCTTTCGACCGGGCTGCTGCTGGCGCTGGCTGCGATGTTTCGCGCCGAGGCGGGGCTGGCCGCGCCGTTCGTGGCTCTCCTGGAGCTACGGCGGGAGAGCGGGCCGGTGATTGCCGCCAGCGCCGCGAGCGCCCGCCGGATCGCCCGGATCGCCGCAGCGGCGATCGTTCTCGCCGCGCTCTGGCTGGCGATCCTGTTCGGCCTCGCCGGCACCGTACTCCCGCGAACGCTGGCGGCAAAGCGGGCACAGGTCGACAGCGCACTCGGCGTTTGGCAGTCGGGCCGGCCGCTGCTCGAGATGCTCGCCGAGCCGGGAGACGGCTTCTCCCAGGCGCGCCAGTCCTGGTGGCCCCCGCTCGCGATCGCCGGAGCGGCATCCTTGGCGTTCCGCCGCCGCCCGAAAGCCGCCTCCGGCCAGGCGTTGATCGCCTGGGGAGCCGCTCATCTCGCTTTGGTGGCGGGGCTCGGTATTCCGTTTTACCCCTGGTATGCCGCCCCGTTCAAGCTCGCCCTGCTGCTGCTTCCGGCCTTCGCGCTCGAAGCGCCGCCCTTTCCCCTTCTTTGGGCGCGACGCGCCTGGAGCTTGGTCGCGCTCGGCGCGCTCGGCGCGGTGGTCTACGCCGCGCGTCCCGACCTGAACTGGCTTCGAGCCGGCCCCGGCGATCCGCGCCAAGCCTCCTACGCCCGGGCCGCCGATCTCGCGGCGCTCTACCCGGAAGGCACGCGTATCGCCGCTTGGGAGGTGGGATTTCTCGGCTGGCAGAGTTCGCGGCCGGTGGCCGACCTGCTCGGCTTGGTGAGCGACCGCGCCTCCCTCGATGCGGTCCGCGACGGCGATCTGCATGAGAACATCGCCCGGCTCGATGCAGACCTGCTGATGGTCACGCTCCGATCGCGCGGGCTGATCACCTCGCTGCTCGGCGAGCCCCATCGATTCCTCGCCGACTATCGTCTCGACTCACTACAAATCCAGCCGACGCCGCCGATCGCGATCTATCGTCGCGCGGCACTGCCCGGCCATGGGGAGGTTCAGCTGGATCTGCTCGCCGAGCTGCCAAAAACCACACCGATCCGCTTGCACACGACCGACGGCCTGGGACTCCTTTCCATCGCGCTCGACCGGGGTGCGGAGGTCCGCCTGACCCTACCTCCGGGTGGCAAGCGACCGCTCGGAGCGCTCCTCACCAGTTCGAAACGCAAGGGGCGCCTGCTGGTGCGGATCCAGGTGGGAACGAAAAGCCAAGGGTCGATCCAAAACCTCGACAGCGACGGTTGGACCCGATTCAGCACCGTGATTCCCCCGGCTCCGGAGGGGGCGACGATCACGTTCGCCTGTGTCCGCGGTGCGGGCTGCCTGGTTGGCCAGCCCTACCTCGGCCAACCCCCTCCCGAACCTACCGGCCGCTGGCGCCGTCAGGCGGAGCGCCAACGTAAGAAGAAACGATCGTGAACAGCCCCGCGTCTGAAGACCTTGAGATCTGAAGACCTTGAGAAAAGAGACCGGGGTGAGCCGGCGAGAGGGCGGTTCAGATCTCGGATGACGCCCGCTGGATCGCCAGCCATTCGGGCAAACCGAGCACCTCGGCGCGCAGACCGGGATCGATTCCGGCGCGATCGAGAACCGCGGCCGCGCGCTCTTTTCCCCAACCGGCGGCGAGAGAGTTCTTGAGCGTCTTCCTTCGTTGGCCGAATCCCAACCGTACCGTCGCGATGAACGCGGGCATCTCCGCGGCCGGCAGCGGGGGCGGGTGCAGGTTGAAACCGACGAAGCCGCCATCGACTTTAGGCGGCGGACGAAAGCTACCCTTCGCCACCCGGGCCAACAGGTGCGCATGGGAATAGGCCGCGACCAGTACGCTCATCGAGCCATAGGCGGCGTCCCCGGGACGGGCGACCAGACGTTCGGCCACCTCGTACTGGACCAAAACGGCGGCGCGCGGGACGCCTGCGCCGCGGGAAAGAAATCGTTCGATCAGCGACGTCGCCACGTTGTACGGCAGGTTGCCGGCGACCAGGGTCTCTTCAGGCAGACGCTCCCACGGGATGTCCAATGCATCTCCCGCGACCAATTGAAGGCTCGGCCCGAACCGCCTACGCAGCACGATCGCCCACTCCGGGTCGACCTCCCAGGCGAGCACCTCGGCTCCCGCACGCAGCAGCTCGGCGGTCAGCACCCCACCCCCCGGACCGATCTCGATCACCCGCGCACCGGCGAGCGGCGACAGGAACTCGATCAGCGGGCGGCAGAGCGATCCATCGATCAGATGGTGCTGACCGAACGATTTCTTGAGCGAGGGCTTGCCGAACGACATGGGTGAGCGACGCTATCACCGCGCCCCTTATTCTCTGGCCTTTCCCGCCACCGACGAGCGAGCGGACCTGCCCCTCTCTCAAAGAGGCCGCCCCTTCCGGCCAATTTGGCGCTTTTCGAGTCTCCGGCTGCGGCTCGCGGACACCCGCCGGGCAAAGAATCGTGGCGTCTCCCTTCGGCGGTCCGATGGCACTTCGATTGCAGCCGAGGAATCAACGTCATGGAACTAGAAGTCGCAACCGCCAGCCGAGACGTCGATCGAGAAATCCTTCATCTGAAGCAGGTGGAAGCCGAGCTGCGCAAGGTGATCGTCGGGCAGGAGTATCTGCTCGATCGCATGCTCGTCGCCCTGCTCGCCCGAGGACACGCGCTGATCGAGGGCGTTCCCGGACTCGCGAAGACCCTTGCGGTCAAAGCCCTCTCCCAGACTCTGGCGCTCGATTTCCGGCGCATTCAGTTCACCCCCGACCTGCTCCCCGCCGACCTGGTGGGAACGCTGATCTACGAACCGGCCTCCGGCCAGTTCCAGGCGCGGACGGGACCGATCTTCACCAACCTGCTGCTCGCCGACGAGATCAACCGGGCTCCGGCTAAGGTTCAGTCCGCCCTGCTCGAAGCGATGGAAGAACGGCAAGTGACGCTGGGCGACAAAACCCGTCCGCTCCCCGATCCGTTCCTGGTCCTCGCGACCCAGAACCCGATCGAGCAGGAGGGCACCTATCCGCTCGCCGAGGCGCAGATCGACCGGTTCATGCTCAAGCTGAAGCTGACCTATCCCTCGCGCGCCGAGGAGGCCGAGATCCTCGAACGGATGTTGGTCGAACGAAAGATTGAGGCGAACCAGGTGCTCGATCGCGAGCGCCTCGCGCACTTGCGGGTGGTGACCGACGGCATCTATCTCGACACCAAGCTCAAGAACTACCTGCTCGACCTCGTCGCCGCCACGCGCGATCCGGCCCGCGCGGGGCTCGCCGATCTGGTCGACCTGATCTCTTTTGGTGCCTCGCCTCGCGCGACGATTTACCTCGCGCGGGCGGCCAAGGCCCTGGCCTTCGTTCGCGGGCGCGGCTTCGTCATTCCCGAGGACGTCAAAGACATCGCACCCGACGTGCTTCGCCACCGGATCGTTCCAACCTACGAGGCCGAAGCCGAAGAGATCTCCTCGGACGATCTGGTCGCGCGCATCCTCGAACGGGTTCCGGTTCCCTGACCGCGGGAGAATCCTCCTTGTTCGGGCAGGCGCGAGGTTCGCTGTTATCCAGGGTTTTCCGGCGGAAAGCCGCTCCGGTCGGTCCGCCGTTGCGGGCTCCGCGCCCGGAGCTGCCGCCCGATCTGATGCGCAAGGTGCGGCGGATCGAGATCGCCACCAATCGTTTGGTCGATCAAGGGGTGGCCGGCGACTTTCACTCGGTGTTTCAAGGTCGCGGGATGGAGTTTTCCGAAGTCCGTCCCTACCAGCCGGGCGACGACGTGCGCGCGATCGACTGGAACGTTACGGCGCGCATGGGGGTGCCGTTCATCAAGCAGTTCGTCGAGGAGCGCGACCTGTCGGTCTTCCTCGCGATCGACGTCTCGGGGAGCATGGGCTTCGGGTCTCGGGCGATCCTCAAGCGCGAGTTGGCCGCCGAGATCGCCGCCCTGCTCGCCTTCGCCGCGTTACGCAACCAGGATCGGGTGGGTGCCGCTCTGCTGTCCGATCGACTGGAGCTGTTCTTGCCGCCGCGGCGCAGACGCGCCCAGGTTTTGCGCATGGTCCGCGAGGTGCTCGACCGGCCCGCTCACGGCCCAACCGATCTCGAAGCGGCGCTGGAAGCGACGCTGGCGAACCTGAAGCGCCGCTCGGTGCTGTTTTTGATCTCCGACTTCGTCGCCACGACCTGTTCCACGGCGCTCAAAGCCGCAGCGGTGCGCCACGATTTGGTGGTGATCGAAATCGTCGACCCGCGCGACATCGAGCCGCCGACCGGCGGACCCGTCGTTCTGGCCGACGCCGAGACCGGCCGCATCGCACTGGCCGGAGGGGCGCTCTTCGCCCGATCCGAACGCGAGCGGCGTACACGGGAACGGTCCGACCTCGCCCGACTGACCGCAAAGATCGGCGCCGACCGCTTGGAGCTGCGTACCGATCGGCCCTACCTGCCGCAGCTCGTCGCGTTCTTCGAGGCGCGCAAAAAGAGACTCCGGCGTTGAGGATTGCACCTTCGTACCTGGCGCTCGCACTGGCGGCCGGCTTGGCCTCTGCGGGCGCCAGACCGCTGTCAGCCCTCTCGGCGGGTGATGCCGCCCGCCTCACCGCGACCGTGGCGACTCCCCAGAGCACCGCGGCCACCGCGAGTGCACCGGGAGGAAAGCCCGGAGCGCTTACCGTGGGCGACCGGACGGTGGTGACGCTTCAGCTCGTCGTGCCGACGGCGGAGCTGGCCGATGCGCCGCGTTTTCCCACCTGGGGCAAAACCTGGGGCGATGCCGAGATCGTCTCGACCGGACCGGTCGAGCAGAGCACCGGACCGAACGGCGAGAAACAATTCAGCCAACGGATCACCTTGACAGCGTTTCGCACCGGTGCCGTGGCGCTCCCTCCGGTGGCGGTGGTGGTGCCGATGCCGGGGGGCAGCCGCACCCTGACGACGGAGCCGAGCCTGACGCTTGAGGTCGCCTCGGTTCTTCCGGGCGATCCGCGGCAAGCGCAGCCCGAGCCCCCGGCGCCACTGCGGCACCTGCCCTGGGGCCAAAGATTCTGGTGGACGCTGGCCGGATTCTCCGCCGCCGCCCTGGCCCTCGGCCTGTGGGTGTTCCGTCGCCCCAAGACGGCCAAATCCGCCGCGCCCGCCCTGCCGCCGCTTGACGAGCTGGAGCACGAGCTAACGCGGATCGCCGCCCTCGTCGAAACCGACGCCGCGCCCGCCCGACTCGCCGCCGCCCTGTCGGGCGCGCTCCGCCGCTATCTGGGCCGCGAACTCGTCTTCCCCGCGCTGGAGAGCACGACTACCGAAATCCAGCGTCACCTGCGCTCCGGCGACGTTCCCGAGGGGAGCGTTCGATCGGGAGTCGATCTCCTCCGGCGCCTCGACCGGGTCAAGTTCTCGCGCCGCGAAGCGGCAGTCACCTGGAGCGAAGCGGCCTTCGCCGGAGAGATCGCCGCCGCGCGGTCGCTCGCCGCGGGCCTCGATCGGCATCTGCGGCCGACACCGCCGCCGGTTTCTGAAGCACCCCGCCCCCCCCGCGTCAGCGGCAGAGCCGAGGCGCCGTGATGAAGCTGCTCGCGAGCTTCCCCCACCTCGCCGACCCGCTCTGGCTGCTCGCCCTGCTGCTGCTGCCGTGGATCGCCTGGCACCACCACTCTTCGCCCTCCCTGGGTGCCCTGCGGTATAGCCGTCTGGTCGGCGACCGCGGACTGGGCGGCGCCTGGCGCCTTCACCTGCCGTTTTACGCCCGCCTCGCCGCGCTCGCCTTGATGATCGCGGCGCTCGCTCGGCCGCAGCTGGGCTACGCGATCGAAGAGAGCCGGACGCAAGGGATCGACATCCAGATCGCGCTCGACATCTCGGGCAGCATGGCGGCCGAGGACTACCGGCCGAAGAATCGCCTGGCGGTAGCCAAGAAAGTGGTCGCCGAATTCATCGATCGCCGGCCGGCGGATCGCATTGGCCTGGTCATGTTCGCCGGCAAAGCGATGGCCCGGGCGCCGCTCACCACCGATCGCGACATGCTCCATCGGGTCCTGGAGGCGGTTGATTTCAACGATACGCCCGACGGCACCGCGATCGGCGTGGCGCTGGCCAACGCGGCGGCGCGGTTGCGCGACAGCCCCGCCAAAAGCCGCGTGATCATCCTGGTCACCGACGGCGCAAACAACGCGGGGGAGATCGACCCGGCCTCGGCGGCCGCGGTGTGCGGCGGCCTGGGGATCAAGGTCTATACCGTGGGCGTTGGAACCGCCACGAATGGGCCGGTCTTGGTGCCCTTTCCGATGATCGATCCGTTCACCGGTCAGCGCCTGATCCGGAAGGTGCCGATGATGCTGCCGGTCGACGAACCGCTCCTCGGCGCGATTGCCAAACGCACCGGCGGCCGGTTCTGGAAGGCGACCGACGCCGGCAGCTTGCGGCGAATCCTTGCCGAGATCGACCGCCTGGAGAAGACGCCGTTGCAGGTCAAGCGCTACGTTCGCTACCGCGAGGCGGGCGCCCCTCTCCTGTGGGCCACCCTCGGTCTTCTCCTTTTGCCGCTCGCCACCGCGGGCGCCCGAATCACCGCCGAGCCATGACTTTCGCCTCGCCCTCTCTACTCGCCCTGGCGCTGCTCGCCCCGTTGGCCGCGGTGCTCGTCGTCCGGCTCTGGAAGAAGCGCCTGTCGGCCGACGGCGCCTGGGCGGCTCCGGGCCTCTGGCCGCGGCTGGCCCGCCGCACCTCGGAGCGGCGAATCGTCGTGGCGGCGATCGCCCTCGGGCTCGCGGTGCTCGGCGCGGCCCTCGCCCTAGCCCGGCCGCGCTGGGGGGTATCGTCCGAAAAGGTCGAGCGGCGCGGAGTCGACGTCGTTTTCGTCCTCGATTCGTCCCTCTCGATGGCCGCATTCGACGTCGCGCCAAACCGCCTCGAAGCCGCCAAGTCGCTGCTGCGTCGGCTCGCCACCGCGATGCCCGAAAACCGCCTCGGCCTGGTGCAGACCGAGGGCGAAGGGCTCGCTCTCTCGCCCTTGACGCTAGACGGCGCGGCGATCGATCTGATGCTCGACACGGTCGAGCCGGGGTCGCTCTCGGTTCCCGGAACCGAGTTAGCGACCGGCCTGGACCGCGCGATCGGCCTGTTCCCCGACGGCAGCGAGCGGCACCGCGCGATCGTCCTCTTTTCGGACGGAGAGGACCACCGCGGCGATCTCGACCGCGAGATCGAACGGCTGAAGAAGGCGGGCGTCGTGGTCTCGGCGATCGGCATCGGCACCGCCGCGGGAAGCCCGCTCAAGATCCCCGGCTCCGAGGTTGACCCGGCTGCCGGGCGTAGGGGTTCGGACGGTTTCAAGCGCGACGGGAACGGCCAGGTGGTGATCAGTCGGCTGCACGAGGAAGCGCTCGAACGGGTGGCGCGGGAAACCGGTGGAATCTATCTCCGCGCCGCCAATGCCGGGCTCGACCCGGCGCCGATCGCGAAGAGGATCGGCGAGATCAGCGGCCGCTCGATCGCCCAGGACGAAGTCGAAGCGCTCGAAGAGCGATTCCAATGGCCGCTCGCCCTGGCGGCCCTCGCCCTCGGCCTCCACCTGGCGATGCGGCCGTTCGCCGCGGCGCCCCGACCGGCCGCATCACCGCGGCGCCCCAGAACGACGGAGGGCGTTCGATGAAGCTCGCGACGCTCGCGCTCGGCACCGCTCTGGCCCTGGCCGGGCCGTTCGGCCTGCCGGTCGATCTGCCCTTCGGCCTTCATCTTCCCACCTGGATGGAGCGCTGGCTCTGGAATCCCCGCGAGCGGACCGAACGGGCGATCCAGGAGCTGAACACCCAAACCGGTCCGGATTCGGGATCTGGCGAGGACCGAGACGCGAAGGATCGGAAGGCTACGATCGAAAAGGCCCTCCGCCCGGCCGAAACGGCGTCGCGCCTGGCGCCTGAGGATCCGATGGTCCAGTACGACACTGGAACCCTGCGGCTGATGGCGGGCAAGAACCGCGCGGCGGTCGAGTCGCTCGATCGCGCCGCTCGCAACGCCCCCCCCCGCGCTGGCCGCCGATGCGCAGTTCAACCTGGGGACCGGCCGCCTCGCGGCGGGAGACGCGGCGGGCGCCGTCGAGGCGCTCAAACAGGCCCTTCGCGTCGATCCGGGTCATGCGGCGGCCAAGCACAACCTGGAGCTGGCCCTGGTCGAGCGCGAGAAAGAGAAGCTGCGCACCAAAGAGCCGAAAGACGGCTCGCGCGGCGACCGCCGCGGCGACCAAGAGACCGGACCGAAGAGCGGCGGCGAGGAACCGCCCAATCCGCAAGGAAAAGAACCGCCGCAAGATCAGGGCACTCCGCCCCAGCCGAAGCCCGGCGCCGACGGAACCCCCCGGCCGGGACCGCAACCGAAGAGGCCCGGAGCGGGTGATGACGCCCTCGACCGCTTCCGCGAGCAACCCGACATGAACGCCCGGGAAGCGGCGGCGATCCTCCGCTCGGTCGAACGGCTGGAACGCGAACAGCGCCGGGCAGAAGCCGAAAAGCGCGCCCGGGCCGCGGCGGCCCAGAACGTCGACTGGCAGGACTGGTGACCGGAAGATGCCGATGATTCTCCCCGGACTTCGACGTTCTCGAGCCAAGCCAAGCCAAGCGGCGGGCCGGTTCGCGCTCGCGCTTCTCGGCCTGCTCGGCGCGCTCGCCCCCCTGCCGGCTCAGGCGGCAGCTCAAATCAGCCTTCGCGCCCGCTTGGAGCCGGAGCGGATCGGATTGGGCGAAACGGCCACGCTCTCGTTTGAAGCGCGCACCGGCCTTACTCCGATCGACTTGGCGCCGAGGTTTACGCTGGACAATCTAGAGATCGTCTCCAGCCCCTCGCAGGCCACCGAGATCACGATCGCAAACGGCCGCCTTACCCGGGTGATCCGCCTCAGTTGGCAGGTCCGCCCCAAAACCATCGGGCCTGCCAGCGCGCACTCGCTCCAGATCGACCTGCGGGGCAGCTTGATCGATCTGCCGACCCAGACGATCCAGGTGCAGCAGGATCCGACCGGTCAGGCTCAAGGCGACCCGCTGTTCGGCGAGGATGATCCGTTCGAGCGTCTGTTCGGACCGCCGCCGTGGATGCGCCGCCGTTCACCCCGGGTCGCGGATCCGAACGAGCCCCCCGCGGCGTTCGTTCGGGCCGAGGTATCGAGCGAACAGCCGTTCGTCAACCAACAACTGCTCTATACGATCTACCTCTATTCACGCCTCGACGTGGCGTCGGTCAACCCGCTTTCCAGCCCGGCTTTCCGCGGCTTTTGGACCCGCGACGTCCCGCTACCCGAGCGATTGCCGACGGAAATCGTGACCCTGGGGGATCAGCGCTATGGGCGCGTGCCCCTGCTGCGGAGAATTCTCTTTCCCCTCCGCGCCGGAGAGCACATTCTGGAGCCGGTTCAGTTTCAGATCGCCATCCAGTCGGAGCAGAGCTTTTTCTCGCCTCCGATGGGACGCCCCACGCCACAGGAGTTGTCGACGCCGCCGCTTCGGATCGACGTTCGTCCGCTACCGGCGGGACCGCCCGATTTCCAAGGGGCGGTGGGACCGCTCGCCCTCTCCGCCTCGATCGAACCGGCGGACTTGCGCGCGGGCGAGGCCGCCACTCTCCAGATCCGCATGACCGGTAGCGGTAATCTCCAGGGCCTGCCCGCGCCGAAACTCGCGCTTCCCGCCGGGTTGCGCGTCTTCCCACCGCATGAATCCGGCGCGGATCGGTTGGTCGGCACCAACCTTCGCTCCGAGCGAAAGTGGAGCTACGTGGTGGTTCCGGACCAGCCCGGCAGCTATCACTTGGAGCTACCGACCATCCCGTATTTCGACCCGGCGAACGCCGAATTCGCGCAGGCGAAGACCTCTCCGCTCGCCCTCGCGGCGCGGTTGCCCCTCCCCTCTCTTCCGGCAACCCTCGGCCGCTCAGCCGATCTCTCGGGGCCCGGCGATACCGCCGGACCGAACCGACGAACACCCTTGATCGCCGCGATGGCCTCGGTCGGTCGGTCGATCGCCACTCCGCCCGGGATGATCGCGCTGTCCGGTTTGCTCGCGCTCGCGGGGTTCTTCTGGGTCCGGCGCTCGCCACGACTCGAAGACGAGGCGGCGCGGAGATTCGAAACCGAGCTGGCCGAAGCGGCCCGCGAGGTCCGTCCCCGGCCGGCCACGGCGCTTCTCGATTCAGCCTGGGGACATCTCTTGGCCGACCGCTGGAGCCTCGCAACGCCCCCGCCAAGCGCCATCTGGCAACGGATTGCGCTCGAACGATGGGTCGCCCCTCCCCTGGCCGCAGAGCTAGGCCGAATCGCCGAAGACCTCCACTTTCTCCGCACGGCGCCCCAGCTGTCCAACGCCGAAGCCCTGCGCGACGAAATCATCGATCGCTCCCGGCACCTGGCCTCGAAACTAGGATCCCGGCCCCCAAAAGCCTGACGGTCTACTGTCTGACCGGGATCACCACCGTGCGCCAGGATCTGTCGATTTTTCGCCACCTCGGGGTCTCCGGAGGGGCTCCGGCCACACGGCTACCGGCCCGGCGAGACGTCTGTTATCTTCTGCAAGCCAAACAACATGTGGACCTTGCGAACTTGGGCCGACCCTCCGACCATGGCTACGATCCCTGTTTTGCCCTTAAGAAGGTGCGGCCTGTGACCCCGCGGCGGGAGGCGAGCTTGCGGGGCGCGATTTGCCACAGCCTCGAACCGAACCAGCTCGAACGGTTTCTCGAGCGCCGACGCGCCGGGCACCAGTTTCCCCTGGAGCTGTCTCTGGTCGAGAACCTGGCCGAGATCCTGCGCCGCGCCAATGGCTTCGTCCCTTCGGAGTCCGGCTCGATCCTGCTCGACGATCCGTCTTCCAAGCAGTCCGATCGGCAGAACAACGACCTCACGTTCATCGTCGCTTTCGGCGACAAGTCCGACCTGCTGGTCGGCCGGACGATCCCTGCCGCTTCGAGCATCGCCGGACACGTCTACCTGTCGAGCGAGGTCTACACGACCGCTCTGGCCTCGGACGATCCGTTCTTTTTTCGCGAGGTCGACGCCCACACCCAGTACCAGACCCATTCGCTGATCGCGGTGCCGATCCGGATCGAGCAGGAGGTCTGCGGCGTCTTGGAGTTGATCAACCGCAAGAACCGCTCCGCCTTCTCCGACCAGGACAAAAACCTCCTGGAGGTCTTCGCCGGGTACATCTCGATCTCGATTCAGAACGTGCTCGACGGCCGCCAGGCGCAGGAAATCGCCCGACGCGACAACCTGACCGGCCTCTATAACGATCGCTACCTGCACGTCGCGATCGCCGACGAGGTCCGGCTCTGCCAGGAGTCCGGCAACGATCTGGCGACGCTGTTTTTGGATCTCGATTTCTTCAAGCGGGTCAACGATTCCCATGGCCACCTCGCGGGCAGCCAGGTGCTGCGAGAAGTGGGGCGCATCCTCCGCCGACGGACCGCCGCGGTGGGCGGGGTCGCCGCCCGCTACGGCGGCGACGAGTTCGTGTTGATCCTCCCCGGCCAGGACTTGGGCGGCGCGATCGACGTCGCCGAAGAGGTCCGCACCGAGATTCTCGCCACGACCTTTTGTGACGAGCCGGGCGAAATCCAGCAGGAGCCGCTCCATCTGCGCGGCCTCACCTGTTCGGTCGGCGTCGCGACGATCCGCGCCCACGTCCCCGAAGAGTTGTCGTTCGAAGATGCCAAGAGCACCCTGCTGCGCCTCGCCGACACCGCCATGTACGTGGCCAAAGAGACCGGCCGCAACCGCACGGCGGTGGCCGGGCAGCCGATCCGGCGGCGCGCCTTTCAGGCGTCTGGCGATTGAACGGGAGAGGGGCTCCGCGGCACGAAAAACCCACGAACGAAAACGCGCGACCCGATCCTCGAACCCTTGATCCACCACCAAAAAAGAATTGAAAACCCCGTTGGCTCTGATTTCTCAGGGAGATAGGATGTGGTTATCGAGACCGATCCTTTCACCAACGAGGTGCAGAAATGATGTCACAGGGCGTTTTGGGGTTCCAGTACGAGGGAGAGCAGCAGCGCAGCGGGATGACGGGTGTCGCGGGCCTGTTGCTCTACCTGGACCTTGCCGAAGCGGCCGAGCTTGGCCGTTCGATCCAGCGTCACATGCGGGTACGCCGAGGGTGCCAGGGGTGGACAGATCGGCAAGTCTTGATGTCGTTGATCTGTTTGAACCTGGCGGGCGGCGACTGCGTTGAGGATCTGCGCGTGCTGGAGGGGGACGAGGGGTTTGGGCGAGTATTGCGTCGGGTGGAAGGGCAAGGCCTGTCGCGTCGGGAGCGCCGGGAGA